>DASTCK010000090.1:0-5792 GCA_035711225.1 Casimicrobiaceae bacterium
GACCGGCGCAACCGCTACTTCGGGCCGTTCCCGAGCGCGGGCGCGGTGCGCGACGGCATCGCGATGCTGCAGAAGGTGTTCATGCTGCGCACCTGCGAGCCCTCGGTGTTCGCGAACCGCTCGCGCCCGTGCATGCTCCACCAGATCCAGCGCTGCACCGCGCCGTGCGTGGGGTTCGTCGGCGAGGCCGAGTACCAGGAGGACGTGCAGGCGGCGACCCTGTTCCTGCAGGGCAAGACGGACGAGGCGCGCTCGCGCCTGCAGGCGCAGATGGAGGAGGCCTCCGCCGGCCTAGCGTTCGAGCGCGCGGCCCGCCTGCGCGACAAGATCTCGCGGCTGGTCCAGCTTCAGTCGCGACAGTTCGTCGAGAGCGCGACGGCGGGGGACATCGACGTCGTCGCCGGCGTCGAGGAAGGCGGGCTCCGCGCGGTCAACGTCGTGATGATCCGCGGCGGGCGCCACGTGGGCGACCGCACGTTCTTCCCGCGCAATGCCGACGCCGGCACGATGGCGGAGCTCGTGCAGGCGTTCCTCGCGCAGCACTACCTCGAGCGCCCGGTGCCGCCCACCATCGTCGCGCCGGTCGCCGAGGACCGCGAGGCGCTCGAGCAGGTGCTACGCGAGCAGTCCGCGCACGACGTCGAGATCGTCGCGAGCCCAGGCGGCGAGCGGCGCGTCTGGCTCAAGATGGCCACCGAGAACGCGACGCTCGCGATCCGCCAGAAGCTCGCGCAGAAGGCGACCGCCGAGGAGCGCCTCGCCGCGCTGGTCGAGGCGCTCGGGCTGCCGCCCAGCGCGCAGCGCGTCGAGTGCTTCGACGTGTCGCACACGATGGGCGAGGCGGCGGTCGCCTCGTGCGTGATCTTCGACCGGCTCGCGATGCAGACCGGCGAGTACCGGCGCTTCAACGTCACGCCGCCGACCGGCGGCGACGACTACGCGGCGCTGCGCGAGGCCCTGACGCGACGCTGTGCGCGCATCGTCGCCGGCGAGTTCGCTACGCCCGACCTGCTCGTGATCGACGGCGGCCGCGGCCAGGTCGGCGTCGCCGCCGACGTGCTGGCCGAGCAGGGGCTGCACAACGTGCCGCTGATCGGCATCGCGAAGGGACCCGAGCGGAAGCCGGGCCTCGAGGAGATCGTGTTCCCGAACCGCGCCGAGCCGCTGACGCTGCGGCCCGACCACCCGGGGCTGCACCTGCTGCAGCAGATCCGCGACGAGGCCCACCGCTTCGCGATCCAGGGCCATCGCGCGCGCCGTGGCAAGGCGCGCACGACCTCGACGCTGCAGGAGATCGCGGGCATCGGCGCGAAGCGGCGCACCGCGCTGCTGGCGCACTTCGGCGGCCTGCGCGGCCTGCAGAAGGCGAGCGTCGACGACCTCGCGCGCGTGCCCGGCATCAGCCGCGCGCTCGCGCAGCGCATCTACGCCCAGCTTCACTGACGCGGCGAGAGCGCGTGCCGCGCCTGCGCGAGCTGGCGCTTGACGCGGAACTCGGCGCGGCCGGGGGCCAGCGCCTCGGCGCGGGCGTACCGTTCGGCGCTCTCGCCGTAGCGGCCGAGGCGGAACGCGCACAGCGCCGCGGCGGCGTGCGCGTTGGCGCCGAAGATCGAGGTGTCGTAGGCGCGCTCCATGCAGAGCGTGGCGGGGTCGACGTCGGCCAGCGCCGCGAAGATCGGCAGCGCGCCCCGGGGATCGCCCGATTCCAGCCGTTCGCGCGCGTCGAGCCAGGCGAGCGCGGGGTCGTCGGGGAACCGCCGGCGGCCCTCGTCGAGGATCTCGCGCGCGTCGCGGCCGCGATCCAGCAGGAACGACGCGAAGTGCAGGAACGGCAGCGCGTCGCCGGGCTCGTGGGCGGCGAGCGTGCAGGCCGAGGCGACGGCCCGTCGCCACGCGAGCTCCGCGCCTGCCTCGTCGCCGAGCGCGAGGAGCGTTCGCGCCAGGTGGTCGCGGCTGTAGACGTGGCCGGGCTCCGCGGCGAGTCGTGCTTCGAGCAGCGGCCGGTTGCGACGGTGCTTCGCCGCGAGGTCGCCGTCGTAGCCGAGGTGGTCGAGCGCGACGTCGCTCGGGGCGACGCGTCCGCCTTCGCGCGCGCAGGCGTCGCGCAGCGGCGAGAGGATCGACTCGTGGATGACGCCGCGGAAGCGAACGTCGGGGCGGCGGCGGAAGAGCCGATGCTCGCGGTAGCGGGTGAAGCCGCTCTGAGGACGGAAGAGCACGGTGCAGGCGAGCACCGAGGAGTCGTCGAGGAGCGGCGCGAGCGCGGGGGCCGGCCACGCCACGACGCGCTCGTCGGCGTCGATGTAGAGAATCCACTCGCCGTTGGCCTGGTCGAGCGCGGCGTTGCGCGCGGCGGCGAAATCGCCACGCCAGCGGTGCTCGACGACGCGCGCTCCGCGGTCGCGCGCGATCCCGGGCGACCCGTCGGTCGAGCCGGTGTCGGCGACGACGATCTCGTCGACGTGCGGGCGCAGCGAATCGAGGCAGGCGCCAAGATGGCGCGCCTCGTCGCGGACGATCAGGGCTGCGGTGACGCGGGGCCGGTCGGACCGGCGGAGCACGTGCGGAAGCGCGGCGGCGACGTTTCCGGTCCTACTTCTCGTCGCGGTCCTTGCGGCTGCGACGGCGGCGCAGCACGAACGCGCCGGCGGCGGCGACCGCTCCTGCGGCGGCCGCGAGTCCCACGCCGGAATCGACGGGGATCGCTTGCGTCAACGTCTGGTTGGTCGACTGCGCCTGCGCGACGCCCCCGAGGTTCTGCATCGAGTAGGACGCGACCATCGGCGCGGCGTAGATCGCCGTCCCGAGCAGGATCTTGCGGAGCGCCTCGCGGCGCTCGGGCGAGTAGCGCTCGAGGAGGCTTTCGATCTTCGCGTCGGTTCCCATGCGCTTGGCTCCGCAGGCACGGGCAGGCGCCCGCGTGCGTGACTATACCGGGGAACGGTCGTCGGCGGGAAGGCCCGCGAGCAGGCCCTCGGCGGCCAGCCTCTCGAGGCAGGCGGCCACCGCTGCGGCCGGATCCTCGTCGAGGCGGAAGGCGGCGGCGAAGAGCGTGGGCAGCTCGCCGACGGGCGTCGCCCCGTCGCAGCATTCGAGCACGAACGTCGCCGTGCCGTTGAGGAAATGGAGCCGGTCGCGCGACGGGTCGTAGACGACGTAGCCGTCGGGCACCGCGCGGATCTCGAGGTCGTCGGCGCGACGAGGCGTCAGCGAGGGATCGAGTCGCATGCGAGTGTCGTGGCGGAGAAGGCGGGTCGCCGGGCGAGCGGTGCGCCGATGCGGGATAATAGCGTGCGCAGGCGCCGTCGCCCCCTGCATGCGCCACCGTCGACACGCCGGCGCGCCTTTGGCCAGCAATGACGACGCTCCCCGCGCTGCCTGACGACCTCCGCCTCCGCCTGCGCCGCCGTGTCGAGGCCGCGATCCCGCCGCTGCACGGCTGGACCAGCGTCGACAAGGGCGCGCGCCTCGCCGAGCTCGTGGTGAGCGTGGGCAGCGGGCTCTCGGTCGAGCTCGGCGTGTTCGGCGGGCGCGGCACGATCTCGATCGCCATCGGCCACGAGGCGCTCGGGCGCGGCACCGTGCTCGCCATCGACCCCTGGGAGCGCGCCGCCTCGCTCGAAGGCGTCAACGACCCGGCGAACGACAAGTGGTGGGGCGAGCTCGACCACGAGGCGATCCACGCGAGCTTCGTGCAGGCGGTCGACCGCAACGGCGTCGCGCGGTGGTGCCGCGTGCTGCGCGAGCGCTCGCGCGAGGCGGTCCTGCGCGTCGCCGACGGCTCGGTGGGCCTGCTCCACCAGGACAGCAACCACTCGGAGGCGGTCTCCACCGGCGAGGTCGAGCAGTGGACCCCGAAGCTCGCCCACGACGGCCTGTGGGTCGCCGACGACACCGACTGGGCGACGACGCAGCGCGCGCAACGGCACCTGGCCGAGCTGGGGTTCGAGGTGGTCGAGGACCACGTCCAGTGGAAGGTGTTCCGGCGGCGATGAGCCGAGCCGGCATCTCGGTCGTCTTCGTGACCGGCCGCGAGGAGCCCGCGTTCGACTGGTTCGCGAGCTCGCTCGCGCGCCAGCTCGGCGACGGCGACGACATCGAGGTGATCGTCGTCGACCGGCACCTGAGCGAAGCGCGCACCGAGCGCTTCCTTCGCGACGCCGCCGGCCGGTTCCCGCTGCGCCACGTGAGTCCCAAGCCCTCGCCGTGGCAGGGGCCGCACCGGCTGACGTCGCGGGACTCGTTCGCCGCCTCGAATGCGCGCAACAGCGGGCTCGTCCATGCGCGCGCGCCCTACGTGGTCTTCGTGGACGACTGCGCGGTGCTGATGCCGGGCTGGTGGTCCGCGGTGCGGCGCGGCGCACGCGGAGGCGACGTCGTCGCGGGCGCGTACGAGCGGCGCTCGCGGATGGTGGTGCGCGGCGGCGTGATGATCGAGGGTCGCCTCGATGCACGGGGACGCGACGCTCGCTGGCCGTCCGGCGACGACGCGCTGCGCGTGCCGATCGAAGGCGGGCAGCTCTACGGCGCGAGCTTCGCGGCGCCGCGCGAGCTCCTGCTCTCGATCAACGGGCTCGACGAGATGTGCGACGGCGTCGGGCAGGAGGACGTCCACCTCGGGATGCGGATCGCCGCGACCGGCGCGACGATCTGGTACGACCGCGCGATGCTCACGATCGAAAGCGAGGAGCTCAACCATGCCGGCACGCCGCTCCCGCGCAACGACCGGTGGATGGACGAGGCGGACTACCTGCGCCGCCTCGCCGACTTCGGCGTGCACCGGCGCGCGACGTCCGGGCGCACCGACGCGTCGCACATGATGCTCGACATCGTGCTGGGCACCGGATCGTGGGCGACGCACGGCAACTACTACTGGCTCGCCGACCTCACGCCCGACGGCTACGCGGCGACGATTCGCCGCTTTCCCCGCTTCCACTGGTTCGACGCATGCCCCCTTTCGACGCTGTAACGCCCGTCCCAGCCCGCCTGCGCCTGCTCTCCCGCGGCGACCTGCCCGGCAGCGACGGCGGGCTCTACAACCCCGGCGCCGTGGGCGTCCGCGATCGCCTCGAGCTGATCGTCCGCCGCGAGATCGACTACCGCTTCACGACCAACGCGCACGCCGAGCGTGTCGTGCTCGATGCCGCCGACCTGTCGCTGATCGAGCATCGCACGCTGGCGCGCCGCGGCTACCCCGACGATGCCCGCATCGAGGACTTCCGTCCGGTCCGCTTCCGCGGCGAGACGCTCGTCGTGCACACGATGGTGCGGCCCGGCGGGATCCGTCCGGTGCTCGCGCGGGCGACCGAGCGCGAGATCGAGCTGCTGGGCGCGATCGAGCTGCCCTGGACGTCGACGCCGATCGAGAAGAACTGGGTGCTGTTCGTCCACGAGGACGAGCTGCACTGCCTCTACCGCCTCGACCCGCTGCTCGTGTTCGCGCGCGGCCGGCGCGGCCGCTGGCAGTTGCGCAAGCGCGTCGACAACGGTTGGGGCGACCGCTTTCCCGCGATGCTCTCGAACTCCGCGAACCTGGTGCCGTTCGACGGCGGCCACCTGGGCTTCTGGCACAGCGTCGTCGACGGGCGCTACGTGCAGGGCGCGCTCCTGCTCGACGACCGGCTGGATCTCGCCTGCGCCACCGGCGTCCTGCTGGACGGTCGCGACGCGGTGCCCGGGCACAAGCGGGGCGTGCTCTACGTGAGCGCGCTCGTGGCGCAGGAGCATCGCGTGCTCGCGTTCTACGGCGAGGGCGACGCGCACAGCGGCGTCGCGGTGTTCGACGCGCGCAC
>DASTCK010000091.1:0-7584 GCA_035711225.1 Casimicrobiaceae bacterium
ATGCCCGCCGACCCGGTCACCGCGCGCGTCGCGCCCGCGACGATGGGCGAGCTGTTCCACGCGATGGTCGCGCTCGACGAGGTGGCGCAGTCCGCGGGAGCGCGACCGCTGTGGGTCGAGGCGCCACCGCCGGTGCACGAGGTCGTGAGCCGCTTCGGCGTGCCGGGACTCGCGCTGCGCGACCTGTCCGGCCGCGAGCGCGTCGACTATGCGTTCGGAAGCGCCGCCGCGGCCGCCGCGATGCGCCGGCGGCGCCGCTCGAAGGCCTGAACGATCGCGTGCCTGCCAGGCAGCTCGACGAGGCGCCACGCGACATGCGCGAGGGCAAGCAGGACCAGCGTGACCAGCAGCGCCGCCACGCCGCGTCCCGCCGTCGTCGCGAGCGCCGGCCACACGTTCAGCGTCAGCAACGGGAGGTGGAGGATGTACACGCCGTACGCGAGGTCGCCCAGGTGAACCGCGGGCCTCGTCGACAGCAGCGCGGTGAGCGCGCCGCGGCCGTGCGCGAACACCGCGATCGCCAGCGCGCAGAACGGCGCCGCGCCCACCTGGCCGAGCCAGTCGGCGAACGCCGGCCCGATCCATCGCGCGGCGTGGGGCATCCAGTGGACCTGCGCCATCGCGCCGGCGAGCACGACGAGCACCGCGGCCTCCGCCGCCGTCGCCACGACGCGCGTCGCGGGCAGCCGCGCGCGGATGCGCGGGAGCGCCTGCGCGACGAGCATGCCGAGCGTGAACTCGGCCAGGCGCGCGAGCGGAAAGCTGCGATCGAGCATGTACCAGTTCCAGCTCGTGACGGGGTTGCCGGCGTTCGTCGGCCCGAGCACCGTCGCGACCAGCGGGCAGGCGACGCTCGCCGCCAGCGCGAGCCCGAAGGTCGCCAGCGGCGCGGCGCGCATCCGGGCGAGAAGCCACGGGAAGACCAGGTAGCAGAACACGTCGACCGACAGCGTCCACGCGGGGGCGTTGTACGCGCCCGCGTAGCCCGGGATCAGCGTGAACCACGTCTGCGTGAGCGTGACGACCATCGCGGCCGCGATGGTGGGATCGATGCCGGGCTGCACCCAGCCGTGCGGCGGGATCATCGCGAGGGCGGCCGCGAGGCCGAGCAGGTGCATCGGCCAGATGCGCGCGACGCGCATCACGAGGTAGCGCCTGGTCGGCGCGCCGCGCCCGAGCGAGGCGTAGTTGTAGGCGAGGACGAAGCCGGACAGCACGAAGAAGAACGAGACCGCGCTGCCCATCGCGTAGGGCCACACGGGACCCAGCGTGAACCCGAGGCGGTCGGCGCCGTGCGCCGCTACGACCAGCGTCGCGGCGGCGAAGCGAAGCGGCGTGAGCGCGTCGAGCCGGGGCGGATAGGCGTGCGCCGTCGTGCCGTCGCCGGTGGAGGCAGTGACACGCCGCGGCGGACGCGGCGCGGTGTCGGTCGGCAACGGCATCGCGAGCGCGATCGTACCCGATGCGGCGCGAGGCGGGCGGCAGGTCATCGCGTGCGTGCGCGGACGCGCGCAGTGCGCCTGCCCACCTTCGGTGCGCGTCGATGAGCGGACCCCCGGATCGGACGGATGGCGCCGTCGCGCCGGCACGCTCGCCGATCGTCCGCGGCCTGCTCCTCGCCGCGGGCATCGTCGCGACGCTGCTGGGGATCGTCGGCGTGTTCCTTCCCGTCGTGCCGACGACGCCGTTCCTGATCCTCGCGGCGGCCTGCTTCGCGCGCGCGTCGCCGCGCCTGGACCGCATGCTGACCGAGTCGACGATCTTCGGCCCGTCGATCCTCGAGTGGCGGCGCCATCGCAGCATCCCGTGGCGCACCAAGATCACGGCCATCGCGCTGATGAGCGCGTCGATCGTCGCGACGATCGTCTTCGTGGTCGAGCGGACGTGGTTGCGCGTGGCGCTGGCGGCGATCGGCGTCGCCGTCGGCGCCTGGCTGTGGCGCGTTCCCTCGCGCGATCGGCCGGCCCACGGCGGGGAGTAGAATCCGCGACGCCGCGCCCTCGACCGCATGCCGCTCAACATCCCGACGGCGCTGACGTGGCTGCGGATCGTGCTGATCCCGGTCTTCGTCGGCGTCTACTACCTGCCGGATGCCTGGCTCGCGCCGGCCGGCAAGAACTGGCTCGCGATGGGCGTCTTCGCGGGCGCCGCGATCACCGACTGGCTCGACGGCTGGCTCGCGCGCCGCCTCGCCGTCACGAGTGCGTTCGGCGCGTTCCTCGACCCGGTCGCCGACAAGCTGATGGTCGCCGCGGCGCTGATCCTGCTGGTCGCGCTCGGGCGCGCCGACGCCTACCTCGCGATCATCATCATCGGTCGCGAGATCGCGATCTCGGCGCTGCGCGAATGGATGGCGGAGCTCGGCGCGGGCAGGAGCGTCGCCGTCGCGTTCGTCGGCAAGCTCAAGACCGCCGCGCAGATGACCGCGATCATCGCGCTCCTGCTCTACGAGCCGCTGATCCCGGGCATCCCGACGCCGCTGCTCGGCACGGTCGCGCTGTGGATCGCGGTGATCCTGACACTGTGGTCGATGCTCCACTACCTGAAGAGGGCGGCGCCCTACCTGCGGGGCGATCGGCAGTGAGGCTCGCGGTCGGCCGGCTGGCCCCGAGCGCATCGCCGCTGCTATAATGGAAGGCTTGGGTCCCTTCCCCGATAGCTCAGTCGGTAGAGCGACGGACTGTTAATCCGCAGGTCCCTGGTTCGAGCCCAGGTCGGGGAGCCAAGACATTCGTTGCGGTGAGGTGCGGTACGTCCGGCCTCTTGCATCGACGTCGCGTCCGGGCGGCTTCCGGCCGCGATGGCGCGACGCCCGCCGTTCGCAGTCCCGGCGGTCGCGTTTCAACGGCCGCAGCGCTCCATCGCCACCATCGAGGCCTACATCGTGATCGAAGTCCTGGAATGCCTCAAGAAGTACGGCCAGCGTCTCGACCTCGAGATCGCGAAGGAGATGCGGCTGCCGCTTCCCGTCGTGCGCCAGAAGCTCGAGAGCCTGGCGGCGTCCGGCGCGATCGTCACCTGCACGCTGACGCGCTTCGAGAACGGAACGCGCATCGACGCGTGGCAGTGCCGGTTGTCGGGGTACGCGCCGCCGCTCGCGCCCGGGCGCAAGGCCAAGGCCAAGTCGAGCGTGTAGTCGGACGGCCCGCCGATGCGCGGGCCGTATCCGTCGCGGCGTGCCCGATGCGACGATGCGCAGCGCATCGTCGCGACGCGCGCCGGATCGAGCGGGCGGATCGGCTGGCCGGCGCGCGGCGACCGCCGCCCCATGAGAGGCGGCGGCGTCGACCTCGGCCTCCTCAACCGATCGGCTTCCAGCCCGGATGGTCGAAGTAGCGGCCGTAGTCGTTCGCGGCCACGACGACCTTGTGCGCGCCGCTCGCGGCGCTGCCCGTCCCCTTGCCCTGCATCGCGTCGGCGCCGGCGAGAAGCTCGGCCACGATCAGGTGCAGCATCGCGTCGGCCTCGGGCGCCAGCTTGCACTGCGCGACGATGTCGGCGACCTCTTTCTCGACTGCGACGCCGAGGGCCTGGTACTCGGCGGCGGCGAGCTTTCCGCCGTGGATCGCGCCGACCTTCGGCGCGACCAGCGCGCGAATCCTGTCCATCCCCGCTCGCAGCGGCGCGTCGGTCGCCCAGCGCTTGCCATGGTCGAGCGTCAGCTTGCCCGGCGCCGCGGCGTGGGCGGCGTGGGCGTGCTCGGGTGCGGCGGCGGTCGCGGCGTAGGCCGGGAGGCCCAGGGTCGCCGCGTAGGCGAACGTGAGGGCGAGGGCTAGGGAAGCGTGGCGTGCGTGCATGGTGGGATCTCCTGTCGAGGCATCGATCGGGGCGGGCCTTGCGGTCCGGTCCGCTGGTCAGTAAGATAGTAACCGAATACTCACTTTCAAGCAATCCCGATACCCTTGCCCCCTTCCACCCGTCCGGTCCCGGCCGTTGCCTCCCGGACCCCCCCTCGCCGGCGTCTCAGCAGCGACGAGCGCCAGCGCGAGATCGTCGCCACCGTCCTCGCGCTCGCCCGCGAGCGCGGGCCGGACGCGATCACGACCCACGCGATCGCCGAGCGCATGGGGCTCACGCAGGGGGCCGTCTTCCGGCACTTCCCCGACAAGCAGGCGATCTGGCTCGCGGTTTTCGCCTGGGTCCGCGAATCGCTCGGCGCGGCGATCACGGCGGCGATCGAGGAGGCGGATTCGCCGCTGGCCAGGATCGAGCGGGCGTTTCTCGCCCACGTGGCGTTCATCGCAGCCAACCCCGGGGTGCCGCGCGTCATGTTCCACGAGATGCAGTACCCGGGGGATTCGCCGGTGCGCGCCGAAGTGCGCGCGATGATCGACTCGTACCGCCAGCGGCTCACGCAGCTCTTCATGCAGGCGAAGGCCGCCGGCGAGCTTCCGCGCGACCTCGACGCGACGCTGGCGCCGGTGTCGTTCATCGGGGCAGTGCAGGGCCTCGTGATCGAGGCATCGCTTGCCGGCGACGAGGCGGGAATGGTGAAGCGCGCGCGAAAGCTCCTGCCGCTCCTTCTCGATGGCTATCGCGGACGCAGGAAGCCGTGAACCTGCGCTCGGGGCGCTAGGCGAGGCTGCGACGGTGCCGCGGGCGGGAAATTCGTCCGCGAGGCCGCGCGCGGACCCGTGATCAGGACCTGACGACCAGCACCGGGCACTGCACCAGGCCGGCGATTCTCTGCGCCGTTCCGCCGAGGAGCAACCGGTGGAGGATCCCGCTTTCGCCGTGGCGTCCGACGACCAGGAGGTCGGCGTTGCGATCGGCCGCGAGCGTGGAAATCGTCTCGGCCGGGCGACCTGCCAGCACGCAGCCTTCCGCCGTCGCGCCGACGTCCTTCGCCGCCTCGAGCGCGCCTGCCACGGCGGCCTCGGCCGCCGCGCGGGCCGGAACGCTGTCCTCCGCGGCCACGGACGCGATCAGCAACGGCACGTTGCAGCGAATCGCGACGCGGCCGGCGACCGTCGCCACCGCGGCGGCCGCGCGCGACGTGTCGACGGCCGCCAGCACACGCTGCGACCACATCCGTCCGGCGCGCGGCACCAGCATCACGCTGCACGGCGCGAGCGCGGCGACCTTGCCGGGCAGCTCGCCCACGATCAGGTTGGCGAGAAACCCCCGCTTGCCGCGCCGCCGGACGACGACGAGGTCGGCGTTGCGCGACTGCGCCTCCGCAACGATCTCGCGAAAGGGCTCCTCGCCGCGGCGGACGCGCAGGTCGAGGTCGACGCCTCCCTTGCGTGCCTCTTCGCGCAGCTGCGTGAGCCGGGCGAAGACGCCTTCTTCCGCCTGCGCCACGACCTCCGGGGCGACGGCTTCGTACTCCGCGTTGCTCACGATCGGGTACACGCCCGAGAGCGGCACGGCGCACTCGCGCGCGAGCTCGATCGCAACCCGTTCCGCACCGACGTCGAACTCGGTGTGCTCGGTCGCGAGGAGGATGCGATGGAAGGGCGGGGTCACGGCGCTGCCGTCAGTGCCCACCGGTCAGCACGCCCGAAGCGGCGACCAGCAGCACGGCGACCTCGAGAGCGCATATCGCGACGTAAACCGCGTCGCCGCGCCGGGCGTAGATCGGAATGACCGCGAGCAGGCACAGCAGCGAGCAGCCGCTGAGGACCACGATGCCCGCGAGGCTCGCGAACTCGCCCTTGTCCACGTGGACCAGCCAGCCCCACCCGGTGGGCGTGCCCGTCTCCCTGAGATACGCCCCGAGGGGCTGGCTCCAGAGCGCCGACAGCCGCTCGACCGGGACGTGCGCCGGCAGGAGCCCGAAGGCGTACGCGCCGAATCCGACCACGAGCACCGCGATGCCGATCAGCGCGGTGCGGTTCAGCAGCTTCGCATACAGCCGTTGCTCGGGCGGGACGCGGTCGATGGCGTCGGGTCGCGGCATCGTCGGCTCAGTTCCAGATCCCGAGGCCCTTGAGCAGGGCTCGCATCCCGGCGAACAGCAGCAACGTCAGGACGACCTTGCGCACGACCGACGCCCGCATCACGCTGAGCAGCCTTGCCCCGATGCGAGCGCCCAGCATCATCCCGATCACGGAGGGCAGCGTGACCACGGCCAGCACCGCTCCCCCGTTGAGATACACCCACGCCGCCGACGAATCGACCAGCGACAGGATGAAGCTGGAGGTGCCGGCGGAGACCTTGAGCGGCACGCCCATCACGAGGTTCAGCACCGGGACGTTGGCCCAGCCCGCGCCCATGCCGAACATGCCGGCCAGCACGCCGATGCCCGCGAACAGGACCAGCCCGAGGGGCGTCCGGTGCACCTGCCACTTCACTTCGGATCCGCTCGCGGCATCGATGAACACGCCATGGATGCGCAGCGCGGCCGACAGCCTGTCGGGCACGATGCCTTCCGGCACTTCGGTCTTCCTCGCGGACGCCATCAGGGCCACGATGCCGAGTATCGTGACCCCGAGCGCGACTTGCACGACGTCTGCCGGCATGGCCAGCCCGATCACCGCACCGGCGATCGAGCTCGCCGAGGCGAGCAGCGCCAGCGGCAAGGCCAGGCGGAGGTCGGCCAGGCCGTCGCGCAGGAGCCTCGGGCCCGCGGCGAGCGCGCTCGCGAGCGCCACGAGCAGGCCGGCGCCGCGAACGAAATCGAGGTGGAACGGAAAGAAGCCGCTGACGATCGGCACGAAGAGCACGCCGCCGCCGACCCCCGCCGGCACGGCGACGACGCCGAGCGCGAAGCAGACGACGAACAGCGCGAGCGGCCACAGCCACCAGGCGACGGCCGCCGTGGCGGCAGCCTCGGCGGCGAAAGCCGGTGGTGCGCCGGCGAGGACGGCGAGGGCCAGCGCCCACCGCAAGACCACGCGCCGTCTCGCTGCCGTCACGGGATCGCCGCGTCCGTCGGCGGCGCGCCGAGCGCGTCGTGAAGCGGGCTCGCGGTCACGGGCGCCCCGCTCACCCGAAGCGTGACAGCAGCTCGGCGACCTTGCCCGCGCGTTTCCTGCGCGCGGCGGCGCCACTCGGGGGCTCGGTCCGGATCATGCACGAGACCATTTCGTAGAACGCACGGTCCAGCGCCTTGCGAGCCGCGGCGAGCTGCAGCGCGATGGCTTCGCACGGCTCGTCGTCGGCGATCATCCGCCGAATCGCGCGGACCTGGCCTTCCACGCGCGCGAGGCGCGAGTCGATCGCCTTCTGCGCGTCGGGGTCGTGCAACGAGCCGTCCTTCATGGCCGATCCCTCACGGTCGATCGCCGATCATATACCCCCCCAGGTACAATGGGCGAGCCTGCCGGCATCGCCCGGCGCTCGGCACCGGAGACGGACCGGCCCGAGCGACGCCCTGCGCCGGTGACGAACGCGACGCGCGACCGACGCGAAACCGTCCCGAACCCTCGATGCGAGCCGGCGCACAGGGCGACGCGCCGTTGCCGATCGGCCGCGACTCGTAGCACACTCCCGCGCGACCCCCGTCTTCTCCACCGGAGCACGCGATGTCCGACCCTCGATCCGAGGCCATGGTGAGGCTCACCGCTTCGGATGGCTTCACGTTCGACGCATTCAAGGCATCCACCGGCGGCAGCCGCGTCGGGGGCGTTGTGATCCTGC
>DASTCK010000092.1:0-3298 GCA_035711225.1 Casimicrobiaceae bacterium
GCGGACGGCCGTCTCGTCGTCGAGGACCCGCGCTTCCGCAACCGGCCGGTCGACGTGCCCATCGACGTGATCCTCGGCAACCCGCCGCGGATGACACGCGAGGCGCGGCGCGTCGCGCGCCGGCTTGCTCCGCTCGACCTCGCGTCGCTCACGCTCGGCGAAGCGGCGAGGCGCGTGCTTCGCTTCCCGGCGGTGGCCGACAAGACGTTCCTGGTCACGATCGGCGACCGGACGGTGGGCGGATTGTGCTCGCGCGACCCGATGGTGGGACCGTGGCAGGTGCCGGTCGCCGACGTCGCGGTGACGCTGATGGACTTCAGCGGCCACGCCGGCGAGGCGATGGCGATGGGCGAGCGCACGCCGGTCGCGCTGATCGACGGTCCGGCGTCGGGGCGGCTCGCCGTCGCCGAGGCGATCACCAACCTCGTCGCCGCCGACGTCCCGTCGCTCTCGCGCGTCAAGCTTTCGGCGAACTGGATGTCGCCCGCAGGCCATCGCGGCGAGGACGCCGTGCTGGTCGACACGGTGCGAGCGGTCTCCGAGTTCTGCGTCGCGCTGGGCGTATCGATCCCGGTGGGCAAGGATTCGATGTCGATGCGCACCGCCTGGCAGGAAGGCGGCGTCGAGAAGTCGGTCACCGCGCCGGTGTCGCTGGTGGTGACCGCGTTCGCCCCGGTCGGCGACGCGCGCCGCACCGCGACGCCGCTCCTGTCGCGCACGGCAGGGGCGCGTCTCGTCTGGCTGCAGGCGCATCCGGGCCGCCATCGCCTCGGCGCGAGCGCACTCGCGCAGGTTGCCGGACAGCTTGGCGACGAGTCCCCGGACATCGCGCCTCGCTCGCTCGCGACGCTGGTGGGTGAGATCGCCAGGCTGCGCGAGCGCGACGTGCTGCTCGCCTACCACGACGTCGGCGACGGTGGCGTGTTCGCCACGGTCGCCGAGATGGCGTTCGCCTCGCGCGTGGGCCTCGACCTGCGCCTCGACGAGTTCGCGGGCGAGCCGCTCGCCGTGCTGTTCGCCGAGGAGATCGGCGCCGTGGTCGAGGTCGCGGCCGACGCCGTCGAGCGCACGATCGTCGAGGCGCGCGCCGCAGGCCTCGCCGCGAGCGTCGTCGCGACGGTGGCGACGCACGATCGCCTTCGCGTGACCCGTCGCGACGGCGTGCTGCTCGATCTCGCGCGCGACGAGCTGCACCGAGAGTGGTCGTCGCTCACGCACGCGATGCAGCGGATGCGCGACCTGCCCGAGGCCGCCGACCAGGAATTCGCGCGCATCGGCGACCCGCACGACGCCGGCCTCGCGCCGGTCGTCACCCTGGCGCCTGCCGCGCCCTTCGTCGCCACCGGTGCGCGACCGCGGGTGGCGGTCCTGCGCGAGCAGGGCGTCAACGGGCAGGTCGAGATGGCTGCGGCGTTCGACCGTGCGGGCTTCGAGGCCTGGGACGTCCACACGACCGATCTCGCGTCGGGACGGCGCGCGCTCGCCGACGTCGCGGGGATCGTCGCGTGCGGAGGATTCTCGTACGGCGACGTGCTTGGCGCCGGCGAGGGCTGGGCGAAGTCGATCCTCTTCGATCCGCGCCTCGCCGACGCGTTCGCCGCGTTCTTCGCGCGGCCGGACAGCTTCGCGCTGGGCGTGTGCAACGGCTGCCAGATGATGAGCGCGCTCGGCGATCTCGTGCCGGGCGCCAGGCACTGGCCGCGCTTCGTGCGCAACCGTTCCGAGCAGTTCGAGGCGCGGCTCGTGCAGGTCGAGGTGGTGCGCTCGCCGTCGCTGTTCTTCCGCGGCATGGAGGGCAGCCGACTGCCGGTCGCCACCGCGCACGGCGAGGGCTACGCCGAATTCCGCGACGCGGCACACCTCGCCGAGGCTCGGTCGATGGTCTCGTTGCGCTTCGTCGACGGGCGCGGGCGGCCGACGCAGGCCTACCCGCACAATCCCAACGGCTCGCCCGAGGGCATCACCGGACTCACGACGGCCGACGGACGCTTCACGATCCTGATGCCGCACCCGGAGCGCGTCTGGCGCACCGCGCAGCTCTCGTGGGCGCCTCGCGACTGGGGCGAGGCTTCGCCGTGGCTCGCGATGTTCGAGAATGCGCGGCGCGCGCTGGGGTAAGCTGGTGCCTGTGGGTCAGGCTCCCGCCTGACGAAGTCGTCCGGCCGACGCCGAGCCCACACGGTAGCGGGGGTGACGGTTGATGAAGCTGAAGGTCTACGCGATCGACGGGATCACGCCGGTGGTCGACCCCACCGCGTTCGTCCACCCGTCTGCGGTGCTCATCGGCGACGTGGTCGTCGGCGCCGGCTGCTACATCGGGCCCTGCGCCTCGCTGCGCGGCGACTTCGGCCACATCGAGGTGCGCGCGGGGGCGAACATCCAGGACTCGTGCATCCTGCACGGCTTCCCGGGCCTCGGCACCGTCGTCGAGGAGAACGGCCACGTCGGCCACGGCGCGGTGCTGCACGGCTGCACGGTCCAGCGCAACGCGCTGGTCGGCATGAACGCGGTCGTCAACGACCACGCGGTCGTCGGCGAGTCGTCGGTCGTGGCCGCGATGGCGTTCGTCAAGGCGCAGATGGTGATCCCGCCGCGGACGCTCGCCGCGGGCATCCCCGCCCGCATCGTCCGGGCGCTGACCGACACCGAGCTCGCCTGGAAGGTCGAGGGCACCGAGCAGTACCACGTGCTCGCGAAGCGCTCGCTCGCGAGCATGCGCGCGGTCGACCCGTTGCCCGCGCCAGAGCCCGGCCGCTCGCGGCTCGAGCTGCCCGAGATGCTGCCGCTGTCGGTGGTCAAGTCGCGGCAGCGCTGAGGGGCGCGATGGACACCGCGGCGCCCGTCACGAGCCTCGCGAACCCCCTCGCGGAGCACGTCTGGCGCACGCGCTACCGGTTCGAGGACGAGCCCTCGCTCGACGCTACGCTCGACCGCGTCGCGCGCGCGCTCGCCGAGGCCGAGCCCCACGACCGCGAGCGCTGGACGCGGCGCTTCCGCGACGCGCTCGACGGCTTCCGCTTCCTTCCCGGCGGCCGCATCCTCGCGGGGGCCGGCACCGGTCGCCGCGTCACGCTCATGAACTGCTTCGTCATGGGTACGCTCGACGACTCGCTCGCCGGCATCTTCTCGGCGCTGGCCGAAGCCGCGGTCACGCTGCAGCAGGGCGGCGGCGTCGGGACCGACTTCTCGCCGCTGCGCCCGAAGGGCGCGCGCACCGACGCGACGGGCGGGCGCAGCTCGGGCCCGGTCTCGTTCATGCAGCTGTGGGAGCAGATGTGCGCGACCGTCACCGACACGA
>DASTCK010000093.1:0-40693 GCA_035711225.1 Casimicrobiaceae bacterium
CTCGTCGTCAACCCGACGGCGCTCAAGCTCAAGCGCGACGCGGTCAAGCCGCTCGTCGACGCGCTCGCGACTGCCGCCGCGAAGGCGCGCGGCGAGGTGGCCGCGTGACGACGACGACCTCGCGCGAGGCGCGTGCGGCGGCTGCCACGGCTCCCGCAGCGACGGCGTTCCGGCGCCTGTCCAGCGAGTCGCCGGGCTTCGACGCCGAGCTCGACGCGCTGATCGCGTTCGAGACCGCGCAGGACCCCGCCGTCGACGAGGCGGTCGCGGCGATCATCGCGGACGTCCGCCAGCGCGGCGACGCGGCCGTGCTCGACTGCACGCGTCGCTTCGACCGACTCGACGCGCCGTCGATGGCGGCGCTGGAGATCGGCGCGGACGAGATGCGACGCGCGTACGAGGTCCTGCCCGATGGCCAGCGCGAGGCGCTCGCGACGGCCGCGCGCCGCATCCGCGCGTTCCACGAGGCGCAGAAGGCGCATGCGGGCGGCTTCGAGGTCGCCGAGGCCGACGGCAGCGTGCTCGGCCAGCGCGTGACGCCGATCGACCGCGTGGGGCTCTACGTGCCAGGCGGCAAGGCGGCCTACCCGTCGTCGGTGCTGATGAACGCGATCCCCGCGCAGGTCGCGGGCGTGCGAGACATCGTGATGGTGGTGCCCACGCCCGAGGGCGTGCGCAATCCGCTGGTGCTCGCGGCGGCTCACGTGGCCGGCGTGACGCGCGCCTGGGCGATCGGGGGCGCGCAGGCGGTCGCCGCGCTCGCCTACGGCACCGAGTCGATCGCGCCGGTCGACAAGATCTGCGGCCCCGGCAACGCCTACGTCGCGGCAGCCAAGCGCCGCGTGTTCGGGACCGTCGGGATCGACATGGTGGCCGGCGTCTCCGAGATCCTCGTGATCGCGGACGCCTCGGCCCATCCCGACTGGGTCGCCCTCGACCTGTTCTCGCAGGCCGAGCACGACGAGCTCGCGCAGGCGATCCTGCTCACGCCGGACGCGGCGCTCGTCGACGCGGTCGAGGCGGCGATGCACCGCGCACTGCCGGCGATGCCGCGCGCGGCGATCATCGCGGCGTCGATGGCGAAGCGCGGGGCGCTGATCCACGTGCGCGACCTGGCCGAAGCGTGCGAGATCGCCAACCGGATCGCGCCCGAGCACCTCGAGCTCGCGGTGGCCGATCCCGAGGCGCTGCTGCCCCGCATCCGGCACGCCGGCGCGATCTTCGTCGGGCACCATGCGTCGGAGGCCCTCGGCGACTACTGCGCCGGGCCCAACCACGTGCTGCCGACCGGGCGCACGGCGAGGTTCTCCTCGCCGCTCGGGGTCCACGACTTCCAGAAGCGCTCCAGCGTGCTTCGCATCAGCGCGGGCGCCGCGCGCGCGCTCGGCACCGTGGCGGCGACGCTCGCCCACGGCGAGGGCCTCACCGCCCACGCGCGGAGCGCCGAAGCGCGCCTCGCCGAGCCGCCCGCGCGCCCCGGCAAGGGGCGGCCGTGAACGATCCGCGACCCCGTCCCGCCGCGCCCGCTTCGGCCGGCGATGTCGCCGCACGCGTCGCCGCGACGATCCGCGACGAGATCCGCGCGAGCGTCGCCTACCCGGTCGGGACGACCGCCGGGATGATCGAGCTCCACGCGAACGAGAATCCCTGGCCGCTGCCGGCATCGCTGCGGGGCGAGCTCGCCGCCGCGGTGGCCGAAGCGGCGGTGAATCGCTACCCGGAAGGCGCCGGCGCTCGCGTGAAGGCGGCGCTCGCGCAGGCGCTGCCCGTTCCCGCCGGGGCCGCGATGGTGCTCGGCAACGGATCCGACGAGCTGATCCAGATCATCACGGCCGCGGTCGCCCGGCCGGGGGCGTGCATCGTCGCGCCCGATCCCACGTTCGTCATGTACCGGATCTACGCGATGCACTCGGGCGTGCGCTACGTGCCCGTCACGCTCCGCGCCGACTTCACGCTCGACGACGACGCGTTCGTCGCGGCGGTCGCGCGCGAGCGTCCCGCGCTGGTGTGGCTCGCGAGCCCCAACAACCCGACCGGACGCGCGCTTCCGCTCGCCTCGATCGAGCGCGTCCTGGCCACCTCGCCGGGCCTCGTCGTCGTCGACGAGGCCTACGCGGATTTCGCCGGCGCCACGCTGTTGCCGCGCGTCCTCGAGTTTTCCAACCTGGTCGTGCTGCGGACGCTGTCGAAGGTGGGGCTCGCCGGCGCGCGGCTGGGCTACGCGGTGGGGCACCCCGCCTGGATCGCCGAATTCGACAAGGTCCGCTCGCCCTACAACGTCAACGCACTGACGCAGGCGGCCGTGCCGGTGGTGCTCGCGGCCGGCGACGTGCTGGCCTCGCAGGTGGCGGCGATCCGGGCCGAGCGCGCCCGGCTCGCGTCGGCGCTGGCGAGCCTTCCCGGCTGCACGGTCACCCCGAGCGACGCCAATTTCGTCCTCGTCCGGGTGCCCGACGCGTCCGCAGCGCAGGCGCGATTGCGCGCCGCGGGCATCCTGGTCAAGAATCTGCATGGCGGACACCCGCTCACCGCCCACTGCCTGCGGATCACCGTCGGCACCCCCTCCGAGAACGACGCCCTGATCGCCGCGCTGTCCGCCGCCCCATGAACGCGCCCCTCGAACGACCGTCCCGCCGCGCGCGCGTCGAGCGCAACACGAAGGAGACGCGCATCGCCGTCGAGCTCGACGTCGACGGCACTGGCCGCGCCGAGCTTTCGACGGGCATCCCGTTCCTCGACCACATGCTCGACCAGGTCGCGCGCCACGGGATGGTCGACCTCGCGGTCAAGGCGGAAGGCGACCTCGACATCGACGCGCACCACACGGTCGAGGACGTCGGCATCGTGATCGGCCAGGCGCTCGCGAAGGCGCTGGGCGACAAGGCCGGCATCGTCCGTTACGGCCACGCCTACGTGCCGCTGGACGAAGCGCTGTCGCGCGTCGTGATCGACCTGTCGGGGCGCCCCGGCCTCGAGTTCCACGTCGCGTTCACGCGCGCGCGGATCGGCTCGTTCGACGTCGACCTGACGCACGAGTTCTTCCAGGGCTTCGTCAACCACGCGCTCGCGACGCTCCACGTCGACAACCTGCGCGGCGCCAACGCGCACCACCAGTGCGAGACGGTGTTCAAGGCGTTCGGCCGCGCGCTCCGCATGGCGGTCGCGCACGATCCGCGCGTGGGCGGGGCGATTCCGTCGACGAAGGGAGCGCTCTAGACGCTCACGTCGACAGGAATCAGGTAACAGGCGACAGAGGACAGAGCGTCGGCGAAGCCTGGGTCGGCGCATCGAGCGCCGTTGGAAGGTCCTGCCTCGAAACGCAACCTCGCGCCTGATCGTCCCCACCTGCCGAGTCTCCCCAGCGCGATCGCTCGGGCCCTCGACGTTCCGCATCGCCCCGACGCTCTGATCCCTGTCCTCCGGCTCCTGATGCCCGACATCGCGGTGATCGACTACGGCATGGGCAACCTCCGCTCGGTGGCGAAGGCGCTCAAGCACGTCGCGCCCGCGAGCGACATCGTCGTGACCGGCGACGCGGACACGGTGCGCTCGGCAGAGCGCGTGGTGCTGCCCGGCCAGGCGGCGATGCCCGATTGCATCCGCTGCATCGACGAGTCGGGGCTCCGCGACGTCGTGATGGAGGTCGCCGGCGACCGGCCGTTCCTCGGCATCTGCCTCGGCCTCCAGATGCTGTTCGACGAGAGCGAGGAGGGTCCTACGCGCTGCCTGGGCATCCTGGGCGGGACCGTCGTGCGGTTTCGCGACGAGGCGATGGCGTTGCCCGGGGGCGAGCGCTGCAAGGTCCCGCACATGGGCTGGAGCCGGGTGCGCCAGGCCCGGCCGCACGCGCTGTGGCACGGCATTCCGGACGGCGAGCGCTTCTATTTCGCGCACAGCTACCACCCGGTGCCCGCCGACCCGTCGGTCATCGCCGGCGTCACCGAGTACCCCGCGCCGTTTACTTGCGCGGTGGCGCGGGCTAATATCTTCGCGACCCAGTTCCATCCGGAAAAGAGCCACCGCGCCGGACTGCAGTTGCTCGCCAACTTCGTCGCCTGGGACGGGCGCGCCTGAACCTCCCGCTCGCGCATCGTCCCGCGCCGGTCATGCTGATCATCCCCGCGATCGACATCAAGGACGGGCACTGCGTCCGCCTGAAGCAGGGCGACATGCAGTCGGTGACGGTTTTCTCCGAGGACCCCGCCGCGATGGCCCAGCACTGGCTCGAGCAGGGCGCCGAGCGGCTGCACATCGTCGACCTGAACGGCGCGGTCGCCGGCCGGCCGAAGAACGAGCTCGCGATCCGCGAGATCGTGAGCGTCGTCGGCGAGGAGATCCCGGTGCAGCTCGGCGGCGGCATCCGCGACCTCGACACGATCGAGCGCTACCTCGACGACGGCATCACCTACGTCGTGATCGGCACCGCCGCCGTCAAGAACCCCGGCTTCCTGCACGACGCCTGCTACGCGTTTCCCGGCCACATCATCGTGGGCCTCGACGCGCGCGACGGCAAGGTCGCCACCGACGGCTGGTCGAAGATGACCGGCCACGACGTCGTCGACCTCGCCCGCAAGTTCGAGGACTACGGGGTCGAGGCGATCGTCTACACCGACATCGGCCGCGACGGCATGCTCACCGGCATCAACGTCGAGGCGACCGTGCACCTCGCGCGCGCGATCAAGGTGCCGATCATCGCCTCGGGCGGCCTCTCCAGCCTCGACAACGTCCGCACGCTCATGAAGCACGAGGCCGACGGCATCGTCGGCGCGATCGCGGGACGGGCGATCTACGAGGGCACGCTCGATTTCAAGCAGGCGGTGGAAATGGGGAAGGCGGGAAAGGCCTGAAGGGCCTGAACGGCGGCGATGGGCGATGGGCGATGGGCGATAGGAGCCCATCGCCTCCGCGTCGCGACGGGGCTGGGGATTCCCTATCGCCCATCGCCCATCGCCTATCACCACCTCTTTGTCCCATGCTGGCCAAGCGCATCATCCCCTGCCTCGACGTCGCCGCCGGCCGCGTCGTCAAGGGCGTGAACTTCGTCAACCTGCGCGACGCCGGCGACCCGGTCGAGATCGCGCGGCGCTACGACGACGAGGGCGCGGACGAGCTCGCGTTCCTCGACATCCGCGCGAGCGTCGAGACCCGCGGGCTGCTCTACGGCATGATCGAGGCGGTCGCCGACCAGGTGTTCATCCCGCTCACCGTCGGCGGCGGCGTCAACTCGGTCGACGACATCCGCGCGCTCCTCAACGCCGGGGCCGACAAGGTCAGCGTCAACACGGCGGCGGTGAAACGTCCCGACTTCGTCGGCGAGGCCTCGTCGCATTTCGGCGCCCAGTGCATCGTCGTCGCGATCGACGCGAAGCAGTGCGCGGTCGACCAGTGGCAGGTGGTCATCCACGGCGGCAGGACGCCCACCGGCCTCGACGCGGTCGACTGGGCGCGCGAGGTCGCGGAGCTCGGCGCAGGCGAGATCCTGCTGACCAGCATGGATCGCGACGGCGCTCGCACAGGATTCGACCTGAAGCTGACGCGCGCGGTCTCCGACGCCGTCGACATCCCGGTCATCGCCTCCGGCGGCGTCGGCACCCTCGGGCACCTCGTCGAAGGCATCGTGCAGGGAGGCGCCGACGCGGTGCTGGCCGCGTCGATCTTCCACTACGGCGAATACTCGATCGCGCAGGCGAAGGCGGCGATGAGGGCGGCGGGGATCGAGGTGCGATAGGCTGACGATAGGCGATAGGCGATAGGCGATGGGCTATAGGCGATAGGCGATAGGCGATAGGGGAGCGGCGAGGGGCATTCGCGCACGGTGGCCCCCCGCGGGGCAGGTTGTAGACTTGAACGGGTCAGCAGGACCGGGCGAGTTTCCCTATCGCCTATCGCCTATCGCCTATCGCCTATCGCCAATCGCCAGCCGCATGTCCTTCCTCGACACCCCCCGCTGGAACGCCGACGGCCTCGTCCCGGCCGTGGCGCAGGACGCGACCAGCGGCCGCGTGCTGACGCTCGCCTGGATGAACCGCGAGTCGCTCGAGAAGACGGCGGCGACCGGCGAGGCGCACTACTGGTCGCGCTCGCGACGCAAGCTGTGGCGCAAGGGCGAGACCTCGGGCCACGTCCAGCGCGTGCGCGAGATCCGGCTCGACTGCGACGACGACGCGATCCTGCTCCTCGTCGAGCAGGTGGGCGGCATCGCCTGCCATACCGGCCGCGAGCGCTGCTTCCACCAGCGGCTCGAGGACGGGCAGTGGCGCGACGTCGAGCCGGTCCTGCGCGATCCCAAGGCGATCTATGGCGGCGCCTGACGTCGACGGCGTGCTCGCGCGCCTCGCGGCGACGATCGCCGCGCGGCGTGGCGCCGACCCCGCGTCGTCGTACGTCGCGGCGCTGCTCGCGAAGGGCGGCGACGCGATCCTGAAGAAGATCGGCGAGGAGGCGACCGAGACGGTGATGGCGTCGAAGGACGGCGACGGCGCGCGCGTCGCCGCCGAGATGGCCGACCTGTGGTTCCACTGCCTCGTGCTGCTCGCGCACCACGGCCTTGGCCCCGACGACGTCCTCGCCGAGCTGGCGCGCCGCGAAGGGCGCTCGGGGCACGACGAGAAGGCGTCGCGGCGCTGACGGGCCCGGTCGATGCCCTCCGCCCCCGGCGCGGTGCGCTACGAGCTCACGCAGGTCGGCACGCGGATGGCGGGCGCGACGCTGCTCTGCCTCGCGCTCGCCGCCTGGGTCCTCGTGCGCGTCGTGTCGCGCTCGACGCTCGACGCGGTGCCGTGGATGCCCTACGCGCTCGTCGGCGTGTTCGCGGGGGCGTTCCTGCTGGTCGGATGGATGCGCGTGGTCGTCGACGCCACGCGCGTGAGCGCCGTCATGGGGGTCGGGCTGCTCCGCAAGTCGGTGCCGATCGGCGACATCCGCCGCGCCGACATCGTGCGGCCGCGCGTCTGGTGGGGATGGGGCGTCCACTGGACCCCCGCCGGTTGGCTATACAATGTGTCCGGTCGCTGGGCGGTCCGGCTGGAACTCGCGTCGGAGCGGCCTGTCATGATCGGCACGGGCGATCCGCAAGGGCTGCTCGAGGCGATCGAGTCGGCCCGTGCCGACCTGGCTCCCCGGAAGCGCTGACCCCATGCACGACCCGAACTGCCTCTTCTGCAAGATCGTCGCCGGCGAGATCCCGTGCCGGAAGGCGCACGAGGACGGCGAGGTGCTCGCGTTCCACGACATCCGGCCGCAGGCGCCGGTACACGTGCTGATCGTGCCGAAGAAGCACATCGCGACGCTGTACGACTGCGCGCCGGCCGACGAGAAGGTGCTGGGCAGGATGCTCGCGCTGGCCCCGGCGATCGCGCGCGGGCAGGGCGCGAACGACGGCTTCCGGACGATCGTCAACACCGGGCGCGTGGGGCACCAGGAGGTGCAGCACGTCCACATTCACGTGATCGGCGGGCCGGATTCGCTGGGTCCGATGCTCGCCCGCAGGCAATCCTGAGGAGAAAGTCATGGGCAGTCTCTCGATCTGGCACTGGCTGATCGTGCTCCTGGTGGTGGTGCTGATCTTCGGCACCAAGAAGCTGCGCAACATCGGGCAGGACCTGGGCGGTGCGGTGAAGGGCTTCAAGGAAGGCGTCAAGGGCGCGAACGAGGAAGCCGACGCGACGAAGTCCGCGGCCGCCGAGGCTTCCACGCAGGCCAAGGTGGGCGCGCAAACGCTCGAAGGCGAGGTCCGCAAGGAGACCTCGGCCCGGTCCTGACGCCCCGGCGACCGGGCGCCGTCCGCGGGGCGACGCACCGGCGCGAGGCATGCGCCGGCCCGTCGTGCCGGCCGCACGTCCCCGGCGCCGGCCCGCGCGAGTGACCGCGCCCCGGTTCCGCCATGTTCGACATCGGCTTCTCAGAGATCGTCGTCATCGCCGTCGTGGCGCTGATCGTGCTCGGCCCCGAGCGGCTGCCGCGCGCGGCGCGGACCATGGGCCACCTGTTCGGGCGCCTGCAGCGCTACGTGAGCGACGTCAAGGCCGACATCAGCCGCGAGATGGAGCTCGAGGAGCTGCGCAAGATCCAGCGCGAGGTGAAGTCGGCCGCGCAGGACCTCGAGCAGTCGGTGAGCTCGGTGGCGCGCGACGTCGAAGGCGGCATGCGAAACGTCGAGAGCGAGCTCAACGCGGCGGGGCACGACGCGCCGCCGCCCGTGACGTCGTCCGACGTCGCGAAGACGGGCGCGATCCCGGCCGCGCCACCGGCCACGGCAGACGCCGCACCGGCGCCCGACGGCGTGCGCCAGTCGACGCTGCCCGGTTTCGATCGCATCTAGCGGCCCGGATCCCGACGCGATGACCGAGCCGGCCGAGGGCCCGCAGGAAACCTTCATCTCGCACCTGGTCGAGCTGCGCGACCGGCTGCTCCGCGCGATCATCGCGGTCGTCGTCGTGCTGGTCGCGCTGTTCCCGTGGGCGAAGGACATCTACGCGATCCTCGCGAAGCCGCTGCTCGCCGTGCTGCCGCACGGCGCCACGATGATCGCGACCGACGTGACCGGGACCTTCCTCGTCCCGCTCAAGGTGACCGCGATGGCCGCGTTCGTCATCGCGCTTCCGTACGTGCTGTGGCAGGCGTGGGCCTTCGTCGCGCCCGGCCTCTACCACCACGAGAAGCGGCTCGCGCTGCCGGTGATCGTCTCGTCGGTGATCTTCTTCGGCATCGGGATGGCGTTCGCGTACTTCTTCGTGTTCCCGATCGCCTTCGGCTTCTTCGCGGGGTATGCGCCGGCCGGCGTGCAGATGATGACCGACATCGACAAGTACCTGTCGTTCGTGATGACGATGTTCATCGCGTTCGGCGTGACCTTCGAGGTGCCGGTCGTCGTGATCGTGCTGGTTCGCCTGTCGATCGTCTCGATCGACAAGCTGAAGGCGGCGCGGCCCTACGTAATCGTCGGCGCGTTCGTGCTCGGCGCGATCTTCACGCCCCCCGACGTCGTCTCGCAGCTGATGCTCGCGGTGCCGTTGTGGCTGCTCTACGAGCTCGGCATCGTCCTCGCCCGGATCATCGGCACGGGGCCGACGCGCGAAGAGGTCGACAGCGCGGCGTGAGCTTCGGGGTCAGATTCCGCTCCGACCCCGCGTGCAGCTGGGTCGGAGCGGGATCTGACCCCGGTTTGACGCCGGGAACGGGTCCTTCCGCGTCTCAATTCGCTTTCGGCCGCTTCCCGATCACGACGTCGACGTTGACCGGCTGCTTCTCGCGCACGACGACGACCTTCTGCGTCGAGCCGGGCTCCAGCTCCGCGATGCGCGCGAGCAGCGCGGCCGTGTCGCGCGTCGGCCGCCCGGCGATCTCGACGACGACGTCGCGCGGCGAGATGCCTGCCTTGTCCGCCGGCCCCCCGCTCTGCACGCGGCGGATGACCACGCCGTCCGCACGGTCGAGCGACAGCGCGCGCGCGACCTCCGCGGTGACGTCCTGCGGCTCGACGCCGAGCCAGCCGCGCGTGACCTCGCCGGTGCGGATGATCTGCTCGAGCACCGAACGCGCGAGCGTCACGGGAATCGCGAAGCCGATGCCCATCGAGCCGCCCGATTGCGAGAAGATCGCGCTGTTGATGCCGATCAGGTTGCCGTTCGCGTCGACCAGCGCCCCCCCGGAATTGCCCGGGTTGATCGGGGCGTCGGTCTGGATGAAGTCCTCGAACCGGTTGATGCCGAGCGACGTGCGGCCGAGCGCGGAGACGATGCCCGACGTCACCGTGTTGCCGAACCCGAACGCGTTGCCGATCGCGAGCACCGGATCGCCGACCTCGACGTGGTCGAGCGAGCCGAACGTGATCGAGGGGAGGCCGGTCGCCTCCGCTTTCAGCACGGCGATGTCGCTCTCCGGATCGGAGCCCGTGACGCGCGCCGTCAGCACCCGGCCGTCGGCGAGGACGAGCTGGATGTCGTCCGCGCCGGAGACGACGTGGTGGTTGGTGAGCACGTAGCCGTCGGGCGAGACGATCACGCCCGAGCCGAGCGAGGTCTGCCGCTGCGGCGGAAGGCGGCTCGCGAGGTCGGGGAAGTAGCGGCGCAGCAACTGGTCGTCGAGCGGCGCGCCGCGCGAGCGCGCCTCCTTGCTCGTGTAGACGTTGACGACGGCCGGCGTCGCCTTGTGGGCGGCGGCGGCCAGCGAACGCGCCGCGTCCGCCGACTTGGCCGGCTGCGCGGGGGCTTCCTGCGTCAGTACGACCGGCCCGACCCGCCCGGAGAGGCGGGGAAGCAGGTCGGGTCGCAGCGTGGCGACGACGAACAGGCCCGCCACGCACAGCGTGCAGGCCTGCGCGAACAGCAGCCAGAAGCGTCGCAGCACAAGGCTCCTCGCGGGGCGACTACGGGGGACTTATAGCTCCCGGCCCCCCCGGCGCCGTCCGCGCTCGCGCGCGAATCCCCGCCGCAAACCGCTGATCGGGCGGCGATTTCCGGCAACGTCCGCACCGGAGGCTATCGGCGGACGACGCCGATCGCGTATAATCCGGCGGCTTTTCCGCGGGCCCCGCGTCCGGCCGCGCTCGAGGCGCGCGGCAGGTGCACGAGCGGCAGTCCTCCAGGCGGACGGGGCTCCTCGAAGGAATTCCACGCAAGGCGACCATGGCAACCGATGCAACGGTGGACAAGGGGAAGCGTCGTTTCCTGATCGGCGCGACCAGCGTCGTCGGCGGGGTCGGTGCCGTCGCGGCCGCCGTCCCGTTCGTGATGTCGTTCTTCCCGAGCGAGCGCGCGAAGGCGGCCGGGGCGCCGGTCGAGATCGACATCTCCAAGCTCGAGCCCGGGCAGAAGATCGACGTCGAGTGGCGCGGCAAGGTGTGCTGGATCGTGTCGCGCACGCCGGACATGCTCGCTTCGCTGACGAAGCTCACCGACAAGCTCGCCGATCCGTCCTGCAACCAGGACCAGCAGCCCCCTTACGCGAAGAACGAGCATCGCTCGATCAAGCCGGCGGTGTGGATCGCCGTGGGCATCTGCACGCACCTCGGCTGCTCGCCGACCTTCCGCAAGGAGATCGCGCCCGCGGACCTCGGCCCCGATTGGCTCGGCGGCTTCTTCTGCCCGTGCCACCAGTCGAAGTTCGACCTCGCCGGGCGCGTCTACAAGAGCATGCCCGCACCGCTCAACCTCGTCGTCCCGCCGCACAAGTACCTGACGGACACGCGGGTGCTGATCGGCGACGACAAGGCCTGACCGCGAGGACGCCATGCAGAAGATGCTCGCCTGGATCGACGCCCGTTTCCCGCTCACCGCGCTGTGGGAGTCGCAGTGGGGCAAGTACATCGCGCCGAAGAACTTCAACTTCTGGTACTACTTCGGCTCGCTCGCCGCGTTCGTGCTGGTGATCCAGATCGTCACCGGCATCTTCCTGACGATGAACTACAAGCCCGACGCGCAGAAGGCGTTCGAGTCGGTCGAGTACATCATGCGGGACGTCGAGTGGGGCTGGCTCATCCGCTACATGCACTCGACCGGGGCGTCGATGTTCTTCATCGTCGTCTACCTGCACATGTACCGCGGGATGATTTACGGCAGCTACCGCAAGCCGCGCGAACTCACGTGGCTCCTCGGCTGCCTGATCTACCTCGCGCTGATGGCCGAGGCGTTCTTCGGCTACCTGCTTCCGTGGGGCCAGATGTCCTACTGGGGCGCGCAGGTGATCGTCAACCTGTTCAGCGCTATCCCGCTGGTCGGCGAGGACCTCGCGCTGTGGATCCGCGGCGACTACACGATCTCCGACATCACGCTGAACCGCTTCTTCGCCTTCCACGTGGTCGCGGTCCCGCTCGTGCTGCTGGGCCTCGTGATGGCGCACCTGATGGCGCTGCACGAAACCGGGTCGAACAACCCGGACGGCGTGCAGATCAAGGAGCAGCCGAAGGACCCGGCGACCGGGCTCCCGCTCGACGGCATCTACTCGCACCCGTACTACACGGTCAAGGACATCGTCGGTGTCGTCGTGTTCCTCGCCGTGTTCTCGGCGATCGTTTTCTTCGCGCCCGAGATGGGCGGCTATTTCCTCGAGTACAACAACTTCGTCCCGGCTGATCCGCTCAAGACGCCGGTGCACATCGCCCCGGTCTGGTATTTCACGCCCTACTACGCGATGCTGCGCGCGGTGCCGTCCTACTTCGGCACACCGGTGTGGGGCGTGATCGTGATGGTCCTCGCGGTCGTGATCTTCTTCGTGCTGCCCTGGCTCGACCGCGGCGCGGTGCGCTCGATCCGCTACCGGGGCACGCTCTACAAGGTCTGGGTCGCGATCTTCGTGATCAGCTTCCTGGTGCTGGGCTACCTCGGCGTGGTGCCGGTGACCATCTGGGGCCAGTTCGGTCCCAACGTGCCGATCGTCGGCGGCGTCGACGTCGCGACCTTCGTCGCGCGGGTCTTCACCGCGCTCTACTTCGCGTTCTTCGTGCTGATGCCCTGGTACACCGCGATCGACAGGACCAAGCCTGAACCGACCCGGGTGATGCCGTGACCGCCGCCTCCATCGTCCGCCTGCCGCGCGCGCTCGCCGCCGTCGTCGCGTTCGCGTTCCTGCTTCCCGCCGGCGGCGGTGCGCTCGCCTTCGGGGGCCCCGACCTGCGGCTCGAGCCGGCGCCCGTCCACCGGCTCGACGACGCGTCGCTGCAGCGCGGCGCGCGCACGTTCGTCAACTACTGCCTCAATTGCCACAGCGCGAAGTACATGCGCTACAACCGGCTCGTCGACATCGGGCTCACCCAGGACCAGATCCGCGACAACCTGATCCTCGGCGAGGCGAAGATCGGCGACGTGATGGGGATCGCGATGCGCCCCTCCGACGCCAAGGCGTGGTTCGGCGCGCCGCCGCCCGACCTGTCGGTCGAGTCGCGCGTGCGGGGCCGCGACTGGCTCTACAACTACTTCATCGGCTTCTACCGCGACGAGCAGTCGGCGACGGGCTGGAACAACCTCGTGTTCCCGAACGTCGGCATGCCGCACGTGCTGGCGTCGCTGTCGGGCACGCCGAAGCTCGCGACCGCCGAGTTCCCCGACCATGAAGCGGCGCTCGCCGCGGCGATCGGGAGCAAGGGACTCGCGCTGCTGGAGCCGGCGCCGGGCGGCAAGTACGCCGTGCGGACGATCGCGGCGGACACGCCGGGCTCCCTGTCCCCGGTCGAGTACCGCGCGCTGGTCGCCGACCTCGTCAACTTCATGGACTACATGGGCGAGCCGGTGCGCAACAAGCGGATCAACCTGGGCATCGTCGTGATGATGTTCCTCGGACTGCTGTTCTTCTTCGCGTACTGGCTGAAGCGGGAGTACTGGAAGGACGTGCACTAGAAGCGTCCGGGTCCGCGGCGCCGCGCGGGCCGACCACCGGAACGACCGCCCGCGGGCGCGTGCCTCCAGGCACGGCGCGCCACCCGCACCAGGGAGACCAAGCTGCCATGATGACCCTCTATTCCGGGACGACCGACCCGTTCTCGCAGCGCTGCCGCATCGTGCTGCACGAGAAAGGGATGGACTTCCAGATCATCGACGTCGACCTCGACCACAAGCCCGAGGACCTCGCGGTGATGAACCCGTACAACCAGGTGCCGGTGCTCGTCGAGCGCGACCTGGTGCTGCACGAGTCCAACATCATCAACGAGTACATCGACGAGCGCTTCCCGCACCCGCAGCTGATGCCGGCCGACCCGGTGATGCGCGCCCGCGCGCGCCTGTTCCTGCACCGCTTCGAGAAGGAGCTTTTCATCCACATCGACGCGCTCGAGGGCAACAACCAGAAGAACGCCGAGAAGGCGCGCAACCTGGTGCGCGACGCGCTGCTGCAGATCGCCCCGGTCTTCACCAAGCACAAGTACATGCTGGGCGAGGAGTACTCGATGCTCGACGTGGCGATCACCCCGCTCCTGTGGCGCCTCGACTACTACGGGATCACGATGCCCAAGCAGGCGGCGCCGCTCCTCAAGTACGCCGAGCGCCTGTTCGCGCGGCCGGCATTCTCCGAGGCGCTGACGAGCGCGGAGCGGGGGATGAGGAAGTGATCGGGAGTCAGGGGTCGGTCGGCAGCTGACAGTGGCCGCGGCGCGACCCGCGGCGGCGCATCGAGCGCCGTTTCGGCCCCGGGACGTCGATGACCATCCTGACCGCGCTGCCGGAACGGCCCCCCGCCGGTCCTCCGGGACCGTCGGATACCCGCCCGCCGGAAATCCTGCTAGCCTCCCTTCCCGATGTGGCGGCGGCCGACGGCGTTCCCCGACGGGCCCGGTGCTCGATGCGCCACCGCACGGGACGCGCCGGCGACTGCCAACTGACTCCTGACTCCTGATGTCTGAGCAATCCGCCAAGCCCTACCTGATCCGCGCGATCTGCGAATGGTGCGCGGACAACGGGCTCACGCCCTACCTGGCGGTCAAGGTGAACGCGCAGACGCGCGTGCCGTCGTCGTTCGTCAAGAACGGCGAGATCGTGCTCAACGTGAGCCACGCGGCCACGCGCAAGCTCACGATCGACAACGAGTGGATCCAGTTCACGGCCCGCTTCAACGGCCAGTCGCAGGAGGTCGCGGTGCCGATGGCCAGCGTCGCGGGCATCTTCGCGAAGGAAACCGGCTACGGCTTCGCGTTCACGGTGGCGCAGGATCCGGCGGCGTCGCTCGCGGCGGCCACGGCGCCCGCGACCGAGAACGGCACCGAGAACGGCGAAGGCGACCGCAAGTCGCGCTCGCGGCCCAAGCACCTGCAGATCATCAAGTGACCTGACGCGCCGAAGGCCCGCCAGTTCTTCCTCGCGAAGGCGGGGATCCAGGTGGTCGCCTTTGTCGTCAACCCCGCGACGGCGGATCCGGCGTCTTTCCCTGGCCACGGAGCCGCTTGCCGCGCCGGCGGAACGCAGCGTCCCTCCCGTACCCGATAAACTGTCGGCGTGCGCCGGCATAGCTCAGCTGGTAGAGCAGCGGTTTTGTAAACCGAAGGTCCCGGGTTCGACCCCTGGTGCCGGCACCGAATCCCGCGGGGCGACGCGATCGCCCCGGGTGGGGCGCGACGGTTCACGGGCGTCCACGGATTCGGGAGCGCGCCACCTCAGCGCCAGACCTGCAAGGGATCCGGTGGAACGATCGATGCCGCGCGTATCCGTCGTGATCGCCGCCTACAACGCGGCGGCGTGGATCGTTCCGACGATCCGCTCCGCGCTCCTGCAAACCTGGCCTGCCGAGGAGATCATCGTCGTCGGCGACGGCTGCACCGACGGCACCGGCGACGTGCTGGCGTCGACCTTCGGCGCCGCGATCCGCTGGACGGACCTCGGGCGCAACTCCGGGGGCCAGTCGCTCCCCAACAACGAGGGCATACGCCTGTCGCGCGGAACGCACGTCGCCTACCTCGGGCACGACGACATCTGGTCGCCGCGGCATCTCGAGTGCCTGGCCGGCGTCATCCGCGCGCAGGACCCGGACTTCGCGGTAAGCGGCGCCGTCTACCACGGCCCACCGGGGTCGCGCTTCTATCACATCACCGGCTTGTTCGACGATCCGCGGACCGCCGGCCGCGAGTTCTTCTTCCCGCCCTCGTCGTTCTGCCACCGCCGCGACGTCGTCGACCGGATCGGCGGCTGGCGCGAGCCCGGCGGACTGCACGCGCCGGCGGACTGCGAGTTCCTGCTCCGCGCGGCGGGCGCCGGCTGCACGTTCGCCACCACCGGCACGATCACCGTCCACAAGTTCGCCGCGGGCCACCGCTACCTCTCCTACCGGTTTCCGTCGGGGCGGGAACAGGAGCGCATGCTCGACCGCCTGGCGGCGCCGGGTGGGGAAGCTCGGCTCCTCGACGACATCCGGACCGACATCGCGAAAGGCGCCGACTGCCCGCCCGTGCGTTACGTGGACTTCGAGCGCTACGCGCCCGGCGAGCTCTACCGGAAGAACCTCCGGACGAAGGGGATCGACCGGGCGTCGCTGACGCTGGTGGACGAGCCTCGGCGTTTCGTCGTCGACCATTCGCCGGCAGGCCTGGACTGGCACGAGCTCGAGAAGGATCCGGTGCGCGGGCCGTTTCGCTGGTCGGGACCCAATCCCCACCCGCGCTACCTGCTCGACGTGCGCGTGGAACGGGGGTTCGCGCTGCGGATCCGCCTGCTCGGCTTCGCCGAGCCGCACCTCGCCGCGTCGCTGACGCTCGACGTCAATGGCCGCGACGCGCCGTTCGTGATGGAGCGCCACGCCGACGGCTCCTTCACGCTCGACGTGGCGCCGGTCGACGAACCCGCGGACGATGGCATCGTCGTGGGCTTTCACCTGCCGCGTTGCGGCCGGTTGTGGAACGACCTGCGGCAGAAGCGCGCGGGCATCGCCCTTTCCGGGATCGAGGTGCTGCCGCGCCGGTAGACGTGGACGTGGGGCCGGCCCCGCGTCGGTCACCACGTGTACGAAATGATCTCGCGCGCGGCCTGCGAATCCCATGGCAGGTCGAGCGCGTCGGGACAGTCGTAGTCGTACATCCGGTCGGGCATGTTGATGATGATCGCCTCGGTCGTGCCGATGTTCTTCCAGCCGTGGTAGAGGTTCGGCGGGACGACCAGCAGACCGGGGTTCTTCTCGCTGACGACGAATTCGTTCCAGCGGCCGAAGGTCGGCGAGCCGTTGCGTCCGTCGTAGACCACGAGCTTGACCAGCCCCGAGACGACGAACAGCCGATCGGTCCCGAGCGGATGGAGCCCCCAGGCGCGAACGCGCCCCGCGAACGTCGTCGTGATGTGCACCTGGACGAGCGGGCTCTTGAGCATCTCCCAGCTTGCGCGGGCGACCTCGGTGACGTGGCCGTCCTCGTGCGGCACCGGGCGCGTCGGCCTGAATTCGACGCCCGCGACGCGCAGCTCCTGCAGGTTGCCGGCGACGTCCACGGCCGAATGCTTCGCCTGGAGCTGTTCGGCGCCGACCACGTCGGGGAGATCGCGATGCACGTTCACGGTGGTGGTTGGTCCACGTCGGGCAATGGGGTGCAGCCTAGCAGCCGGGCCGGTCGGCGTCGATGCAGAACACGCGCTTCGGGCTCAGTCGCGTTTGGCCTTCTCGGTGCGCCGCTGCCGCGGCCCGAACAGGTCCTCGTCGGGACGGTCGAGCGACGTCGCGATGCCGAGGTCGAGCGCGTGCTGTCCCTGCACGAACTCGATCGCCGTGCATTCGGTGCGCATCAGCGTGTCGAACACCGTTTCGGCGGTCGCCGGCACGACCCAGGCGAGGTAGCGGCGGATGTCGCGCGCGGCGGTCGTCTGCCGCGTCGACGAGCAATACTTGTCGTCCCGATACGTGCGTCCGGCCTGGTGCAAGCCGATGCGCGCACGCGAGCCGACCATCACGCGCTCGACGCCGCCCAGGAAGATCAGCGCGCACGCCGACGAGCAGTCGTAGCGCGTGATCGTGCGCATCCCGGCGAGCCGGACCGCGCGGCCGAGCTCGATGCCGTCCGCGAGGAAGCCGCCGGGCGACTCGAGCAGCAGCCAGGGCTTCGCGCAGCCGCCGCGATCCGCGCGCGCGATCGCCGCGTCGAACGTAAGCGTCGCCGCGTGCGAGATGCCGCCCTGGAGCGCGATCACGCAGGCGAGCTCTGCGGACCGCGCGACGACGTAGCGTCCGCCGTCGAACGGGATCGTGTCCTGCACGACCGGCTCCGGACCCGCGGCGAACGCGTGGCACGTCGCCGCGAGCGCGACCGCGAGCAGCGTCGGTCTCACACTCGCTTCGGCGTCGCCGTGCCGAGCAGGTCGTTCACCGCGCGACGCGCCTGGTCGAACGCGCCGTGCGCGTACGGCTCCCAGTTCGCGTCGCTGTTCGCGAACGCGACGCGGCCGGCACGGCGGCGCGCCAGCGCCGGGATCCTCTCGTCGTCGCCGTCCTTGTCGAAGAGCGACGACCCCGAGTACGAGTAGCCGTGCCCCCATCGGCTCACGGTGATCGCGGCGATGTCGCGATCGGCGTCGAAGCCGCCCGCGCCGAGCATCCGCGTGAGCTCGTCGCGCGCGTTGCGCTCGAACGTGTCGAACGGCGTGGCGAAGAGCTGCGCGCGGCCGGCGCGCAGCCGCGTTCGCAGGTCGATGCCGGGGCCTCGCAGCGTCGGCACGTGCACGAGGTGCAGCACCATCGGCTCGTCGGGCGTGCGGGCGAACCGGTAGTCGCCGAGGCTCACCGGGTAGTCGAGCTTCACGCGCGAGTAGAAGCCCATCGGGTTCGCGATCTCGTGCACGCGGCGCGCGACCCAGGGCTTCCAGTTCCGCACGGCCACCTTCACGTAGACGAGCGGCGCCTTGACGTTCTGCGACATCGCGTCGCGCTGGCGCTTCGGAAGCTCGCGCATCACGTAGGGAATCATCATGTGGTAGCCCGCCATCACGCAATGCGCGGCGCGCACGCGCGCGAGCTTGCCGTCGCGCACGTAGCCCACGTCGACGCTGCCGTCGCGGTTGCGCACCACCGCGGCCGTGCTGTCGAGCCGGATGCGGGTCGGCGAGCCGGCGCGGTCGAGCAACGCATAGTCGAAGCGCGCGGTGACGATGTCGTCCATCGTCGCGCCCGGCGCGACGCCGGGTACGAGCTTTCGCACCAGCAGGCGCGCGAGCGACGCGTTGCCGTCCGGGAAATGGTGGATGTAGGGCTCCTCCATCTCCTTGATCGCGTCCTCGTCGCGCTCGACGCCGACGCCCGCGAATCCCGGGTAGCCGGTGTCGAGCGCCTCGCGCGCCGAGACGGCGTCGGTCCCCGCGGCGAAGAAGTCGAGCGTGCGGCCGTAGAAGACGTCCGCCGTGCGCTCGTCGAGCCCCCAGTGGCGGATCAGCCAGTCGCGGTAGCTGGTCGAGCCCAGGATGGACTCCTTCTCGTCCAGGCTCTTGCCGGTCAGCGGATCGCGTGCCGACGTGTAGACGTCGACGAGCTTCGCGCGCATCTCGTCGGTCAGCGGGAAGTCGGCCACGAAGTCGGGGATCGGGCGCGCGTTCATCCGGTCCGGCGGGATGTCGTCGGCGACCATCCGCATCGGGTCGCCGGTGACGAGCTTGTCGATGCCGAAGGCCTCGCGCGTGAAGAAGACGCCGCGCGACAGGCCGAGCGACGGGTAGAGGGAGCGGTCGAAAGCGGCGTCGAAGCGCGCGAGATCGACTCCGAGCGACGCGATGAGCGCCTTCGCCTCGGGGCTCCACAGCGTTGAGGGCGACTGCAGCGACTCGCTGCCGCCGTAACCGAGCAGCATCCGCCCGTCGACGACGAACTCGTTGCGTTGCGCGTGGCCGCCGAAGTCGCTGTGCGCGTCGAGGACGAGGATGCGCGCCTTCGGCCGGCGCTGGCGCCAGTACCATGCCGTCGCGAGCCCCGACAGGCCGGCTCCGACGACGACGAGGTCGACCGTCTCGCCGATCGCCACGCGGTCGAGGTCGTAGCGCTTGCCGTCGCGGATCGCGTGCGCGACGTCGAAGGAGCCCGGCTGGCTTCCGCGGAAGCCTTGCTCTGCGGGCGGGTATCGCTTCGCGGCGGCGAGCGCCAGGATCTCGGACGGCGCGAGTCCGGCGACGACGGCGAGCGCCATGCCGTTCAGGAAGTCGCGCCGCGTCACACCGTCGCTCATCGCTTCCCCGCCGGTGCGCCGCAGGTCACCCCGGGACGCACCAGATGTTGTCGTCCTCCGGCGAGAACCCCTGGGCGATCATCTGCGCGCGGATCGCGAGGCTCGTCGTGTAGCGGTGGTTGGGCGCGCCGGTCTGCCCGTTGTTGTACAGCCGGTAGAGCTTGATGCCCACCGGGCAGTTGCCGCCCGCGTCCGGCAGCGCGACCAGGAACGAGATCTTCTCGTACTGCCAGACCGGGTTCTGGCCGACCAGCGCGCATTCCGCGCCGTTCGCCGTGTAGAAATGGGAGCTCTTCGGCGCGAAGTACGTGGTGAAGAAGCGGCACACCTCGGCGAGGCCCGTTCCGCTCGTCCAGACGTTGAAGGTCTGGCCGGTGCGCGCCCACCCGGCGAACACGCCGCTGTCGAGCCCGGCGATCTCGTCGGCCTGCGCCGTGATGAAATAGTGGCCGAAACCCGCGTGCAGGTACTCGACCGCGACGGTCTGCGCGCCGGGCACCGGCGCCCCGCCCGACGTGATGCCGCCCGCGGCGATGAACACCGCGGCATCCCAGACCGGGTCCGAGACGTCGGCGATCGCGAGCTTCACATGGTTCGGAACGTTGGGCGTGACCTGCGCCGTGCAGGTGAGCACCACGGTCAGGCCGTCGAACTCGATCTGCCGGGCGCCGGACGTGTTGTCGATGAACGAGGACCCGTTGCGGCCGGCGTTCACCGTGTTGACCGAGATCGGCTCCGCGCCGATGCGGGCGCAGTTGACGCCGTTGACGAAGAACCCGAACACGTCGTTGTACGGCGAGTCGACGAATTCGTTGTACTCCTCCGACGCGAAGACGTACCGGATGTTGATCGTCGACGCCGACGTCGTCACGTCGAATTCGAGCACGGTGGCGTCGAACGTCGTGTTGGGCGCCACGATCGCGTCGAGCTGCGCGTCGTTCGACAGGCCGGTGAAGTCGTGGATGTCGCTGGTGTCGTCCGCGGCGTTGGGGCGGAAGATCGTGTTCAGGAACCCGGTCGTCATCACGATGCCGCTGTCGATGCCCAGCAGCGCGTTGGCGCCTCCGAACGTACCGATGCCGACCTCGCCCCGCCAGGTTGCATTGGTGACCGTGACGCCGGGGCCCGCGATCGCCTGCGCGGCTGCCGTGGCCGATGCGATCGTCGCGTAGGAAGCCTTCGACGAAGCCTCGACGCCAACGGGGGCGGGCTTGGGGATCCGCGCGGGCGCAGCGACGGCCGGCAGGGCGACGAGGAGGGCGGCCAGCGCGATCAACGAAGCGGCAAGCGCGGCGACCGCGAGACGGGCGATGCTCATGGCGGACCTCACGAGGCTTGGGGACTGCGGGGACGAGCGATCCTAGCGGGCCGACCCGGGCCGGGCAACCGGAATCTTCCCGGGCTGACATGCCGAATGCGCGGCATCCGCCCCTCCGCCGTGCGCCCCGTCGTCCGGCAGCGCCCCGGTTGGTACCATTCGCCCGGGAGGAACGCGAACCATGAATCGACTCGACTTCGAGGGCCGCACCGCGGTGGTCACTGGCGGCGCGGCGGGCATCGGGCTGGCCGTCGCGAAGCGCCTCGCGCTGTCGGGCGCGCGCGTCGCGCTGTGGGACCTCGACGCGAAGGCGCTCGCCACGGCGGCGGCCGGTCTCGGCCACGGCACGATCGTCCACGACCTCGACGTGGCCGACGCGCACGCCGTCGAGCACGCCGCGGCGGCGACGGCGCGCGAACTGGGCCGCATCGACGCGCTGGTGTGCTCGGCGGGCATCGCCGGGCCCAACAAGACCACCTGGGAGTTCCCGCTCGAGGAATGGAGGCGCGTGTTCGACATCAACGTCAACGGCGTCTTCTACTGCAACCGCTACGTCGTGCCGGTGATGTTGAAGCACGACTACGGCCGCATCGTGAACATCGCCTCGATCGCCGGCAAGGAGGGCAACCCGAACGCGTCGGCCTACAGTGCGTCCAAGGCGGCGGTGATCGGGCTCACCAAGTCGATCGGCAAGGAGCTCGCCAGGACCGGCGTCCGCGTCAACTGCGTGACGCCCGCGGCGGTGCGCACCGCGATCTTCGACCAGATCACCCAGCAGCACATCGACTTCATGCTGTCGAAGATCCCGATGGGACGCTTCGGCACCGTCGACGAGATCGCCGCGATGGTGGCGTGGCTCGCGAGCGAGGACTGCTCGTTCTCGACCGGGGCGGTGTTCGACCTGTCGGGCGGAAGGGCGACGTACTAGCAACCGGCGCTGCTTCGCGCGACTAGCTTCCCCATCCGCACCAGGCGACGCCGTCCGGGCCATAACCTTCGGGGCGCCAACCTTGGAGGGTCAATGTGTCCCGCAACGCCTTGGACTTCACATGGCGATGGAGTGCGTTCGACTGTCCGTTCCACAACCGATAGACGGCTGACGGGTTTTCGAACTTCCGGGTCTCGCCGTGAAGCGGGAACTCGAAGTCGACCGAGCTTGGGCAGGTCCCCGAATCAGGATCGGCGCCGATCACGTGGAACGCGACTGCCGCCTCGAGGATCCACGACGGGTCCACCGCGAGAGCGGCGCACTCCCGCGGTTCGGCCGAATGGAAGTGGGTGTAGCCGCCGTCGTGGAGGCGAAGGAATCGGCACACGGGGACCGTCCCCGGCGTCGGCGAGGCCGACGCCGGCCGTACGTAGGCAGTGCTGCGCCTCGTGGTCGGCTTCCAACCCGCAATCCTTCCGCTGTCGAGCAGCAGACGCTCCTCGGGTTCCGCAGTGACGAAGTAGTCGTTCATGCCGGCGTGGTAGTACTCGACCAGCGTCGCCTGTGGATACTCGGCCACCCATTCGTACCGGCCATCGATGCCGAACTGGTTGGTGTGTACGTTCAGGATCGAGGGCACCACCTCGCCCGTGCGAGCGAGAGCGTGCGCTCCGGTCCTCGGCAACGGACCGAACGACCACGTGTCCATGCCCTCGAGCTCGATCGTTCCGCCTCCCACCGGGATCATGTCCGGAGCGAGGCGGACGTCGCCGCCTTCGGTGTCGAAGATCGATCCATCGCCCGCCCAGCTCGACAGCAGAAGGAACGGGTGCGTGATCGGCCCGTCGTAGGTGGCGGGCAGGACCTGCGTCCGCTCCCGGCCGTCGAGCGCGCGGACGACGAGCGTGCGGCCGCCGAGGAGAAGCGGGGTCGTACCGACCGGGACCAACTCGAGCTCGACGGCCTGGTACATGCCGTCGTAGTTGGTGTAGAGCTTCGAGATGCGCGCGTAACTCGCGTTCTGCGCGGCGGACGTAGCTGCCATCGACGCAACCAGCGCCGCCACGGTCGCGGCAGCGATGATCAGACGCTCAAGGCTCGGCGAGATCATGGGACCTCCATCGCGTCCCCGGCGGAGTCCACGCTTGGCTCCTGCCTCGTCCGGGAGCGCTTTCCGGCTCGCGGAATTGTCGATAGGATTCGGCCCGTCGTCTTGAAGACTTCTGAAAGTGTCTCCTGATGGCCCGGAATGGCGATGCGGCCGCTGCCTACCGGTTCGGCGACTACCGCGTCGAGACGGCGCGTCGCCGCCTGCTGTGCCGCGGCGAGCCGACGCCGCTGACGCCCAAGGCGTTCGATACGCTGCTGGCGCTGGTCCGCCGAGCGGGCGACCTCGTCGGCAAGGACGAGCTGATGGAGCAGGTCTGGCCGGGCGCGGTGGTCGAGGAGAACAATCTCAGCCAGAACATCGCGACGCTGCGGCGGGCGCTCCAGGACCGGCGCGGGTCGAACCAGTACATCCAGACGGTGCCCGGCCGAGGTTTTCGCTTCGTTGCCGAGGTGACGCCGGTCGAGGCGTTGCCGGCCGACGAGACGCGGCCGGTCACGATCGCCGTGCTCCCCTTCGACAACCTGAGCGGTGACGCCGAACGCGAGTACCTCGCCGACGGCTTGACGGAGGAAACGATCGCGACGCTGGGTCGGATCGATCCAGGGCACCTCGGCGTCATCGGCCGCGCCGCCGTGATGCCTTACAAGGGTGCCCGCGACGGTTCCGGTCGCATCGGCCGGGCGCTCGGTGCCGCGTACCTGGTCGAGGGTTCGCTGCGAGCGGACGGCGGACGCTTCCGGGTCACCGCGAAGCTGCTGCGCGCGCGCGACCAGGTGCAGGTGTGGTCGGCCTCGTTCGACAGCGAGCCGCGCAACGTGCTGGATTTCCAGCGCGAGCTCGCCCTGGCGATCTCGAGGCAGATCCACCGGCAGCTCCAGCCCGCACGCATGGCGGAGCTCGACCTGCGGCAGTCGCACAATGCCGACGCATTCGACGCGTACCTGCGCGGCCGTCACTTCTGGCACCAGCTGACGCCACAGACGACGCGCCGCGCGCTCGAGCTCTACGCGCGGGCGACCCAGCTAGATCCGCACTACGCCCTCGCTTGGTCCGGCATCGCGGACGCGCTCTGCGCGCGACCGGTCACCGGTGATGCGGACCCCTTCGAGGTGCGTTCGCCAGCCGGTCATGCGGTATCGCAGGCGCTCGCCGGCAATGCGGGCCTTGCCGAGGTGCAGGCATCGGTGGGCTTCCGCTGCTTCTGGCTCGAATGGGACTGGCCAAGCGCCGTGGGGGCATTCCGCCGTGCCGTCGAGCTCGACGCAAGCTACCCGCTCGCCCACCGCATGCTCGGCTTGCTGTATTCGCATGTCGGACGCCACCGCGAAGCGTACGACGCGATGCGACACGCGCGCGAGCTCGATCCGCTGTTGCCGGTCCTCCAGGCGCTGTCCGCCCAGGTCGCTTTCGCCGCGCGCGACTTCGAGCTCGCCGCGCAGTTCGCCCGCAACGCGCTGGTGATCGATGAAGATTTCTGGATCGGCCACTTCCAGCTCGCGCAGGCGAGCATCGAGCTCGGCGACGAGGAGATCGTCGAGCACGCTCTCGCCGAGGCGGAGCGCACGTCGGGCGGCAACAGCAAGACGGTCGCGCTGCGGGGCCACCACTGCGCGCGCACGGGCCGCCGCGACGAAGCGATGCAGGTGCTCGAACGGCTGACGGCATCGTCGCGCGAGCGCTTCGTGCCGCCTTGCGCGATCGCGCTCGTGCACCTCTCGCTCGGCGACGTCGACGCGGCGGCGGCCTGGATCGAGCGGGCCTACCAGGCGCGAGACGTGCACCTGATGTTCCTGCCCGTCGACCCGAAGTGGGACCGCGGGCTCGCCGACGTTCGCATCGCGGCAGTGGTGCGGCGCTGCGGATTCACGTTCGACGCCTGAGCGCCGGGCATCGCGGCGTGTCACCGTCCCGCAACCTCGCTTCGCTGCTCGCTCGGAGCGCCCACATGTGGCCGGCGAAGCCCGCGATCGCCGAAGGGGCGCGCGTGCTGCACGAGTACGCGTCGTTCGCGGACCGCGTCGCGAAGGAGGCGGCGGGCATGCGCAGTGCCGGCCTCGCACCGGGCGATCGCGTCGCGCTCGTCTCACGCAACCATCCGGCCTATCTGGTCGCGTTGTTCGCCTGCTGGTGGGCGGGGCTCGTCGCGGTGCCGGTCAACGCGAAGCTCCATCCGAAGGAGCTCGCCTGGGTCCTCGACGACTGCGGCGCGCGCTGGGTGTTCCTCGACGAGGACTGGCACGCGGCGCTCGGCGGGCTGTCGCTCGCCACGGTCGAACGCGCGATCGTGCTCGGCGGCCGCGAGCACGCCGCGCTCGCCGCGGACGACGTCGCCGTACCGGCGCCGCTGTCGGGCCACGATCCGGCGTGGCTTTTCTACACGAGCGGCACGACCGGGCGTCCCAAGGGCGTCGAGATCACGCACGCGAACCTCGTTGCAATGACGCAATGCTTCCTCTCCGACGTCGAGGCGATCGCGCCGGGCGACGCGATCCTGCACGCGGCGCCGCTGTCGCACGGCTCGGGGCTCTACGCCGTGCCGCACGTCGCGCGCGCGGCCGTCAACGTCGTTCCCGCGTCGGGCGGGTTCGACGCGGCGGAGATCGTGTCGCTCGTGGGCGCCTGGGACCGCTCGCTCTTCTTCGCCGCGCCGACGATGGTGAAGCGCCTCGTGGGCGATGCCGCGCTCGGCGGCGCGAGGCTCGAGCGGCTCAAGGCGATCGTCTACGGCGGCGGTCCGATGTACGTCGAGGATGCGAAGGCGGCGTTCGCGGCGCTGGGCCCGCGCCTCGCGCAGATCTACGGGCAGGGCGAGTCGCCGATGACGATCACCGCGATGGGCCGCGAGCTCGTCGCCGACGCGGTCGCGCGCGGCGATGACGCGCGGCTGGGCTCGGTCGGGGTAGCGCAGAGTGGAATCGAGGTGGCGATCGACGGCCCGGCGGGCCAGCCGGGCGAAGTCCTCGTGCGTGGCGCGACGGTGATGCGCGGGTACTGGCGCAATGCCGAAGCGACCGCGCGCACGCTCGCCGGCGGCTGGCTGCACACCGGCGACCTCGGCGTGCTCGACGAGCATGGCTTCCTCACGCTCAAGGACCGCAGCAAGGACCTGATCATCAGCGGCGGGTCCAACATCTATCCACGCGAGGTCGAGGAAGTGCTCCTCCGCCATCCCGACGTGCTCGAGGTCGCGGTGATCGGTCGCCGGCACGCGGAATGGGGCGAGGAGGTGGTCGCTTGCGTCGTGCCGCGGCACGTGCTGCCGGACGCCGATGCGCGAGCGCGCTTCGAGGCCTCGCTCGACGCGCTGTGCCTCGCCGAGATCGCGCGCTTCAAGCGGCCCAAGGCCTACGCGATCGTCGTCGAGCTCCCCAAGAACAGCGCGGGCAAGGTGCTGAAGACGCTGCTCCGCGAGCGGATCGCCTCAGGCGCCGCGCCGTAGGCCGAGCGCGAACAGCGCCGCGAGCGCCGCGCTCGCCGTGGCCCACGCGAACGCCCCGTTGGCGCCGAAGTGCTCGACCAGCACGCCGGACACCGACATCCCGGCGCCGAGCCCGGTGACGATCGCCGTTCCCGACCACATGAACGCCTCGGTCGCGTAGCGCGGCGGAGCGATCTCGGCGACGAGCAGCGAGACGGCGGTCATCGCCGGCGCGATCAGCGCGCCCGCGGCGAAGGCCACCGGCGCGAGCAACCAGGGGTCGCCGATCGGCAGGTGCAGCGCGAGCGGCACGGCGAAGATCGCCATGATCACCGGGAGCTGGCGCCGAAGCGGCGCATGCAGGTGCAGGCCGCCGTAGAGGAACCCGCCGCACGCGCTCCCGATCGAGCTCACCGCGATCAAGGCCGGCCCCCAGGCGTCGACGCCGATGCCCCGCCCGAAGCTCGCGTAGCCGACCTCGATCGCGCCGAAGGCCATCGTCAGCGTGAACGACGCGCCGAACAGGTTGATGAGCCGCGGTTCGCGCAGCGGCCCGAGCGGATGCGGCTTGTCCTCGTGCCGCGTCCGCTGCCACCACGCGAGCGCGCCGGACGCGAACATCAGCGGCGCGGCGGCGGCGGTGAAGACGAGCGCGAGCGCCATTGCTGCGCTCGCGGGACCGGCGGCGACCGCGGCCGCGATCAGCGCGGGACCGATCGTGTAGGCGACCTCCAGGATGACGGCGTCGAGCGCGAACGCGGTCCGGCGCAGCGCGGGATCGGCGAGCCGGTGGCGCCACAGCGTGCGGATGAGCACCGTCACCGGCGGCGCGCTCGCCCCGACGACCACCGCGACCGCCAGGATCGCCGCGTGCGAGAGCGCCAGCGTCCGCGCGAGCAGCATCACTGCGAGCGCGAGCGGGCACACGACGCCGGTCAGCGCGAGAACGCCGGCCGGTCCGCGACGGTCGACGATGCGGCCGAGCCAGGGCGCCGTCGCCGCCATCGCGACGAACTGCATGCCCACGACGCTGCCCGCGAAAGCGATCGAGCCGGTGATCTCGCGCACGTGCAGCAGCGTGGCCAGCCCGACCGTGCCGAGCGGCATGCGCATCGGCAGCGACAGCAGCATGAAGCGGCGGACGCCGGGGAGCGCGAAGAGCGCCGCGTAGCGCGCCGCAAGTAGGTTTGACCGCCGCATGACGTCGGAGCCGCCAGCTGAGCGGCCTTCTCGCGCGGCGCCCGCCGCGCGAGACGGTCCGCTCCAGCGCCGCAAGATCAGTAGACGACCTGCACGTTCTCCGGCGCCAGCCACTCCGCCAGCCGCGCGATCAGCGCGTCGTCGGGCGCCACGCGCCAGGCGTCGGGCAGCTCGACGTCGCCCTCGACCGCGGCGTTGGCGTAATGAACCGTCACCGGCAGGCCGTCCGCGCGGAACGGGGCGAGGATGTCGGCGAGGCGCTCGGCCGACGCGTTCCCGTTGCACGAGACCTTGAGGCGCTTGCCCCAGCGCCTGCGCGCGGCGGCGAGATCGTGGACCTGCTCGGCGAGGATGCGCAGGCCCTGCACCTCGCCGTCGTCGCTCATGCGCTGCGTCACCTTGACCTCGACGACGACCAGCGCATCCTCGCGCAGCATCGCGCGCGATGCGTCGAACACCTCGTTGAACACGACGATCTCGGCCGAGCCCTTGCCGTCGTCGAGCGTGACGAACGCGATCTTGCCCTTGCGTCCGGCCTGCACGCGCTGGGCGGTCACGACCCCCGCGATCAGGTAGCGCTCGGGGCGCGGCTGGATGTCGGCGAGCGAGACGCGCACGAGCGGCGCGAGCTCGGCCGCATAGGCGGCGTACGGATGGCCCGACAGGTAGAAGCCGAGCGCCGACTTCTCGTTCTGCAATCGCTCGGCGTCGCTCCAGTCGCGCGTCTCGATCAGCACGTGCTCCGGCTCGGCGACCGTCTCGCCGAACAGCGAGGTTTGCGCGGCCTGCGCCTGCGCGCGCTCGGCCTCGTTCAGCGCGTTGCCGATCGACGCGAACAGCGTGGCGCGCCGGCGGTCGACCGCGTCGAACGCGCCGGCCTTGACCAGCGCCTCGACGACGCGCCGGTTGACCAGCCGCTTGTCGACGCGCCGAGCGAAATCGGCGAGGCCGCGGAACGGCCCGCCGGCCTCGCGCGCCGCGACGATCGCGGCCACCGCCTGCTCGCCCGTGCCCTTGATGCCGCCGAGTCCGTAGCGGATGCGCTTCGCGTCGACCGGCTCGAAGCGCCAGCCCGACGCGTTCACGTCGGGCGGCAGCATCTCGAGCCCCATCGCGAGCGCGTCGTCGCGCAGCCCGCGCACCTTGTCGGTGTCGTCCATCACGAGCGACAGGTTCGCCGCCATGAAGGCGGCCGGATGGTGGACCTTGAGCCACGCGGTCTGGTAGGCGACGAGCGCGTAGGCCGCCGAGTGCGACTTGTTGAAGCCGTAGCCGGCGAACTTCTCCATCAGGTCGAACAGCGCCGCCGCCCTGGCGCGCGTGAGCCCGTTCTTCTCGGCGCCGGCGACGAACACGTCGCGGTGCTTCGCCATCTCCTCGGGCTTCTTCTTGCCCATGGCGCGGCGCAGGAGGTCGGCGGCGCCGAGCGTGTAGCCGCCGATCACCTGCGCGATCTGCATCACCTGCTCCTGGTAGACCATCACCCCGTAGGTCGGCCCCAGGATCGGCTCGAGCCGCGCGTCGAGGTAGTCGACGCGCGAGCGGCCGTGCTTGCGATCGCAGTACTCGGGGATCAGGTCCATCGGCCCCGGCCGGTACAGCGCGTTCAGCGCGATCAGGTCGTCGAGGCGGTCGGGGCGGGCCTGCTTTAGCAGGTCGCGCATGCCTCGCGATTCGAACTGGAACACGGCCGACGTCTGGCCCTGCTGGAACAGCCTGTACGTCGCCGGGTCGTCGAGCGGGATGTCGTCGAGCTTAAGCGTCGAGACCGGATCGAGGCGGCGCACGTAGTCGAGCGCACGGTCGAGGATCGTCAGCGTCGTCAGTCCGAGGAAGTCGAACTTGACGAGCCCGATCGCCTCGACGTCGTCCTTGTCGAACTGCGACACCGCGGCGTCGGATCCGGCGGGCGCGTAGAGGGGGCAGAAGTCGGTGAGCTTGCCCGGGGCGATCAGCACGCCGCCGGCATGCATCCCGACGTTGCGCGTCAGGCCCTCGAGCGACTCGGCGAGCGCCAGCAGCTCGCGCACCTCCTCCTCGTTGCGCTCGCGCTCGGCCAGGAGCGGCTCCATCGCGCGCGCCTGCTTCAGCGTGATGAGCTTGCCCGGCTGGAACGGGATCAGCTTGGCGATGCCGTCGCAGAACGTGTAGGGAAGGTCGAGCACGCGGCCGACGTCGCGCACGGCCGCCTTGGCCGCCATCGTGCCGAACGTCGCGATCTGCGACACCGACGCCGCGCCGTACTTGGCCCGCACGTAGTCGATCACGCGATCGCGGCCGTCCTGGCAGAAGTCGATGTCGAAGTCGGGCATCGACACGCGCTCGGGATTCAGGAAGCGCTCGAACAGGAGCTGGAAGCGCAGCGGGTCGAGATCGGTGATGCCGAGACCGTAGGCGACGAGCGACCCGGCGCCCGATCCGCGTCCCGGGCCGACCGGCACGCCGTTGCGCTTCGCCCAGTTGATGAAGTCCGCCACGATCAGGAAGTAGCCCGCGAAGCCCATCTGCGCGATCGTCCGGGTCTCGAACGCGAGCCGCTCGGTGTAGGAAGGGCGCACGCGCTCGCGCGCGGCCTCGTCGGGGTAGAGTTGCGCGAGGCGGCGTTCGAGCCCGGCCGCCGCCTCGCTGTCGAGGTGCTGCTCGATCGTGATGCCCGCGGGCGTCGGGAACGCCGGCAGGTGCGCGCGCCCGAGCGGGATCGTGAGGTTGCAGCGCTGCGCGATCGCGACGCTGTTGGCGAGCGCCTCGGGCAGGTCGGCGAAGCGCGTCGCCATCTCCTGCTGCGTCGTGAAATACTGGTCGGCGGTGAACGGCCGCGGGCGGCGCGCGTCGGACAGCACGTGCCCTTCGGCGATGCACACGCGAGCCTCGTGCGCGCGGAAATCCTCGGGTCGCAGGAACTGGACGGGATGCGTCGCGACGACCGGCAGCCCGACCGCGGCAGCGAGCGACACCGTCGCGTCGACCAGCGCATCGTCGTCGGGGTGCCCCGCCCGTTGCACCTCGAGGTAGGCGCGACCGGGGAAGCGCCGATTCCACGCATCCGCCGCGGCGCGCGCGACGGTGGCGTTGCCCTGCAGCAGCGCGGCGCCGACGTCGCTCTCGCGCGCGCCGGCGAGCACGATCAGGCCCTCGGTGCCTTCGTCGAACCAACCGGGATCGATCTCGGCACGACCGCGGTGCTGGTGGCCGAGGTAGGCGCGCGTGAGCCAGTCGCACAGTCGAAGGTAGCCGCCGCGATCGGCGGCGAGCAGCAGCGCGCGGAACGGCGCGTCCCGCTCGGTGGCGTGCGTGATCCACACGTCGCAGCCGGCGATCGGCTTCACGCCGGCGTCGCGCGCGGCGGTGTAGAACTTGACGAGACCGAACAGGTTCGCGAGGTCGGTCAGCGCGAGCGCGGGCATCCCGTCGGCGGCCGCCGCCCGGACCGCATCCTCGATGCGCACCGTGCCGTCGGCGATGGAGAACTCGCTGTGCAGGCGCAGGTGGACGAAGGTCGGGGCGGGCATGCGGGCGACGTCGGGGCGATGCTAGAATTCTAGCGCGGTCGGGACGCCGCGTCGGGCTCCGCACCGTCACGTCGAAGAAGAACCCGTGCCGCGCACCTTCCTTTGCATCGCCCTCGTCGCGCTCTTGCCGGTGCTCGTCGGCGGCTGCGCGACCACCGGTCCCGCCACGACGCCGGAGCCGGTGCCGACCGCGCCGCCGTTGCCGCGCACTGCGGAGCCGCCGCCGCCCAAGATCAACCTGGACGGCTTCCCGCTTCCCTATCGCCAGGGCTACGCCGACGGTTGCGCGAGCGCGACCGGGCCGCAGCGGCGCGATGGCGCGCGCTGGTCGGCCGACGCGAACTACCGCACCGGCTGGCAGGACGGCCTGGCGCTGTGCCGGCGCAAGTGAGCCTTCCGCGTCGCGCGGGCGCGCGTTGAAGGCCGCACGCTCGCAGACCGTCGAGCTTCGCGGTCTTCCCCACCACGTGCTCGCGTGGGGCGATCCGGGCGCGCCGAAGCTGTTCCTCGTGCACGGGTGGATGGACGTCGCGGCGTCGTTCCAGTTCCTCGTCGACGCGATGTCTCGCGAGCGTCACGTGATCGCGCACGACCTGCGCGGCTTCGGCCGCTCCGCGTGGCAGCCGCAGGGCTACTGGTTCGCCGACTACGTCGCCGACCTCGAGGCGCTGGTCGACCGCTTCGCGCCCGGCGAGCGCGTGAGCCTCGCGGGACACAGCCTCGGCGGCAACATCGCGATGATCTATGCCGGCACGCGCCCGCGGCGCATCGCGCACGCGATCTCGCTCGACGGCTTCGGGATCCCGGGCGAGGCGGACAGCGAGGCGCCGGACAAGCTCGCCAAGTGGCTCGACGCGCTCGCCGATCCCCCGCGCTTCACGCCCTACGCGAGCCTCGCCGCGGTCGCGGACCGGCTGCAGAAGGGCAACCCGCGTCTGCCGCGCGATCGCGCCGACTTCCTGGCCGCGCACTGGGCGCGCGAGCTCCCCGACGGGAGCGCCGAGCTCCGCTCGGATCCGCGCCACAAGCTGCCGTTCCCGACGATCTACCGGCTCGCCGAGACCCGCGCGATCTGGAGCCGCATCACCGCGCCGGTGCTCTGGGTGGCGGGCGCCGACTCGACGATCCCGCGCTGGCTCGACCGAGAGCAGGACGGCATGGTGGCGGGCGACGGGCTGGACGGCGTGCGGGCGCGCATGGCGTCGATCCGGGACGCTCGTCTCGTCGTGATTCCCGACGCGGGTCACATGCTGCACCACGACCAGCCGGAGGCGGTGGCGCACGCGGTCGAGGCGTTCCTCGACGCGTGAGCGCCCTCTTCGGCATCGGGTCGCGCCGCGGAGCCTACGCGGGGCTCGCGGCGCTCACGCTGGTGTGGGGCGCGAACTGGGTCGTCATGAAGCTGGCGCTCGAGGGCGCGCACCCGGTCGTGCTCAACGTGCAGCGGACCTGGGTCGCCATCGCCGTGCTGTTCGTCGCCATCGCAGCGATGCGACTGCCGCTGGCCGCGCAGGCGGGCTGGCGCGCCATCATGGTCACCGGGTTCCTGCAGACGACGGTGAACTTCGGCGCGACGACGATGGCGCTCGCCGGCGGCGGCGCCGGGCGCACGTCGGTCCTCGTGTTCACGATGCCGTTCTGGACGCTCGTGATCGCGCGCATCGTCCTGGGCGAGCGCGTGCGCGGCGCGCAATGGGTGGCCGTCGCGTGCGCCTTCGCGGGACTGGTGATGGTCGTGGCGCCGTGGGACTGGCGCGGCGACCTCGCGCCGAAGCTGTGGGCCACGCTCTCCGGGCTGGGCTGGGCCGCCGGCACCGTCGCGACCAAGCACTTCCAGCGCGAGCGGCCGGTCGACCCGCTCAACTTCATCGCCTGGCAGATGCTGGTGGGGGTGATCCCGCTGACGCTCCTGCCGCTCGCGTTCGACTTCGCGCCGACGCGGTGGAACCTCGCGCAGGCCGGCCTGCTGCTGTACATCGGCGCCATCTCCACGGCGCTCGGCTTCCTGCTGTGGATCGCGATCCTCAAGCACCTTCCCGCCGGCACCGCGTCGCTCAACATGTTCGCGATCCCGCCGATCGCGCTGCTGTCGTCGATGGCGGTGTTCGGCGAGCGGCTCGCGGCGAACGAGTGGGCCGGCATCGCGCTGATCGGCGCGGGGCTCGCGATCCTCGCGGGCATCGCATGGCGCGCAGCGCGCACGGGTGCCGCCCGCGTCGACGCGGCCGCCACGCCGGCGCCGCTCGACGGCGGGTAGCGAATCAGGACGCCGTCGACAGCGAGCGAGCCTGGCGGTCCCTGAGCCAGGCGACGCCGAGCCACGCCGCGGGCACGAGCACCATCACGTAGGTCAGGAGCTCGCCCCATGCGCCCTCGGGACCGTAGGGCTCGGTCGCGAGGTGCAGCGCTTCGTTGTCGATGCCCGGGACGACGCCCGCCTCGCTGAACTCGTGCACCGCGTAGATGACGAGCTGGACCGAGAACAGCACGAGGAAGATCGACGTGACCTGGAAGAAGCGGCGCAGGTCGACGCGCTGGCCGAAGCGCGCCCACGCCCAGGCGAGCAGCCCCGCGAGCCCCGCGCCGGCGAGCACGCCGGCGATCAGGTCGCCGTGGCCGGTCTCGCGCGCGAGCGTCGTCAGCACCAGCGCGGTCTCCATGCCCTCGCGAACGATCATCAGGAGCACGAACGCGAACACGCCCGCGAACGCGCCCGATCCGGTGCGCGCCGCCGCGCTGTCGACGCGCGCGGCGATGTCCGCGCGCATCGTCCGCGCGCTTCTCTGCATGTAGACGACCATCGAGATGACCATCGCCGCGGCGAGGGCGGCGAGCACGCCCTCCCACAGGGGCTTGTTGTCGGCCTGCGCGAAGCCCCAGGCGGCGACGAACGACAGCGCGATGCCGGCGACCGTGCCCGCGTAGACCGACGGGGCGAGCGCGAGGCGCCCGGACTTCCGCAGGTAGGCGAGCGTCAGCGCGACGATGAGGAAGGCTTCGACGCCTTCGCGGAACGAGACCAGCGCGGTGGTGAGCATGGGTGGCGGCGGGACGGGCCCGGTGGACGTCCGGGCGGGACGAAGGCAAGGGGAGGGGGGAGGATTGCTAATAGGAATGATTCGCATTATGCACGTTTCGGCCGGCCATGCAACCCCGTCGCGAACGGACCCGTAAGCCCGAGGCCGGCCCCACCGGGTGCGGGACCCGTAACCCACACGCGCCGCAGATCGTCTCGACCGGCGTTCGCCCGTCGCCGGCATCGTGCGTGCCGTCGCACGAGCCGGGCGAGCGTCCGGGCGCGCACGACGCGCACGGTAGAATCGCCGGTTCCGCTGCCGACGTCCACGCGATGGCCGACCCCGCCGATTTGACGCGCCTCAAGATCGACCGCAGCCTCGCGCCGGTGCGCAGGCGGCGCACGCGCCGCTGGGTGATGCTCGGCGGCGTCGCGGTCGCGCTGGTCGCGGTCGGCATCTACCTCGTCGTGCGGCCGCGCGTGGCGGACGTGCAGACCGTCGCGATCGTCACGTCGACCCCGTCGCAGCAGTTCGTCGTGTTGAACGCCACCGGCTACGTCGTGGCGCAACGGAAGGCCGCGATCGCGTCGAAGGCCACCGGCCGCCTGGAGTGGCTGGGCGTCGCCGAGGGCTCGCGCGTGAAGGCCGGCGAGGTGATCGCGCGCCTCGACAACCGCGACGTCGTCGCGCAGGCGCAGGCGGCCGACGCGCAGGTCGGGGCGGCCCGCGCGGCGCTCGAGCAGGCGCTCGCCGAGGAGCGCGATGCGCTGGCCCAGCACCGCCGCAACGTCGACCTCGTCGGCAAGGGATTCGTGTCGCAGTCGGCGCTCGACGCGTCGAAGGCGCGCGCGGACCGCGCCGTCGCCGGCGTCGGCAGCGCGCGCGCCTCCGTCGCGGCGGCCGAGGCGAGCGCGCGCAATGCGGGCGTGGCCGTCGACTACACGCTGATCCGTGCGCCGTTCGACGGCGTCATCCTGTCGAAGAGCGCGAACGTCGGCGACATGGTGACGCCGTTCTCCAGCGCGGCCGACTCGAAGGGCGCGGTCGTCACGATGGCCGACATGGACACGCTCGAGGTCGAGGCCGACGTGTCCGAGTCGAGCCTGTCGAAGGTGAAGGTCGGCCAGCCGGCCGAGATCGTGCTCGACGCGCTGCCGGATACCCGCTTCCTCGGCCACATCAGCCGGATGGTCCCGACCGTCGACCGCGCCAAGGCGACGGTGATGACCAAGGTGCGCTTCGATCGCATCGACCCGCGCGTCCTGCCGGAGATGAGCGCCAAGGTGGCGTTCCTCTCGCAGGACGTGAGCGCCGAGCAACAGCGACCCCTCACCGCGGTGGCGGCCGACGCGGTCGTCACGCGCGACGGCCGCAGCATCGTGTTCGTCGTGCGCGACGGCGTCGCGACGGCGGTGCCGGTCTCGCCCGGCGCGAAGCTCGGCGACCTCGTCGCGATTGCAGGCGATGTCAAGTCGGGCGAGAAGGCGGTGCAGAAGCCCGCACCCGACCTCGCGTCCGGGACGCGCGTGAAGGTCGCGGGCAAGTGATCCATGGATCCGGCGAGCTCGATGCCGGTGTCGGACGCGGTGTCTGACACCGTGTCCGACACCGGACCGGCGGTCCTGGTGTCGATCCGCGCGCTCTCGAAGTACTACGTGCGCGGCGACCAGGTGATCCCGGTGCTGGTCGACCTCGACCTAGACGTGGCGCAGGGCGACTTCGTCGCGCTGATGGGGCCGTCGGGCTCGGGCAAGTCGACGCTGCTGAACCTCGTCGCCGGCATCGACAAGCCGTCGTCGGGCCGGATCCTCGTGGCGGGCGTGGACATCGCGCGGCTCTCCGAATCCGACCTCGCGCAGTGGCGCGCCGAGAACGTCGGCTTCATCTTCCAGTTCTACAACCTGATGCCGGTGCTCTCCGCGTTCGGCAACGTCGAGCTGCCCCTCCTCCTCACCTCGCTGTCGCGGCGCGAGCGCCACGAGCGCGTGACGACCGCGCTCGCGCTGGTGGGGCTGTCCGACCGCGCCGACCACTATCCGAACGAGCTCTCGGGCGGCCAGCAGCAGCGCGTCGCCATTGCGCGCGCCATCATCACCGACCCGACGATCATCGTCGCCGACGAGCCGACCGGGGACCTCGACCGCGTCACCGGCTCGGAGATCCTCGACCTGCTGGAGCGCCTCAACGACGAGCTCGGCAAGACGATCGTCATGGTGACGCACGACCCGAAGGCCGCCGAGCGTGCGCACCGCATCCTCCACCTCGAGAAGGGCGTGCTCGCCTCCTGAGCCTCGCACCCATGTTCGTGCCGCTGCTCGTCCTGCGCAACCTGCTTCGCCACCGGCTGCGCACGCTCCTGACCGCGCTCGGCATCGTGGTCGCGATCGCGTCGTTCGGACTGCTGCGCACGGTGGTCGACGCGTGGTACGCCGGCGCGAACGCGAGCTCGTCGGCGCGGCTCGTCACGCGCAGCTCGGTGTCGCTCGTCTTCCCGCTGCCGCTCACCTACGCGCAGAAGATCCGCCAGGTCCCGGGGGTCGACGGCGTGTCGTGGGTCAACTGGTTCGGCGGCGTCTACATCAGCGAGCGCAACTTCTTCCCGCAGTTCGCGATCGAGGCGCCGTCGTACCTCGCCATGTACCCGGAGATCCTGCTCGCCGACGCGGAGCGCAAGGCGTTCTATACCGACCGCCAGGGCGCCATCGCGGGACGGAAGCTCGCCGACCAGTTCGGCTGGAAGGTCGGCGACGCGATCCCGCTGCGCGGCACGATCTACCCGGGTACCTGGACGTTCACGCTGCGAGGCATCTACGACGGCGCCGACAAGACGGTCGACCAGTCGACGTTCTTCTTCCACTTCGACTACCTGAACGAGTCGGTGAAGAAGCTCTACCCGCGCCGCGGCGACCAGGCCGGGTTGTTCGTCGTGCGGCTGCGCGACCCGGCGCAGGCGGCCGAGGTGTCGCAGACGATCGACGCCACGTTCGCGAATTCGCTCGCCGAGACGCTGACCGAGACCGAGAAGGCGTTCCAGCTCTCGTTCGTCGCGATGACCGAGGCGATCCTCGTGGCGATCCAGGCGGTGTCGTTCGTCGTGATCGTCATCATCATGGCGGTGATGGCCAACACGATGGCGATGACCGCGCGCGAGCGCTACGGCGAGTACGCGACGATGAAGGCGCTGGGCTTCGGCGGCGCGTTCGTCGCCGGGCTGATCGTCGCCGAATCGCTCCTGCTCGCGCTGGCGGCCGGCCTCGCCGGCGTCGCGCTCACGTTCCCGCTGGCAGGCGCGTTCGCGGACGCGATGGGCACGCTGTTCCCGATCTTCTTCGTGTCGGAGGAGACGGTCGCGCTGCAACTCGCCGCCGCGCTCGCGGTCGGGCTGGTGGCCGCAGCCGTCCCGGCGTGGCGAGCGGCGCGCGTGCGCATCATCGACGGCCTGCGGGCGGTCGCGTGAGGCGGCCGCCATGACGATCCCGCTTTCCTACATCGTGCGCAACCTCGCCGCGCGACGGCTCACCACCGCGCTGACCGCCGGCGGCATGGCGCTCGTCGTCTACGTGTTCGCGACCGTGCTGATGCTCGCCGCGGGGCTCGAGCGGACGCTGGTCGCGACCGGCAGCGACGACAACGTGGTCGTCATCCGCAAGGGCTCGCAGACCGAGGTGCAGAGCGGCATCGACCGGCGCCAGGCCGCGGTCGTCGAATCGCTGCCGGGAATCGCCACCGGCGATGACGGCAGGCGGCTGGTGTCGAAGGAGCCGGTCGTGCTGATCAGCCTGCCCAAGCGCGACTCGGGCAAGCCGTCCAACGTGGTGATCCGCGGCGTGACGCCGGAGGGCTACGCGCTGCGACCGCAGGTTCGCATCGTCGACGGCCGCCTCCCGAGGCCGGGGACGGCGGAGGTGATCGCCGGCCGCTCGGTGGCGAACGGATTCCGCGGGGCCGGGCGCGACGAGACCGTCCGCTTCGCCTCGCGCGACTGGACCGTGGTCGGCGTTTTCGACGCGGGACGGACCGGCTTCGATTCCGAGATCTGGGGCGACGCCGAGCAGATGCTCCAGGCGTTCCGCCGGCTCGGCTTCTCGTCGGTGATCTTCCGCCTCGCCGACGGCTCGCGCTTCGACGAGATGCGCCAGGCGATCGAGGCCGACCCGCGACTGACGCTCGAGGCGAAGCGCGAGACGCGCTTCTACGCCGACCAGTCGGAGGCGTTGTCGACGTTCATCACCTATCTCGGCACGTCGATCTCGGTCATCTTCTCGATCGGCGCGATCATCGGGGCCATGATCACGATGTACGCGAGCGTCGCCGCGCGCACCGGCGAGATCGGTACGCTGCGCGCGCTCGGGTTCCCGCGCACCGCGATCCTGGCGGCCTTCCTGGTCGAGTCGCTGCTGCTCGGGTTCGTCGGTGGCCTGGCCGGCCTCGTCGCGGCCTCGTTCATGCAGGCGTTCTCGATCTCGACGATGAACTTCCAGACCTTCGCCGAGCTCGCGTTCTCGTTCGCGCTGACGCCCGGCATCGTCGCGGCCTCGCTGGGCTTCGCGCTCGCGATGGGCTTCGTCGGCGGGTTCCTGCCGGCCGCGCGCGCGGCGCGCATGAAGATCGTCGACGCGCTCCGCGCCGCGTGAGCGCATGGCCAGGCCGGCGACGCTCGACCTCGACACGTTGCGCCGCTACGCGGTCGCGCGCGCGTTTCCGCGCTCGCCCGACGCGCTCGGCGCGATCGCGCGGCTCGGCTTCGTCCAGTACGACCCGATCCGCGCGCCCGCGTGCGCGCAGGACCTGATCCTGCGCCATCGCGTGGACGGCTACCGCGCCGGGGACCTCGACCGGGCGTATCCGGCGCAGCCGCTCGAGGAGGCGTTCCTGCACGTCTACGGCGTCATGCCGGCGTCGCGGGCGCAGGTGCTCCATCCGCGCGGCGACGCGGCGACCTGGCGCGTCGAGCGCGAGCATCCCACGCTCGCGCAGCGCGTGATGCGCTATGCGAACGCGCGCGAGGAGACGCACCCGCGCGCGCTCGCGCTGGCGCTCGGCACGCCGTCGACGACGGGTGGATGGGGCGGGGAGTCGTCGGCGACGACGCGGGTGCTCGACATGCTGCATTACCGCGGCCGGCTCCGCGTGGTGCGTCGCGACGCCGGGATCCGCGTCTACGCGCCCGCGCGCGAGCGACCGCGTGCGACCGGCGCCGCCACCCGGGGACGGATGCTGCTCGGGCTCCTGCTCCGGCTGTACGCGCCGCTGCCGGCGTCGACGCTGCGCCAGCTCGCGCTCATGGTCCGGGGCGCCGCGCTCGGCGACGATCGCCGCGCCGGCGCGATCGAGTCGTTCACGCGCTCGCGCGACGTGTCGCACGCCACGGTCGACGGTGTCCGCTACCTGTGGCCCGCCGACGAGGACCCCGCGGCGGGAGCGGTCGACGAACGCGTCCGGTTGCTCGCGCCCTTCGATCCGCTGACCTGGGACCGCCGCCGGTTCGAGCACCTGTGGGGGTGGGGTTACCGTTTCGAGGCCTACACGCCCGCGAACAGGCGCGTGTACGGCTACTACGCGCTGCCGCTGCTGTGGCGCGATCGCGTGGTCGGCTGGGCGAACGTGCGGCCCGCGGGCGAAGGCTTCGCGATCTCCACGCACTGCGCCGGGACCAAGCCGCGCGACGCGGCATTCCGGCGGGGGCTCGATGCCGAGCTGGACGCTCTGGTGCGATTCGCGCGCCGCGGCCGCAGGAGCGCCGACGCCGCATGAACGCGCCCGCGCTGTTTGCGATCAGCACCGCGATCTGGGGGTCGACCTGGCTCGCGATCACCTGGCAGCTCGGCGTCGTGCCGCCCGAGGTGTCGGTCGTCTATCGCTTCGCGCTCGCCGCGCTCCTGCTCGCGGCCTGGTGCGTCGCGACGCGCCGCTCGCTCGCCTTCCCGGTCGCCGAGCACGCGCGCCTCGCCGCGTGGGGCGCGATGATGTTCGGGCTCAACTACGTCGGCGTCTACTACGCGGAGGCGCACGTCTCGTCGGGCCTCGTCGCCGTCGTCTTCTCGACGATCGTCTTCATGAGCCCGATCGGCATGCGGGTGTTCTTCGGCACGCCGATCACGATGAGGATGACCGCCGCCGCGACGCTCGGGGTCGTCGGCGTCGCGCTGTTGTTCCTGCCGGAGCTGCGCTCGGCGGGCGCGGGCGGATCCGCGGCGCTCGGCATCGGCTACGCGCTCGGCGCCACCGCGATCGCCACCGGCGGCAACCTGATCGCGGTGCGCAACCACGCGAAGGGGCTGCCGGTGTTCCCGGTCACGGCGTGGGGGATGCTCTACGGCGCGGCGTGCGCGGCGGCGTTCGCGCTCGCGCAGGGGGCGCGATGGACGTTCGATCCGCACGCGCCGTACGTGGCGTCGCTCTTGTACCTCGCGGTGTTCGGCAGCATCTTCGCGTTCGGCGCCTACCTCACGCTGCTGAAGCTGGTCGGCGCGGGGCCCGCGTCGTACGTCGGCGTGTCGACGCCCGTCATCGCGATGCTGCTCTCGACGCTCTTCGAGGGCTACCGCTGGACCTGGCCCGCGTTGCTGGGCGTCGCGCTCGCGATCGT
>DASTCK010000094.1:0-15300 GCA_035711225.1 Casimicrobiaceae bacterium
CGCACCAGTCGCGCGCGGCGACGGCGACCTGCTCCAGCGCACCCGGCTCCTCGAACAGGTGCGTCGCGCGCGGCACGATCATCAGGCGCTTCGCGCAGGCGAGGTCCGCGAGCGCGTCGCGATTCATCGCGATCACCGCCGTGTCGTCTCCTCCCACGATCAGCAGCGTCGGCGCCGTCACCGCGCGAAGCGCGCCTTCGCCGGCGAGGTCGGGCCGGCCGCCGCGCGAGACGACCGCGGCGATCTCCGCGCGCGGCTCCGCCGCAGCGACCAGCGCGGCAGCCGCGCCGGTGCTCGCGCCGAAATAGCCGACCGGAAGCTCGCCCGTCGCCGGCTCCGCACGGGCCCACGCCGTCGCGTCGACCAGGCGTCGCGCGAGACGCGCGATGTCGAAGCGCGCCGCACGATCGCGGTCCTCGTCGACGGTGAGGAGGTCGAAGAGCAGCGTGCCGATGCCAGCCTGGTGCAGCACCGCCGCGACCGCACGGTTGCGGGGGCTGTGGCGCGAGCTGCCCGAGCCGTGCGCGAAGATGACGAGCCCGCGCGGCCGCTCGGGCAATTCCAGCGTGCCCTCGAGCAGTGCACCGGCGACGGGGATTCGCACTTCCCGCGAGGAGACCGGCTTCATCGCGCTGCCTCGCTCGATGGCGACGCGCTGCTTCCCCCGACTAGCGTCGCCAGACGGCGCGCGCGTGGTAGTCGCCGTCGCCGTAATGCACCTCGCCCTCGCCCTGGTGGGCGCTGCGGACCGCTTCGAGCATCCGCTGCGGCAGGTGCAGGTCGGTGGTCGTCACCGTGATGCGTTCGCCGTCGTGCACGATGTTCATGATGCGATGGAGCGGATGCTCGCGGCCCTCGCGCTCGGCGACGTGCTGCATGAGCTTCGCGAGCTCGTCGGCGTGCGCATCGACGTACGGACCCTGGAGCTCGAGCGTTCCCGCCGGCATGTTGTCGGCGATGCGCCGGCACGCCGGGCATCGCGCCAACGGCCCGGTCCGGTCGCCGCGACCGTGCTTCCACCGCCCGCCGACGTAGTACGCGCCGCAGTCGGGGCACGTGGTGGCATCGGCGAGCTTGTGCGTCGCCTGGTAGGGGTCGTGTCGCGGATCGTCGAGGATCCGGTCGCGGTAGCGTCCGACCGCGCCCGCACCGATCGGCGTCGTCGGGGTGGGGCCAAGGGTCTTGCGTGTCATGGCTGGCGCTCCTCTCACGCCCAGCCTAGGCCGGTTGCGCGAGGGGAGGATTGACGGGGGTCAAGGGGTCGCCGGGGGTCGGTTTCCGGTAACTGGCCCCGCAGCGTTCCGTCCCCGGGACTGTTCAACGGGGTCGGACCCCGGTAACCGAGCGCGCAGCGTTCGGTCCCCAGGGCTCTGACCCCTGAATGAAGACTCAACCCGACACAAGCGGCGACGCGAGAACCGAACGGCACCACGTTCGACACGCGATAGGCCACCTTGTCTCAAAACCCGACCTGATCGCCCCCCTTCAGCTCGAGCATCTCCCGCGCCTCGTCCGGCGTCGCGACCTCGAGCCCCAGCCCCTCGATGATCTTCACGACGTTGCGCACCTGCGCGGCGTTCGACTCGGCGAGCTTGCCGGGCCCGAGCCACAGGCTGTCCTCGAGGCCGACGCGCACGTTGCCGCCCATCGCGGCGGCCTGCGCGGCGATGGGCATCTGGTGGCGCCCCGCGCCGAGCACGCTCCAGCGGTACTGGTCGCCGAACAGGCGATCGGCGGTGCGCCGCATGTGCATGACGTCGTCGGGGTGCGGGCCGATGCCGCCGAGGATGCCGAACACGCTCTGGATGAACAGCGGCGGCTTCACGATGCCGCGGTCGAGGAAGTGCCTCGCCGTGTAGAGGTGGCCGATGTCGTAGCACTCGATCTCGAAGCGCGTGCGGTTCTTCGCGCACGACGTCAGGATCTTCTCGATGTCGCGGAAGGTGTTGCGGAAGATGCGCTCGTCGGAGGTGGCGAGGTAGTCGCGCTCCCAGGGATGCCGGAACGTCCGGAAGCGCTCGAGCATCGGGTAGAGCCCGAAGTTCATCGAGCCCATGTTGAGCGAGGCGACCTCGGGCTCGAGCTCCAGCGCGGGGCGGAGGCGCTCGTCGATGGTCATCGTCGCCGCGCCGCCGGTCGTGAAGTTCAGCACGACGTTCGAGCGCCGGCGGATCTCGGGCGCGAACTGACGGAACAGCGCGGGGTCCTGGGTCGGCCGTCCGTCGACCGGGTCGCGCGCGTGGAGGTGGACGATCGCGGCGCCGGCCTCCGCGGCGCCGACCGCCGCATCGGCGATCTCGCGCGGCGTGACCGGCAGGTGCGGCGACATCGACGGCGTATGGATCGAGCCGGTGACGGCGCAGGTGACGATGACTTTGCGGGGAGACATGGGCTGTGTCGGGGAAAGCCGCGATGCCGGCGTGACCCCGGGACGGTGGATCGTGGATTGTAGAGCGTCGGCGGCGCGTCGCGCGGGCCTGCGGACAACGACCGCCCGGTCGTCCCTCGCCCGCCCGCCGCGATCCACGATCCACGAACGCCGCTCACCGCGTCGAACTGCTACGCTACGCCCGTCACGTCCCGCGAGGACCGCCCATGAACGTCGACCTCCACGGCCACCGCGTCCTCGTCACCGCGGGCGCGAACGGCATCGGGCTCGCGACGGCGCGCGCGTTCGCCGCCGAAGGCGCGCGCGTGCTGGTCTGTGACGTCGACCGCCCGGCACTCGAGGCGCTCGGCCGAACCGACGCCGCGATCGCGTCGATCGAATGCGATGTCAGCGCGGCCGAGCAGGTCGACCGCATGTTCGACGCCGTGCGTTCCCGCCTCGGCGGGCTCGATACGCTGGTCAACAACGCCGGCATCGCCGGGCCGACGGGGGCGTGCGAGGACATCGCCCTCGCGGACTGGCAGCGCACGCTCGACATCAACCTCACCGGCATGTTCCTGTGCACGCGGCGTGCGATACCGCTGCTCAGGCTGTCCCGCAACCCGAGCATCGCGAACCTGTCGTCGGCCGCGGGCCGCTTCGGCTTCGCCATGCGCACGCCCTACTCGTCCAGCAAGTGGGGCGTGATCGGCTTCACCAAGTCGCTGTCGATCGAGCTCGGGAGCGCCGGCATCCGCGTGAACGCGATCTGCCCGGGGGCGGTCGCGGGGCCGAGAATCGAGCGCGTGTTCACCGCCAAGGCGGCCGCGCGCGGCGTCGCGCCGGAGGTCGTGCGCGACGAGATGCTGTCGAAGACCTCGCTCAAGCGCTTCATCACGGCCGAGGACATCGCGAACGCGATCGTGTTCCTCGCCTCCCCGATCGGTGCCAACATCTCGGGCCACGCGCTGCCGGTCGACGGGGACGCGCAGTCGCTCGCCTAGGAACCAGGTTGCCAACCAGGTTCGCGCTCGCCTACGCCTAGGAACCAGGTTGCGAACCTGGTTCGCAACCTGGTTCCAGAAGTTCGGGGCGTGAGAGAATCGCCCTCCCGCCACGGGACGACCTCATGACCGTCATGAAGAATCCGTTCGACCTCACCGGCCGCATCGCGCTCGTCACCGGCGCGGCGCGCGGCCTCGGCCACGCGATCGCGGCCGGCCTCGCCCGCGCGGGCGCGACCGTCGTGCTCAACGGGCGCGACGCCAAGGCCCTCGAGGCTGCGGCCGCGCCGATGCGCCAGGCGGGTGGCGAGGTCGACATCGCCGTGTTCGACGTGACCGATGCCGAGGCCGTCAAACGCGGCATCGCCGCGATCGAGGCGCAGCACGGCGCAATCGACGTCGTCGTCAACAACGCCGGCATCCAGCGCCGCCATCCGCTGACCGACTTCAAGAAGGAGGACTGGGACGCGATCATCGCGACCAACCTGACCGCGCCGTTCCTGGTCGCGCAGGCGGTCGTGCCGGGCATGCGCAAGCGCAAGCGCGGCAGCATCATCAACATCGCGTCGCTCACGAGCGAGCTCGGCCGGCCGAACATCGTGCCGTACACGGCCGCCAAGGGCGGCGTGCGCCAGTTGACGCGCGGGCTCGCCGTGGAGCTCGCGCCCGACGGCATCCGCGTCAACGCCATAGCGCCGGGCTACTTCGCGACCGAGATGAACCGAGCGCTGCTCGACAACCCCGATTTCGTCGCGTGGGTCAACCGCCGCACGCCGATGCAGCGCTGGGGGGATCCCGACGAGCTCTCCGGCATCGCGGTGTTCCTCGCCGCCGACGCGTCGTCGTACTGCACCGGCCAGACGATCTACGTCGACGGCGGGATGAGCGTCAGCATGTGACAACCCGGGGCCGGAGCCCATGCGGCCCGCGACGGATCTTCGCCGATGACCTGGTCGCTCCTCGCCCGCGATGCCAGCGGCGCCTTCGGTGTCGCGATCGCGAGCCGCTTCTTCGCCGTCGGCGCGTTGTGCCCGCATGCGCGCAGCGGCGTCGGAGCGCTCGCCACGCAGGCACTGGTCAACCCGCTGTACGGACCCCCCGGCCTCGACATGCTCGCCCGTGGCATGTCGGCGGCCGAGGTCGTGCGCTCGCTCACCGCCGCCGACGCGGGACGCGACCATCGCCAGCTGCACGTCGTCGACACCGGCGGTGCCACCGCGGCGCACACCGGCAGCGCGTGCATCGACTGGTGCGGCCACCTCGCGGGCGACGGCTGGTCGCTCGCCGGGAACATGCTGGCCGGGCCGCAGGTGCTCGACGACACGGCCGCCGCGTACGAGCGATCGACCGCCCTTCCGGTCGCCGAGCGCCTGCTCGCCGCGCTCGATGCCGGCGATGCGGCCGGCGGCGACAAGCGCGGCAAGCAGGCCGCGGCGCTGCTCATCGTCACGACGGAGCCGTATCCGTTCCTCACGCTGCGCGTCGACGACCATCCCGAGCCGTTCCTCGAGCTTCGCCGGCTGTACCGCAAGAGCCTCGAGCGCTTCCAGCCGTTCGCCGCGTGCCTGCCGCGCAGGGCCGATCCGGTCGGGACCACGGACCGGGCGGCGATCGAGCGCGAGATCGAGCGCTTCACCGCGCGACGCCTCGGCCGACCCGAGCCGACATGAGCGACGCGATGCTCGCGTCGCCGCCGCCGGCGCGTCCCGCGGATGCCGCTCGCCCGCTGCTCGACGTGCGCGACCTGCGCACGACGTTCACGAGCGAAGGTCTCCGCTTCGCCGCGGTCGACGGCGTGAGCCTCACGCTCGCGGCCGGCCGCACGCTCGGCATCGTCGGCGAATCCGGCTGCGGCAAGAGCGTCACCGCGCTGTCGATCATGGGGATCGTCCCGCAGCCGCCGGGCCGCATCGAGGCCGGCCAGATCCTGTTCGAAGGCGTGGACCTGCTGAAGCTGCCACCTGCGGCGATGCGCGAGCTGCGCGGCAACCGCATCTCGATGATCTTCCAGGAGCCGATGACCTCGCTCAACCCGGCGTTCACGGTCGGCGACCAGATCGCCGAGGTGATCCTGCGCCACCGGCCCGTCTCGAAGGACGAGGCGGCGGCGCTCGCCGTCGAGATGCTGAGGCGCGTGCGCATCCCGTCGCCCGAGGCGCGCTTCCACGACTATCCGCATCGCCTCTCGGGCGGCATGCGCCAACGCGTGATGATTGCGATGGCGCTCGCCTGCGACCCCGCGCTCCTGATCGCCGACGAGCCGACCACCGCGCTCGACGTCACGATCCAGGCGCAGATCCTCGACCTGATGCGCGTGCTGCGCGAGGAGACCGGCACCGCGGTCATGCTGATCACGCACGATCTCGGCGTCATCGCCGAGGTCGCCGACGACGTGGCGGTCATGTACGCCGGACGCGTCGTCGAGCGTGCGCCGGTCGCCGAGCTGTTCGCGATGCCGCAGCATCCCTACACGATCGGGCTCTTGGGCTCGATCCCGCAGCTGCACCTCGAGCAGGATCGCCTCGCCGCGATCGAGGGCCAGGTCCCGACGCCCTCGCGACCCGTCGCGGGCTGCCGGTTCCATCCGCGTTGTCCGTTCGCGATCGAGCGCTGCCGCGCCGAGGATCCACCGCTCATGCCGATGGGACCGTCGCACGAGGCGGCGTGCTGGCGGGCGCCGCTGCCCTACGCCGGCTCGCAGGGCGGCGCTCACCCTGACCTTCTCCCGCGAGCGGGAGAAGGGACGCGCTTGCAGTGACATTGCACGCGCCCACCCAGGCACGCCTCCCGGTGTCGCGCGCGGGAGCGGGGTCCCGTTCGCGGTGACGTCGCGCGCCCACCCCCCGTCACCCATCGCTCTCCCGCCTGCCGGAGAGGGTCGGGGCGAAGGCCGGTCGGCGCCGCTCTTGCGCGTCGAGAACCTCGTCAAGCATTTCCCGATCCGGCGCGGGTTCTTCTCGCGCGCGGCGGGCGCGGTGCGCGCGGTCGACGGCGTGACCTTCGACCTCGACGTCGGCGAGACGCTCGCGCTCGTCGGCGAATCGGGCTGTGGCAAGTCGACGACCGGGCGGCTCGTGCTTCGGCTCCTCGAGCCGACGTCGGGCCGCGTCGTGTTCGACGGCGCCGACCTGTTCGCGCTCTCCGACACCGACATGCGCAGCCGCCGGCGGGCGCTGCAGATCATCTTCCAGGACCCGTTCGCGTCGCTGAACCCGAGGATGACGGTCGCGCAGACGCTGGAGGAGCCGCTCGCGCTGCACGGCCTCGCGGAAGGCCGGCGCACCGAGCGCGTGCACGAGATCCTGAACCTCGTGGGCCTGTCGCCCGAATACGCGCGCCGTTACCCGCACGAATTCTCGGGCGGCCAGCGGCAGCGCATCGGGATCGCGCGCGCGCTCGCGGTCGAACCGCGGCTCATCGTCTGCGACGAGCCCGTCTCGGCGCTCGACGTGTCGATCCAGGCGCAGGTCGTGAACCTGCTCGTCGACCTGCAGCGACGCTTCGGCCTCGCCTACGTGTTCATCGCGCACGACCTGGCGGTCGTCAAGTTCATCGCGACACGCATCGCCGTGATGTACCTCGGGCGCATCGTCGAGTACGCGGACAAGCGCGCGCTGTTCCGCGAGCCGCGCCATCCCTACACGCAGGCACTGCTGTCGTCGATCCCGGTGCCCCAGCCCGCGCTGAAGCGCCGGCGCATCCTCCTCGCCGGCGACGTGCCGAGCCCGAGCGATCCGCCGTCCGGCTGCCGCTTCCGCACGCGCTGCCCGCACGCCCGCCAGCGCTGCGCCGACGAGACGCCGCCGCTCGAGGCGACCGGCGACGGCCACGCCGTCGCGTGCCATTTCTGGCGCGAGATCGCACCGCCGGAGGCGATCCTGCCCGGCACCGCGGCGATCCCGCCGAACCCGCGGCTCGAGGCGTTGCAGGCGGCGTTCCGGGGCTCCCCGGCCACTGCTTCGTGAGCCGATTCCGGAACCAGGTCGCGAACCTGGTCCGTAACCTGGTTCCAGGGAATGCGGTGCTATCCTCGATGATTGACCCGTCACTCCGGGGGTCGGGGACCCACGCCGACCTCGGGCTTATCCCAGGAGATCTCGAGATGAACGCAACCCCCGGGCTCCGCCGCTTCGCGGCCGCCCTTGCCGTCGTCGCCGCCCTCGCCTCCTTGCCCGCCGCCGCGCAGACGCTGCGCTTCGGCCTCGCCGAAGACCCCGATGTCCTCGACCCGACGCTCGCGCGAACGTTCGTGGGTCGCATCGTCTTCGCCGCGCTGTGCGACAAGCTATTCGACATCGACGAGAAGCTCGCGATCGTCCCGCAGCTCGCCCAGAGCTACACGTGGTCGCCCGACGGCAAGGCGCTGACCATCGCCGTGCGGCCCGGCGTCACGTTCCACGATGGCGAGAAGCTCGACGCCGCCGCCGTCAAGTTCAACATCGAGCGCCACAAGACGATGGCGGGCAGCAACCGCCGCGGCGAGCTCGCCCTCGTCACGAGCGTCGACGTCGTCGACCCGATGACCGCGCGCCTCAACCTCTCCGCGCCGTTCTCGCCGCTGCTCGCCCAGCTCGCGGATCGCGCCGGCATGATGGTCTCGCCGAAGGCGGCGCAGGCGGCGGGCGACAAGTTCGGCGCGAACCCGGTGTGCTCGGGGCCGTTCAAGTTCGTCGAGCGCGTCGCGCAGGACCGCATCGTGCTCGAGCGCTACGCCAACTACTGGAACAAGCCCGCGATCCACTTCGAGCGCATCGTCTACCTGCCGATCGTCGACGCGACGGTGCGGCTCGCCAACCTGAAATCGGGGCAGCTCGACTTCATCGAGCGGATGGCCGCCTCCGACGTGGTCCCGACGCGCGGGGATCCCCGCTTCAAGATCTCGACGATCACCGAGATCGGCTACCAGGGCATCACGATGAACGTCGGCAAGAGCGACATGGCGAAGACGACCGCGATCGGCAAGGACCCGCGCGTGCGCGAGGCGTTCGAGCTCGCGCTCGACCGCGACGGCATCGTGCAGGTCGTGATGGAAGGCCAGGCGACGGTCGGCAACCAGTGGGTCGCGCCGGACAACCCGTACTACGCGAAGAACGTGCCGGTGCCCAAGCGCGACGTCGCGAAGGCGAAGGCGCTGCTCGCCGCCGCGGGCATGCCGAATCCCACCGTCACGCTGATGACGCCGACCACCTCCGACGCGCAGAAGATCGCGCAGGTCGTGCAGGCGATGGTGAAGGACGCGGGCTTCGACGTGAAGATCCAGTCGACCGAGTTCGCGACGTCGCTGGACCTCGCCGACAAGGGGCAGTTCGACGCGTACGTGCTCGCCTGGAGCGGACGCGCCGACCCGGACGGCAACATCTACAGCTTCGACGCCTGCAAGCAGCCGCTCAACTACGCCGGCTACTGCAAGCCCGAGGTCGACGCGATCCTGACGCGTTCGCGCACCTCGGCCGATCCCGCCGCGCGCCGCAAGGCCTACGAGGACCTCGCCGCGGTCGTGCTGAGCGACCGGCCGATCGTGTACCTCTACCACCGGCACTGGATCTGGGCGTATACGAACAAGCTCTCGGGCCTGCGCACGGTGCCCGACGGGCTGGTGCGGGTCCAGGGGTTGCGGTTCAACTGAGGAGGATTGCCGCGCGGCTGCCTTCGCTGCGGCCCTGCGACGCGGGGCCGGGAGACGGGGGATCCGATGGGCGCCCGATCGAAGCGCCCATCCGGTCTCCGATCGCCTGCCTCCGCATGCCGTGATCGGAAGATCGTCGAGGGAACCCGACTCGCGTCCCAACGGCCTGCCCTGCCCGTTCCATGTCCGCCTACCTCGCCCGCCGCCTCGCGACGATCCTCCCGACGCTGCTCTTCGTGTCGATGATGATCTTCGGGCTGCAGCAACTGCTGCCCGGCGATCCCGCGGTCGTGCTCGCCGGCGAGGAGCGCGACCCGACGGTCGTCGCGTACCTGCAGCAGAAGATGCACCTCGACAAGCCGCTGCCGGTCCGCTACGTCTATTGGCTCGGCGGCGTGCTGACCGGCGACTTGGGCGAGTCGCTGCGCATGCAGAAGCCCGTCACCGCGCTGATCGCCGAGAAGCTGCCGGTCACCATCGAGCTCGCGCTCATCGCAATCGTGATTGCGCTGGCAATCGGCATTCCCGCGGGCATCGTGTCCGCGATCTACAAGGGGACGTGGCTCGACTACGTGGCCAACGGCGTCGCCTTGTGGGGGCTGTCGACGCCGAACTTCTGGCTCGGGATCATGCTGATCCTGCTCTTCTCGGTGCAGCTCGGCTGGCTGCCCGCCTCGGGCTACGTGAGCCCGTTCGAGGACCTGCGCGCCAACCTCGCCGCGATGATCATGCCGGCCTTCGTGCTCGGCAACGCGATCGCCGCGGTGCTGATGCGCCACACGCGCAGCGCGATGCTGCAGGTGATGTCGTCCGACTACGTCCGCACCGCGCGCGCGAAGGGCCTCGACGAGCGCGTCGTGATCCTCAAGCACGCGCTGCGCAATGCGCTGACGCCCATCGTCACGCTCGGCGCGCTCGAGCTCGGCACGCTCCTGTCCGGCGCCGTGCTGACCGAGCAGGTGTTCACGATCCCCGGCTTCGGCAAGCTCATCGTCGACGCCGTGTTCAACCGCGACTACGCGGTCGTCCAGGGCGTGGTGCTGTTCACGGCGAGCGCGTACATCCTGCTGAACCTGCTGGCCGACCTCGCCTACTTCCTGGTCAACCCGAGGCTGCGCGGCTGATGGCGACCATCGCGATCGATGTCCTGCCGCCCGAGGTGAGCCCGGGCCGGCGCGCGCTGCGACGGCTGGGACACCGGCCGTCGGCGCTCGTCGGGCTCGGCGTCGTCGCGTTCTTCGTGCTGATCGCGATCTTCGCGCCGGTCGTCGCGCCCTACGACCCGCTCGCGACGAGCTGGTCGGCGATCCGCAAGGCGCCCTCGGCGACGTACTGGTTCGGCACCGACGAGATCGGCCGCGACGTCTTGTCGCGCGTGATCTGGGGCGCCCGCGCGTCGCTGCTCGCCGGCGTCGTCTCGGTGTCGATCTCGCTGTCGCTCGGCGTGCCGATCGGGCTCATTGCCGGCTACGCGGGCCGCTGGCCCGACGCGCTGATCTCGCGCATGACCGACGCGATGCTCGCCACGCCGTTCCTGATCCTCGCGATCGCGCTCGCAGCGTTTTTGGGGCCGAGCCTCACCAACGCGATGATCGCGATCGGCATCTCGGCGACGCCGATCTTCATTCGGCTCACTCGCGCGCAGGTGCTGTCGGTGAAGGTCGAGGACTACGTCGAGGCCGCGCGCGCCGTCGGCAACTCGCATCCGCGCATCGCGGTGCGCCACGTGCTGCCCAACGTCGTGCCGCCGCTGATCGTGCAGGCGACGCTCACGATCGCCGCGGCCGTGATCGCCGAGGCGAGCCTGTCGTTCCTGGGCCTGGGCCAGCAGCCGCCGGCGCCCTCGTGGGGCAGCATGCTCAACACCGCGAAGAACTACGTCGAGCACGCCCCGTGGATGGCCGTGTGGCCGGGGCTGTCGATCTTCGTGCTGGTGCTCTCGTTCAACCTGCTGGGCGACGGGCTGCGCGACGCGCTCGATCCGCGGCAGACCTAGGGGTCTGACCCCGGCTTCATCGGGGTCTGACCCCGGTTTTGCGCACGTCAATCCCCCTTCGCCGGCGCGCGCTGCCGGTCGATCAGCTTGTACATCCACGCAAGGCCCGCCGCGGTCCCCGCCGACGGCCGATACTCGCAGCCGATCCAGCCGTCGTAGCGCATCTCGTCGATCACGCGGAACAGCCACTCGTAGTTGATCTCGCCGACGTTGGGCTCGTGTCGGCCGGGCACGCCGGCGATCTGGATGTGCCCGACGTGCGGCAGCCAGCGGCGCAGCTTCTCGGTCAGGTCGCCCTCGACGATCTGCGCGTGGTAGAGGTCGAACTGCACCTTGAGGTTGGGCGCGCCGACCTCCTCGCGGATCGCGTGCGCGTCGGCTTGCGTCGACAGGAGGTAGCCCGGCATGTCGCGCGGGTTGAGCGCCTCGACCAGCACGTCGATCCCGAGCGATCCCGCCTCGTCGCAGGCCTGGCGCAGATGGCGGACGAACAGCCGCCGGCGCCGGTCGCGCTCGGTCGCATCCGCGTCCGCCGGCACGTTGCCGGCCAGCACGTGCAGCCGGCGGCACTTGAGCGCCTGCGCGTAGCGGAACGCGGTCGCGAGCGATGCGGCGAACTCGTGCTCGCGCCCCGGCACGCTCGCCAGGCCCCGATCGCCGGCCGCCAGGTTGCCCGGCGGCGCGTTCATCAGGACGACCTCGAGGTTGTGCTGCGCGACGCGCTCCGCGATGTCGCGCGGCTGCCAGTCGTAGGGGAACGTGAACTCGACGGCGCGGAAGCCCGCGTGCGCGGCTTCGCCGAAGCGGTCGAGGAACGGGACTTCCTCGAAGAGGAACGACAGGTTCGCGGAAAAGCGCGGCATCGCGGGCCTTCGTCAGACCGCGGCGGCGCGAAGCGCGGCGCGAGGCGGCGCCCCGGGCCGTCGTCCGGCGCCCCCGCGTTTAGAATTCGTCCCGGACGACGATGTCAGTGTGCCTCGCGCCACCGCAGGCCGCAATGCGTTGGCCGTCCGCGGCGTCATCTGTCCCCCTTTCGATGCTCCCCGCCCCCGCCCCGAACGCCAGCCGCCATGCGGAGCGCTACGTCACCGCGATCGGCGGCGAGGCGGTCGAGCTCTTCGCCGACCGGGCGCTCTCGTGGACGCGCATGCGCACGCTGTTCGTCGCCGACGTGCACCTCGGCAAGGCAGCGGCGTTTCGCGCCGGTGGCGTGCCGGTGCCGCGCGGGTCGACCGCGGCCGACCTCAAGCGACTCACCGCGCTGATCGCGGCGAGCGGCGCGACGCGCCTCGTGGTGCTGGGCGACTTCCTCCACGCGAAGGCCGGCGTCGTGCCCGCGCTCGACACTGCGTTCGCGGCGTGGCGCGCGACGCATCCGTCGCTCGCCATCACGCTGGTGCGCGGCAACCACGATGCCCGTGCGGGCGACCCGCCGCCGGGCTGGGGCGTGGACGTCGTCGCCGAGCCGTGCGCATTGCCGCCGTTCCTCGCGAGCCACGTCCCGTCGTCGCCGCGCACGGGCTACGCGCTGTGCGGCCACGTGCATCCGGGCGTGCGCGTCTGGGGACGCGGCGACGACAGCGCGCGCCTTCCCTGCTTCGTGCTCGGGCGGCGCCGCGCGATCCTCCCCGCCTTCGGACGCATGACCGGCCTCGCGATCGTCCATCCCGCCCCCGACGAAACCATCGTCGCGATCGCCGGGCGCGAGCTCTTCCGCCTTCCCGGATGACGTCGGGGGACTTTCTCGGTAGGCGCCTCCGCCGTGAGGTTCGGGCCAGGTTCCGAACCTTTCCCGGTTTGCCGCCACGCGCGCTGCAGCGCGGTATCGCCCGCCGCGCCCCGCCGGATGCGGTCTTGCGAGGCACGTCGTTGTTTCGGCGACCAAAAATTCGCCGCATTGCAGCACGTCATGCACCGTCACGGTGCTGTCGCATCGCTGCAACGTGTCTCACTTCCCGACGAACGGCAAATACGGTGGGGAAGTCGGTGGACAACCGCGGGAAAGCCGCGGGATAGACGCGTCCTACGCCCCTCAGCGGCCTGTTTTTCTTGCCGTTTTGCCACGACCGGCATGTGGAGGAAATTCGCCTTGCGGTTCGACCGGCCACCCACTATGCTTGGTGTTGAGCCTGCACTTGAACACAAGATATAGTAGATTCTGATTCATAAGCGGATTCGGGACCCACCCCGTACACCCCAGCGCGCCGACGCCGGTCCGCGCCTCGGGCGAGCCGACGGGACCGCCCGGAAAGCCGCGACGGACGCGGGTTTGCGGGAAAGCCCCTGCTTCGCTGCCACTCCGCATCCGCATCACGACAACGACAAGTTTCCCAGGAGAAGCGCCCATGCCCACTGCTGCTCAGGCCCCCGCCCAAGCCGCACAGCCCCAGAACCCTCCGCGTGACCTGATCGTGGGCGAGCCTGGCAGTCCGATGCAAAGCAACGCCGATCCCCGGCTTGCGCAATACAAGGTGATCCGCCGCAACGGGGCGGTCGTCGGCTTCGAGCCGTCGAAGATCACGATCGCCATGACCAAGGCGTTCCTCGCCGTCAACGGCGGGCAGAGCGCCGCTTCCGCGCGCGTGCGCGAGCAGGTCACCAACCTCACCGAGTCGGTCGTCTCGGCGCTCCTCAAGCGCAAGCCCGACGGCGGCGCGATCCACATCGAGGAGATCCAGGACCAGGTCGAACTGGCGCTGATGCGCGGCGGCGAGCACGAGGCCGCGCGCGCCTACGTCCTCTACCGCGAGAAGCGCGCGCAGGAGCGCGCCGCGAAGCACGACGCGCACGCCAAGGCGCACGACGTCGAGATCCACGTCGTCGAGAACGGCCAGCGCCGCAAGCTCGACCTCGGGCGGCTCACGTCGCTCATCAGGGCCTCGTGCGACGGCCTGCCCGACGCCGATCCGCAGCGCATCCTGAAGTCGACGCTGAAGGACCTCTACGACGGCGTCCCGATCGAGGAGGTGCGCAAGTCGGTCGTGCTCGCCGCGCGCACGCTGATCGAGAAGGATCCCGCCTACTCGTACGTCACCGCGCGCCTGCTGCTCGATGCGCTGCGCTACGAGGCGATGGGCGAGGAAGCCACGCAAGCCGACATGGCGACGAAGTACGCCGAGTACTTCCCCCAGTTCGTGAAGCACGGCGTGAAGATCGGGCTCCTGAACGAGAACCTGCTGCAGTACGACTTGGCGAAGCTCGGCGCCGCGCTCAAGCCCGAGCGCGACCTCCAGTTCGGCTACCTCGGCCTGCAGACGCTCTACGACCGCTACTTCCTGGTCGACCAGTACGTCGGCGGCCGCCGCTTCGAGCTGCCCCAGTGTTTCTTCATGCGCGTCGCGATGGGGCTCGCGCTGAACGAGGTCGACCGCGAGGCGCGCGCGATCGAGTTCTACAACGTGCTGTCGACGTTCGACTTCATGAGCTCGACGCCCACGCTGTTCAACTCGGGAACGCACCGCTCGCAGCTGTCCTCGTGCTACCTGACGACCGTCTCCGACGACCTCGACGGCATCTACGAGGCGATCAAGGAGAACGCGCTCCTGTCGAAGTTCGCCGGCGGCCTCGGCAACGACTGGACCAACGTCCGCGCGATGGGCTCGCACATCAAGGGCACCAACGGCAAGTCGCAGGGCGTCGTGCCGTTCCTCAAGGTGGTGAACGACACCGCGGTCGCCGTGAACCAGGGCGGCAAGCGCAAAGGGGCGGTGTGCACGTATCTCGAGACGTGGCACCTCGACATCGAGGAGTTCCTCGAGCTGCGCAAGAACACCGGCGACGACCGCCGCCGCACGCACGACATGAACACGGCGAACTGGATTCCCGACCTCTTCATGAAGCGTGTGATCGAAGGCGGCGAGTGGACGCTGTTCTCGCCGGCCGACACGCCCGACCTCCACGACAAGTGGGGACGCGATTTCGAGAAGGCGTACACGCGTTACGAGTCGCTGGTCGCGAGCGGCCAGATCAAGCTGCACAAGAAGATTCCCGCGGTGCAGCTGTGGCGCAAGATGCTGTCGATGCTCTTCGAGACCGGGCATCCGTGGATCACGTTCAAGGACGCGTGCAACGTCCGCTCGCCGCAACAGCACGTCGGCGCCGTGCACAGCTCGAACCTGTGCACCGAGATCACGCTCAACACGAGCGCAACCGAGATCGCCGTCTGCAACCTCGGCTCGATCAACCTGCTCGCGCACATGAAGCCCGTCCGGCCCGCTGACGGCACGGCTGACGGTACGTCCTGGGAGCTCGATCACGCGAAGCTGCAGAACACGGTGCGCACCGCGATGCGGATGCTCGACAACGT
>DASTCK010000095.1:0-10074 GCA_035711225.1 Casimicrobiaceae bacterium
GGAGAACCCGATCGACCTCGACCTGTGCACGCGCTGCCACGCCTGCGTGCGCGCCTGTCCCGAGCACGCGATCGACGAGAGCTACCAGGTCGACCTCGACCGCTGCCGCGACCATCGCGAGTGCGTCGTCGCGTGCGGCGCGGTCGGCGCGATCGACTTCGACCGGCGCGAGCGCGAGCGCGGCGGCAGCTTCGACCTCGTGCTCGATCTCGCGGCGACGCCGTGGTTCCGGATGCACCAGCCGCCGCAGGGCTATTTCGCGCCGGGCGCCGACGTCGTCGCGCAGGCGAAGGCGGTGGCCGAGCTGGCTGCGCTGACCGGCGAGTTCACCAAGCCGAAGTACTTCGCGTACAAGGCGTCGATCTGCGCGCATTCGCGCTCCCGCAAGACCGGGTGCACCGCGTGCATCGACGTGTGCTCGACCGAGGCGATCCGCGCCGACGGCGACGGCGTGGCGGTCGAGCCGCACCTGTGCATGGGCTGCGGCGCGTGCGCGACCGTGTGCCCGTCCGGCGCGATGAGCTACGCCTATCCCGCGATGCCCGACCAGGGCGCGCGCGCACGTGCGCTCCTGACGACCTACGCGCGCGCCGGCGGGCGGGACGCGACGCTGCTCGTCCACGCGCCCGACGCCCGCGAAGCGATCGCGCGCATGGCGCGTCGCGGGCGCGGCCTCCCCGCGCGCGTGATCCCGCTCGAGGTGCACCACGTCGCGTCGACGGGCCTCGACCTGTGGCTCGCGGCGCTCGCGTGGGGCGCCGCGTGCGTCGACGTGCTCGTCACGGGCGACGAGGCGCCGCAGTATCGCGAGGCGCTCGCCTTCCAGATGCGGCTCGGCAACGCGGTGGCGGAGGCGCTGGGCTACCAAGGTGAGCACTTCCGGCGGGTCGACGCCTCCGACCCGATGGCGGCCGAGCGCGCGCTGTGGAGCGCGGCTCCGGCGCTCGCCGTGCGCGCACCGGCGACGTTCGCCGCGACGCCCGAGAAGCGCACCACGCTCGCGCTCGCGCTCGATCATCTGGCGCTGCACGCGCCGACGCCGCGCAAGGTGATCCCGTTGTTCGCGGGCTCGCCGTGGGGGCGCATCGACGTCGACCGCGACACGTGCACGATGTGCCTCGCGTGCGTGGGCGCGTGTCCCGAGGGCGCGCTGCTCGACCATCCGGAGGCGCTGCGGCTGCGCTTCATCGAGTCGAAGTGCGTGCAGTGTTCGTTGTGCGCGCAGACCTGTCCCGAGAACGCGATCGCGCTCGTGCCCCAGCTCGACCTCACCGTGGAAGCCCGCGCTCCGCGCGTGCTGAACGAGGCCGAGCTCGTCGGCTGCACGTCGTGCGGCAAGCCGCTCGGCACCCGGCGGATGCTCGACGGCATGGTCGCGAAGCTCGCCGGCCACTCGATGTTCGCGCAGCCCGGCGCGCTCGACCGGCTCCGCATGTGCGCCGACTGCCGCGTCAAGGCGATGGTGGTCGACGAGCCCGGCGGCATCGATCTCCTCAAGGGCGGGCGGATCTGAATGGCGGCGAAAGGAGCGGTTTCGGTGCCCTGCACGGCGTTTCCCGGCCCTTCGGGAAATTTTCGATGAACGGCGGCACCGCTTCTGTTGCGCTGCCGCATCCGGTGTCGGCCGAGGATCGCATCCGGGCGGACCTCTACGCGCTGGTCGCGCGACTCTTCGCCGCCGCGCCCGACCGGCCGTTCCTCGACGTGCTCTCCAGCGCGCCGGAGCTCCCGGACGACGCCGGCGCGTCCCTTGCCGTCGCGTACAACGCGCTGCTCCGCGCGAGCCGCGCGATGGATGTCGCCGCCGCCGACCAGGAATACACCGACCTGTTCGTCGGCGTGGGCAAGAGCGAGCTGAACCTCCACGGCTCCCATTGGCTCTCCGGCTTCATGATGGACAAGCCGCTCGCGGAGCTGCGCGCCGACCTGGCCGGGCTCGGGCTCGAGCGCCGCGAGTCGACCGACCTGCTCGAGGACCATCTCGCCGCCGTGGCGGAGGTGATGCGCCTGCTCGTCGCCGGCGGCGAGGGCAGGCCGCCCGCTTCGCTGGCCGTCCAGCGCCGTTTCTTCGAGACGCGCATCGCATCCTGGGCGTTCGTTTGCTGCGACGCAATATGCGCGTGTCCGCTTGCCAACTATTACCGGCCGGCCGCAGAATTCACTCGACAGTTCCTGGCGATCGAACGTGACTCGCTCGCCATGGCGTAACTCAACGACGTCACGAGGTTCGCTTGGAGGTTCCGATGCGCGACTCGACGCAGATCCCCGAACACGCCAGCACGCCGGCCCCTTCCGCGCCGGACCTCAAGCGTCGCCGCTTCCTGCTCGCGGTCTCCGCGGGCGGTGCCGGCGCGGTCGCGTCCGCGGCGCCCGCTCGCGCGGCCGTCGCCGCGACGGCGGAGAGCGCCGCCGCCGATTCGTCGACGGGGTACCGGGAGACCGGTCACATCAAGAGCTACTACGCGACCACGCGCCTGTAAGACCGGAGGATTGGCCATGCTGCTCACGCGCAAGTCCGATGCGGCGCCCGCGGCGGCGCCCCGCCTGAAGCGCCTCGGGGGCGCCTTCGCGCCCACGATCGACCGCCGCACCTTCCTCAAGCGCTCCGGCCTCGTCGCCGGCGCGGGGGCGTTCGCGACGCAGCTGCCCTACGGCGCGATCCAGCCGGCGCGCGCGCAGAAGGCGGGCGACGCCACGCTCAAGACCGAGGTGCACCGCACCGTGTGCACGCACTGCTCGGTCGGCTGCGCGATCGACGCGCACGTCGCGAACGGCGTGTGGGTGCGCCAGGAGCCGGTGTTCGACTCGCCGATCAACCTCGGCGCGCATTGCGCGAAGGGCGCGTCGGTCCGCGAGCACGGTCACGGCGAGCACCGGCTCAAGACGCCGATGAAGCTCGTCGACGGCAAGTGGCAGAAGATTTCGTGGGAGCAGGCGATCAACGAGGTCGGCGACAAGCTGCTCGCCATCCGCAAGGACTCCGGCCCCGACGCCACCTTCTGGATCGGCAGCTCGAAGCACAACAACGAGCAGAGCTACCTGTTCCGCAAGTTCGTGTCGTACTTCGGCACGAACAACATGGACCACCAGGCGCGCATCTGCCACTCGACGACCGTCGCGGGCGTGGCGAACACCTGGGGCTACGGCGCGATGACCAACTCGTACAACGACATGCAGAACACCAAGTGTGCTCTGTATATCGGGTCGAACGCCGCCGAGGCGCACCCGGTGTCGATGCTGCACATGCTGCACGCGAAGGAGAACGGCGCGAAGATGATCGTCGCCGACCCGCGCTTCACGCGCACGGCGGCGAAGGCGGACATGCACGTGCGCATCCGCTCCGGCACCGACATCCCGTTCCTGTTCGGCGTGCTGCACCACGTCTTCAAGAACGGGTGGGAGGACAAGCAGTACATCCACGACCGCGTGTACGGCATGGACAAGGTGCGCGAGGAAGTGCTCGCCAAGTGGACGCCCGACAAGGTCGAGGAGGCTTGCGGCGTGCCCGAGGCGCAGGTCTACAAGGTCGCCGAGATGATGGCCAAGAACCGGCCGTCGACGCTGGTCTGGTGCATGGGCCAGACGCAGCACACGATCGGCAACGCCATGGTGCGCGCCTCGTGCATCGTGCAGCTCGCGCTCGGCAACATCGGCGTGTCGGGCGGCGGAGCGAACATCTTCCGCGGGCACGACAACGTTCAGGGCGCGACGGACGTCGGGCCGAACCCCGACTCGCTGCCGGGGTACTACGGCATCGCGGCCGGCGCGTGGCGGCATTATGCCGCGGTGTGGGGCGTCGACTACGACTGGATCAAGGGGCGCTTCCAGAACGTCGCGATGATGGAAAAGCCGGGCATGACCGTGTCGCGCTGGATCGACGGCGTGCTCGAGAAGAACGAGCTGATCGACCAGGACAACAACCTGCGCGCGATCGTCTACTGGGGCCACGCGCCCAACAGCCAGTCGCGCGGCAAGGAGATGGTCGAGGCGATGAAGAAGCTCGACCTGATCGTCGTGGTCGATCCCTACCCGTCGGCGACGGCTGCGATGGCCGCGATGGTGCGCAAGGACGGTGTCTACCTGCTGCCCGCCGCGACGCAGTTCGAGACGGTCGGTTCGGTGACCGCGTCCAACCGCTCGCTTCAATGGCGCGAGCGCGTCATCAGCCCGCTGTTCGACTCGCAGACCGACCACGCGATCATGTACGCGTTCGCGAAGAAGTTCGGCTACGGACCCGAATTCGTCAAGAACTACAAGGTGGTCAAGCCCGACGGCGACCGCAAGATGGAGGAGCCCGAGATCGAGTCGGTGCTGCGCGAGATCAACCGCGCCACCTGGACGATCGGGTACACCGGCCAGTCGCCGGAGCGGCTCAAGCTCCACATGAAGAACATGAACACCTTCGACGTGAAGACGCTCCGCGCGAAGGGCGGCCCCTGCGACGGCGACTACTTCGGCCTGCCTTGGCCATGCTACGGCACGCCCGAGATCAAGCATCCCGGCTCGCCGAACCTGTACATGACCACCCGCGCAATGATGGACGGCGGCGGGTGCTTCCGCGCCAACTTCGGCGTCGAGCGGGACGGCGTCAACCTGCTGGCCGAGGATGGCAGCTTTCCGAAGGACGGCGAGCTCACATCGGGCTACCCGGAGTTCGACCACGTGCTGATGAAGAAGCTCGGCTGGTGGGACGAGCTGACCGAGGGCGAGAAGAAGGCGGCCGAGGGCAAGAACTGGAAGACCGACCTGTCGGGCGGCATCCAGCGCGTCACGATGAAGCATGGCGCGCACCCGTGGGGCAACGCGAAGGCGCGCGCGATCGTCTGGAACTTCCCCGACGGCATCCCGCAGCACCGCGAGCCGCTGTACTCGCCGCGGCCGGACCTCGTCGCGAAGTACCCGACGCACGACGACAAGAAGGCGTTCTGGCGGCTGCCGACGCTCTTCAAGAGCGTGCAGGAGAAGAACAAGGACATCTCGAAGGACTTCCCGCTGGTGCTCACGTCGGGCCGGCTGGTCGAGTACGAGGGCGGCGGCGAGGAGACGCGCAGCAACCCGTGGCTCGCCGAGCTGCAGCAGGAGAACTTCATCGAGATCAACCCGAAGGACGCCAACGACCGCGGGGTCCGCGACGGCGAGTACGTGTGGGCCAAGACGCCCACCGGCGCGCAGCTTAAGGTCAAGGCGATGGTCACCGAGCGCGTCGGCCCGGGAACGACGTTCATCCCGTTCCACTTCTCCGGCTGGTGGATGGGCCGCGATATGCTCGAGTTCTACCCCGAGGGCGCGCATCCGGTGGTGCGCGGCGAGGCGGTCAACACCGCGACGACGTACGGCTACGACTCGGTCACCATGATGCAGGAGACCAAGACCACGCTGTGCCAGGTGGTCAAGGTCTGACGCGGACACGAGGAGACTGACATGGCCCGGATGAAATTCCTCTGCGACGCCGAGCGCTGCATCGAATGCAACGGCTGCGTCACCGCGTGCAAGCAGGAGCACGAGATCCCGTGGGGCGTGAACCGCCGCCGCGTCGTCACGATCAACGACGGCGTGCCCGGCGAGCGCTCGATCTCGGTCGCGTGCATGCACTGCTCGGACGCGCCCTGCATGGCGGTGTGCCCGGTCGACTGCTTCTACCGGTCCGAGGAAGGCGTCGTGCTGCACGACAAGGACCTGTGCATCGGCTGCGGCTACTGCTTCTATGCGTGCCCGTTCGGGGCGCCGCAGTTCCCGCAGGCGGGCGCGTTCGGCGTGCGCGGCAAGATGGACAAGTGCACGTTCTGCGCGGGAGGCCCGGAGGCGAACCACTCGGAGGAGGAGTTCCGCAAATACGGGCGAAACCGCCTCGCCGAGGGCAAGCTGCCGGCGTGCGCCGAGATGTGCTCGACCAAGGCGCTGCTGGGCGGCGACGGCGACGTGCTGGCCGACATCTACCGCACCCGCGTCACCGCGCGCGGCAAGGGCGGCGACGTCTGGGGCTGGGCGACGGCGTACGGGCAGCCTGGCCAGGCACCGCAGCAGCAGCAGCCGGCGGCGCCCGCCAAGGGAGCGAAATCGTGATCCGCCCCCTCTGCGTCGTCGGTCTCGCCTGCGCTGCGCTCGCGCTCGCCGGGTGCGGCGAGCGCCCGCAGGTGGTCAACTACAAGCAGGGCACCTACCAGGGCAAGCCGGACCAGCCGCCGTACTCGGGCGCGCCCTTCGACGGCAACCAGAAGGAATGGGACAACGCGATGCGCCAGCGGAACCAGGCGCAGAACGAGTACAAGCGGATCGGCAGCTGACGGGGGCATTCTGATGCAACGCATGATCGTGCGCACGGGAGTCGCGCTGCTCGCCTGCGGCTGGCTCTCGCTGGCCGCGGCGCAGTCGCCGGCGGTCAACCCGCGGGAAGCCGACCTCGCGAAGGAGCAGCAGCGGCAGCAGCAGGTCCAGCCGCTCAACAACGAGCCGGTGTGGAGCGAGGTGCGCTCGGGCTTGCCGCAGACCACGAGCCTGCCGGGGCGCGAGACGAATGTCCTGATCCAGCCCGAGGGCCAGACCTGGCGCGCGATGCGCGTGGCGGTCGTGTTCTGGGGCGGCGTCCTGTTCGCGCTCGCGGTCGGCGGGCTCGCCGTGTTCTACCTGTGGCGCGGCCCGCTGACGGCCGCGGAGCCGCCGGGCGACCTGGTGATCGAGCGCTTCACGCCGGCCGACCGCTACGTGCACTGGCTGCTCGCGATCACGTGGGTGACGCTCGCGATCACGGGGCTCATCCTGTCGATCGGCAAGTCCGTGCTCCTGCCGCTGATCGGCTACACGCTGTTCTCGTGGCTGGCTACGCTGGCCAAGAACGTGCACAACTTCGTCGGCCCGGTGCTGATCGTCGCGGTTCCGCTGATGTTCGTCCGCTACCTGCGCTACAACGGCGTCAACAACGACGACATCCGGTGGTTCGCGAACATCGTCGGCTACTTCAAGGGCCACGAGTATCCGTCGGGCAAGTTCAACGCCGGCGAGAAGCTCGTGTTCTGGATCCTGCTCGTCGTGATGACCACCGTGCTGGTGGTGAGCGGGCTCGTGCTGGTGTTCCCGAACTTCGACCAGACGCGCTCGACGATGCAGGTCGCGAACATCGTCCACGCGACGACCGCCTACCTCGGGATCGGCCTCGCGTGCGTCCACATCTACCTCGGCACGATCGGGATGACCAACGCCTACCGGGCGATGCGCACCGGGTACGTCACGGCGGCCTGGGCGAAGCACCATCACCAGCGCTGGTACGAGGACGTCGTGGCGGGCCGCGCGCGCGAGAAGCTGTTGCGTCCCGGCAGCGCGAGCGTGGAAGGTCGGCAGGCGCCGCCGGCCCGCACCAAGCCCGTCTGAGCGGGCCAACGAGCAGGAGGAGGGGACGATGACGACGATCCGCGGGCTTCTGGGCGCGGCGCTGGTGCTGGCGTGCTTCGGCGCGGCCGTGGCGAAGCTGCCGCCGCCGCCGCCGCTGACCGACGAGCAGAAAGCGGCCGCCGAGGAGAAGAAGGCGAAGGACGCGGCCGCCGCCGAGGCGGGCAAGGTCGCGCAGGCCCGCGCCGAGGATCGCACCGCCGCACGCTATTTCGCCGAGATGAAGGCGAAGGGCAAGGCCGTTCCGCCGCCCCAGCTGGCGGCGACGTCGACGCCGGCGACCGGGCCCGCGGTCTCGCGGCAGCCGGAGAAGCAGGGCGCCCATTCGCCGCCGCAAACCAAGCGGTAGCGGCCCGCAACGCGAAGGAGGAACGAGGCGCGATCGCGCCTCGTTTTTTTTCACGAGGCGATGTCCAGGCGCGTCGGGCTGATGCCGGACCCGCAGGCGGATCCGAGCGTCCCGGGCAGTGCTGCGGGTCGGGCTTCAGCCTGTCGCTTCTGCGTCGCGCACGGGGCGCCACGCTCTGCCTCGCTTTCCCGCTGTGGAGACCCACAGCGAGTCGCCCGGATCGGGTCAGGTCACCTCGACGCCTGCGCGCGCGCGGCCGTCACGCGTTGACTATCCTGCGGCGGTGCCTTCCGCCCTCGATCGAGGCTAGGACGCTCTGCAGCGCCACGATGTCCGGCGGCTTGATCAGGTGGTGGTCGAAGCCCTCGGCGCGCGTGCGGCGGCGGTCCTCGTCCTGGCCCCATCCGGTCATCGCGATCAGCGTGACGTCGTCGAAACTCCGGTCGGCGCGGATGCGGCGTGCGACCTCGTAGCCGTCCATGACGGGCATGCCGATGTCGAGCACCACGACGGTCGGCGCGTAGGACGCCATGACCGCCAGCGCCTCCGCGCCGCTGTTGACGACGCGCACGTTCGCCCCGAGCAGGTCGAGCACCATGCCGAGGCTCTCCGCCGCGTCGACGTTGTCGTCGACGACGAGGATCCGGTGCGCCGTCGCGACGCCGCCCGTCGGTTGCCGCGGGGGCAGCAGCGCGACCTCGTGCGCACGCGACAGCGGCAGCCGCACGACGAACTCGGTGCCCCTCCCTCGACCTTCGCTCGTCACCGCGACGCTGCCGCCGTGCATCCCCACGAGGCTGCGCACCAGCGTGAGCCCGATGCCGAGACCCCCGCCTGCGCGGCCCTGCGTGCCGTCCACCTGCGCGAAGATCTCGAACACCCGTCCGAGCATCTCGGGCGGGATGCCGACCCCGTTGTCGCGGACCGAGACGACGACCTCGTTGCGGTCGCGCTTCGCCTCCAGCGCGATCTCGCCCTGCTCGTTCGTGTACTTCGCCGCGTTGTTGAGCAGGTTCGCGAACACCTGCGAGAGCCGGACCGCGTCGCCGTCGACGATGAGCGGGTCCGGCGGCACGCTCGTCGTCAGCCGGTGGCGCCGCGACTCGATCAGCGGGCGCGACGCCTCGACCGCGCTGCGCAGCACGTCGGCGATCGCGAGCGGGGCGCGGCGCAGCACCATCTTGCCCAGCGTGATGCGCGACACGTCGAGCAGGTCGTCGACGAGGCGGACCAGGTGGTTGACCTGGCGGTCCATCATCTCGAGCACCGGCTGCGCCTCCGCGTCCGCGCGGCCGGACAGGCGCAGGATCTCGAGCGCGTTGCTGATCGGCGACAGCGGGTTGCGGAGCTCGTGCGCGAGCGTCGCGAGGAACTCGTCCTTGCGCCGGTCCGCTTCCCGCAGCGCCGCGGCCGCGCGCTCTCGCTCCTGCAGGTGCAGGCGCGTCTGGTGCTGGCGATGGCGCGCGCGCAGCGCCGAACGCACGGCGCTCACCAGCGCGGAGCGCCGCGTGGGGCGCTCGACCAGCGTGACGTTGCCGAGGCTCTGAAGCGCCTGCACGGCGACCGGCGAGTCGGCGCCCTGGTGCGTCATCACGAGGATCGGGAGGTCGGACCACGGAGGCTGCCGGACCATCTCGATCGCGAGCATGTTGCCGTACGCGCCCCCGATCGACTCCTCGGTCACGAGCAGCGCGCCCGCCCCTTCGTGCAGCTCGCGCACCAGCGCCGGGACGTCGGGCACGGTCTCGCACGCGATCCCCGCGTTGTCGAGCACGGTGCAGGTCAGCGACGCGTCCTTGCCCCCCGGCGCGAGGACGAGCACGCGCATCCGCCGGCGATCGTCATCCGCGTCGTTCATTTTCCTTGATCGCCATCAGCGCTTCGGGCGTGCCCTGGAAGACCGGCACGCCGGTGAGCACCCCCTGGAAGTCGCGCAGCGGCTCGCCGATCTCGATGCCACGGCCGATGCGGAACTCGCGGATCGTGCGCTCGTGCGCTCCGCCGCGCTTCTTGACCACCGAGATGGCCTGGCGGATCTCGCCCCGCGACTCGAAGTAGCGCAGCAGGATCACGCCGTCGACCAGGTACGTCGCCTCGACCGGTGCGGTCATCTGCGCGCCGAGCAGCCCCTGGTGCGCGGCGACCAGCAGCGTCGCCACGCCGCGCTGGCTGAGGTAGGCGAGGAGCTCGTGCAAGTGGACGCCGATGAAGCGCTCCTCCGGCATCGCGTTGAGGTAGCCGTTGAGGCTGTCGACGACGATAGTGGTCGCCCCGTCGCTCTCGACGCATTCCCGGATCGCCGTGGTCAACTGGCCCGGCGCGAGCTCCGCGGGGTCGACCTG
>DASTCK010000096.1:0-2362 GCA_035711225.1 Casimicrobiaceae bacterium
CTGAACGGCAAGCGGCTCGAGCTCGTGCGCGAGATCCTGCCCGGCGCTTCCCGCGTCGCGTATCTCGCCGATCCGAAGGTGCCTGCACACGCGAGGTTCGTGAGCGGGGTCGAGGACGCGGCCCGCGCGCTCTCGTTCAAGCTGGTGACCGCCGAGGCATCGAGCGCGGAAGAGCTCGACAGGACACTGGCGTCGCTCGCCGCGCAGCGTCCGGACGCGATGGTGGTCGGCGCCGCGATCGTCCTGTACACGCATCGCCGCCGCATCGTCGATTTCTGTGCGCAGCATCGCGTCCCCGCAGTCTATGCGTACCGCGAGCCGGTCCTCGACGGTGGACTGGCCAGCTATGCGCCAAGCGTGAAGGAGACGTTCCGCAAGTCGGCGACCTACGTCGCCCGGATCCTGGGCGGCGCCAAGCCGGCGGACCTTCCCGTCGAGCAGCCGACGCGGATCGAGCTGGTCGTGAACCTGAAGACCGCCCAGTCGATCGGCATCGCCATCCCGAATTCGCTGCTCGCGCGCGCCGACGAGGTGATCCGGTAGCGTGGCGGTCGCCGCGTCCGCTTGCCGGATCACCGCGACGGCCGGGCGTCGATCCCCCCGCTTCGCCGGAAGGGGGCGCTATCCTACGGCGTCTCCCGCGCGCCCCCGCGGGTCCGCGCCATAATGGCCGCTTTCGTTCCCCGACCACGTCCATGACGAGCCTCTACGACATCACCGTCGACGACATCCACGGCAAGCCGGTCAAGCTCTCGCGCTACAAGGGCAAGGTGCTCCTGATCGTCAACACCGCGAGCGAGTGCGGCTTCACGCCGCAGTACAAGGGCCTCGAGCAGCTCTACGGCAAGCTGCACGGCAAGGGCCTCGAGGTGCTCGGCTTCCCGTGCAACCAGTTCGGCGGCCAGGAGCCGGGCAGCGAGAAGGAGATCGAGCAGTTCTGCGAGCTCAATTACGGCGTCACCTTCCCGATGTTCGCGAAGGTCGACGTCAACGGCGCGAAGGCCTCGCCGCTGTTCCAGCACCTCAAGTCGGCGAAGAAGGGATTGCTGGGCTCCGAGGCGATCAAGTGGAACTTCACCAAGTTCCTCGTCGACCGCGAGGGCAACGTCGTCGAGCGCTACGCGCCGAACACGGAGCCGAAGGACCTCGAGGGCGACGTGACGAAGCTGCTGTGACGACCTCGCGAGCCTCCAGGGCCATCTCCCCGACGCCGGTGTCCGGCACCGGCCTCGTCGGCCGAATCGCCATCGCCCTCGCGCTGGCGCTCGCGCTGACCGCGGCGCACGCCCAGCCGGATCCGAACAAGGTGATACGCGCCGTGTTCCCGACCGGCGAGACCGGCTTCGACCCGGCGGCGGCGGGCGACATCTACAGCAACGCGGTCAACCGCGTGATCTTCGACACGCCCTACACCTACGACTACCTCGCGCGACCCTACAAGCTCATCCCGAACACGGCGGTCGCGCTGCCCGAGGTGAGCGACGGCGGCAAGCTGTGGACGATCCGCATCAAGCCGGGCATCCATTTCGCCGACGACCCGGTGTTCAAGGGCCAGAAGCGCGAGCTGACCGCCTACGACTACGTCTACTCGTGGAAGCGCGTCATGGACCCGCGCCTGCGCTCGAACTCGATGCAGATGTTCGACGGGCGCTTCGAGGGCATGGACGAGCTGGTGGCGCCGGCGCGCGAGGGGGGCAAGTTCGACTACGACAAGACGATCGCAGGCCTTCAGGCGATCGACCGCTACACGATCAGGCTCAAGCTCAACTTCGCCGACACCGAGCTGCTCGCCAACCTGACGACGTCGGCCGCCGGCGCGGTCGCGCGCGAAGTCGTCGAGGCGTACGCCGACGGCTCGGGCTGGGTGATGGCGAACCCGGTCGGGACCGGCCCTTACCGGCTCAAGGACTGGCGTCGTGGCCAGAAGATCGTGCTGGAGGCGAATCCCGGTTTCCGCGACCTGCGCTTCCCCGACAGCAGCGATCCCGCCGACCGCGCGCTGGTCGCGAAGTACAGGGGCAAGCGGATCCCGTTCGCGGGCCGCATCGAGATCAGCATCATCGAGGAGAGCAACCCGCGCCTGCTCGCGTTCGAGCAGGGCGAGATCGACTACGCGGCGGCGCCCAATGAGCTCGTGTGGAACGTGATGGACCCGCCGGCGAAGCTGAAGCCGCGGCTGGCGGAGCGCGGCATCACGCTGTCGCGGGGCGTGCAGCCGGCGATCACCTACACCTACTTCAACATGGACGACCCGGTCGTCGGCGGCTACACGCCCGAGAAGGTCGCGCTGCGGCGCGCGTTCTCGCTCGGCTATGCGGTCGACGAGGAGGTGCGCGTGATCCGCCAGGGCCAGGCGTTCCCG
>DASTCK010000097.1:0-11165 GCA_035711225.1 Casimicrobiaceae bacterium
GAGCGAAGTCCGACCCCGATCCCACGCCGTCAGGAACTCGCGCCAGTGCGGCGCGCCGTTCGCGGCGATCTTCTCGCGCACGAGCGAGATCTCCTGCGAGTAGGCCCCGGCGGTGTGCTCGCCGCGCATCAGCCGGAAGCGCTGGTACAGGAGGTAGGTGTTGAGCGCATCGGTCTCGCAGTAGCGGCGCACCTCGTCCAGCCCTCCGCGCGCGATCGTGCCGGCGACGTCGCCGCCGGCCATGCCGAGCTTGCCCGGAAAGCCGCACAGCTTCGCCATCGCGTCGAGCGGGGCGTTGGCGCGCGGCTGGTACTGCGCGAGCACGTCCATCAGGTCGATGTGTCGCGTGTGGTAGCGGCCGAGGTAGTTGTTGTAGCGGAACTCGCGGTCCTCGTCCCCCCAGTCCCAGTAGCGCTGCGCGGTGACCCCGTGGATCAGCGCGCGGTGGTGCAGCACCGGCAGGTCGAAGCCGCCGCCGTTCCAGCTCACGAGCTGCGGCGTGAACTTCTCGATGCCCTCGAAGAAGCGCCGGATCAGGTCGGCCTCGGACTCCCCTGGCTCGCCGACCGACCACACTTTGAGGTCGTCGTTGCGCCGAAGCGCGCAGGCGATCGCGACCACCTTGTGCAGGTGATGCGGCGGGAAGTCGCTGCCGGTCTGCGCGCGCCGCGCCTGCGCGTACCCTTCGGCGACATCCGCGTCCGGCAGGTCCGCCGGCAACCCGTTCAGCCGGCGGATGCCTTCGAGATCCGGGACCGTCTCGAGGTCGAAGGCGAGGATCGGCGTCATGCGCGCGTCGTGGCCCGGCGTCATCCGAACACGCCGGTCGACAGGTAGCGGTCGCCGCGGTCGCACACGATGAACACGATCGTCGCATCGCGCACCTCGCGCGACACGCGCAGCGCGACGGCGCAGGCGCCTCCCGAGCTCACGCCGGCGAAGATGCCTTCCTCCCGCGCGAGCCGGCGCGTCGTCTCCTCGGCGTCGTGCTGCGTCACCGGCTCGACGCGATCCACGCGGCGCGCGTCGTAGATCCTGGGAAGGTACGCGTCCGGCCACTTGCGGATGCCGGGGATCGATGCCCCCTCGGCCGGCTGCGCCCCGATCACCGTGATCGCGGGGTCGCGTTCCTTCAGGTAGCGCGACACGCCCATGATCGTTCCCGTGGTGCCCATCGCCGAGACGAAGTGCGTGATGCGCCCTGCCGTGTCGCGCCAGAGCTCGGGGCCGGTGCCGCGGTAATGCGCGAGCGGGTTGTCCGGGTTGGCGAACTGGTCGAGGATGGTGCCGCGTCCCTCGACCCGCAACCGCTCCGCCAGGTCGCGCGCCCCCTCCATCCCCTGCTCCTTCGTCACGAGGATCAGCTCGGCGCCGTACGCGGTCATCGCCTGGCGGCGCTCGAGCGAGAGGTTGTCGGGCATCACCAGCACCATCCGGTAGCCCTTCGTCGCGGCCACCATCGCGAGCGCGATGCCGGTGTTGCCCGACGTCGCCTCGATGAGCGTGTCGCCGGGCCGGATGTCGCCGCGCTTCTCGGCCTCGACGATCATCGACAGCGCCGGGCGATCCTTCACCGAGCCGGCCGGGTTGTTCCCCTCGAGCTTCGCCAGGATCGTGTTCGACGTCGCGCCGGGAAGCCGGGCCAGCCGGACGAGCGGCGTGTTGCCGATCGTGGATTCGAGGGTCGGGAGCATCTCGGCCGGGGAACGGGGGGCGGTCCCGGCGCGCGAAACGCGGCCCCGGGACGGTTGCGGCGGCGGAACGGCTGCCTGCCGCACGTCGTCGTCGCGGGCAAGTCTAGCATCGCGACCTATGCCCCCGTGCCCGTCGAACCGGCCCGTGCGCCGGTCGCCCCATTACTTGCGCGGCTTGTCGTCCTGGATGCGTCCGGCGGCCTGCGTGCCGGTCCCCTTGGCCCGGGGCTCGGTGGCGTCGCCCTTGGTCGCGGACTTGGCCGGCAGCGCGGCGACCGTGAGCCCGGGGCGCAGGCGCTCGACCAGCTTGTCGCGAAACCCTTTCACCTGCTTCAGGTCGTCGACCGACTTGAACGGCCCGTGCGCCTTCCGGTGCTCGACGATCGCCTGGGCCTTCGAGGGGCCGATGCCGGGGACCGCGACGAGTTCGTCGGGCGTCGCGGTGTTCAGGTTGACCGCGGCGAGCGCGGCGGGGACGGCAGCGAGGCACGCGAGCGCGCACGCGGTCGCGACGAGGATGCGGATCATGGCGTTCTCCAGTCGAGGATGAGGCGACCGTCGCGATGCACCGCCTCGCGGCGCGCGCATGCCGGTCGTGACGCCAGTGTCGGGGTCAGGCGCGCCCGCGCGCCATCATCCATTCGACGTAGCGCCGGACGCCCTCGCCGAGCGGGACGGTCGGAGCGGCGTACCCGGCGGCGCGCAGCCGCGACAGATCCGCCTGCGTGTAGTTCTGGTAGCGGCCGACGAGCGCCGGCGGGAACGGCACGTAGGCGATCGCGCCCTCTGCGACCAGCGCGGGCACGTCGCGCGCGGGCTTCCCCTCGGAGGCGCGCACCGCGTTCACGATCGCGGCCGCGACCGCGTTGTACGTCTCCGCGCGGCCGCTGCCGACGTTGAAGATGCCCGAGCGGTCGGGATGGTCGAGGAAGTCGAGGTTCACGCGCACGACGTCGTCGACCGACACGAAGTCGCGCCGCTGCTCGCCGTCCGCGACGCCCTCGGTGCCCGCGAACAGCTTCACGCGGCCCTCCGCGCGGTACTGCTGGAAGAAATGCCACATCACCGAGGCCATGCGTCCCTTGTGCGCCTCGTGGGGGCCGTACACGTTGAAGTAGCGGAAGCCGGCGATGGGCGCGGTGCGGTCGCGCAGCGCGCGGCGCACCAGCTGGTCGAACGCGTACTTCGAGTACGCGTAGACGTTGAGCGGCGCCTCGTGCTCGCGCGACTCGACGAACGTCGTGCCGTTGCCGTACACCGCCGCGCTCGACGCGTAGTAGAACGGCACGTCGTCGTTCTGGCAGTGCTCGAGCAGCTTCACCGAGTAGCGGTAGTTGTTGCGCATCATGAACGCGCCGTCGCGCTCCATCGTGTCGGAGCAGGCGCCCTGGTGCAGCACGGCGGAGAGGTCGTTGTCGAAGTCGCCGTCCTCGAGGCGCATCGCGAAGTCGTCGGCGTCCAGGTACTCGGCGATGTCGAGCCCGACCAGGTTCGAGAACTTGTCGCTCGCGTCGAGGCGGTCTACCGCTAGGATCTCGCGCTCGCCGCGCGCGTTGAGCGCCCGGACCAGGTTCGTGCCGATGAATCCCGCGGCGCCGGTGACGACGGTGAACATGGCTTGGCGTCCTTCTCGCGTCAGAGCTCGAGGTCGACGCGGCCGACCTCGGTGGCGTGGACGCGCACGCGCGGCGCGAGCGCGCAGAGGAGCTCGTAGCCGACCGTCGACGCGGCGGCCGCGACGTCGTCGACCGGCAATCCCTCGCCCCACAGCACGACCGGGCTGCCGACGCGCGCCTCGGGCACCTCGGTCAGGTCCACGGTGATCAGGTCCATCGACACGCGCCCGGCGATGCGCGCCTTGCGGCCGCACACGAGCACGGGCGTGCCGTTCGGCGCATGGCGCGGGTAGCCGTCGGCATAGCCGCACGCGACGACGCCGAGGCGATGCGGCCGCGAAGCGGTGTAGCCCGTGCCGTAGCCGGCGGAATCGTTCGCCTCGAGCGACTGGATCGCGATGATCTCGGAGCGCAGCGTCATCACCGGGATCAGCCCCAGCATCTCGGCGGTGTCGAACGGGAACGGGGTGGCGCCGTACAGCATGATCCCGGGACGCACGTAGTCGCCGCCGACCTCCGCGTAGCGGAACACGCCGGCGGAGTTGGCGATCGATCGCGGGTACGGCAACCCATGGCACGCGGCCTCGAACGCCGCGAGCGGCTCGGCGAGCCCCTCCTCGTCGTCGGCGCGCGCGAAATGCGTCATCAGGCGCAGCGCCGCCACCGAAGGCGAATGCGCGAGACGCTCGCACACGCGCGCCACCTCGCCGCCGGCGAAGCCCAGCCGGTTCATGCCGGTGTTGACCTTGACGAACACCTCGAGCGCCCGCGGCAGCACGGCCCGCTCGAGCATGCGCGCCTGGTCCTCGCTGTGCACCACAGTCGCGAGCCGTCGCTGCGAGATCTCGGCGAGCTCGCGCTCCTCGAAGAAGCCCTCGATCAGGAGGATCCGCCGCGTGTACAGGTGCTCGCGCAGCGTCGAGGCCGCGTCCAGCTCGACCAGCGCGAGCCCGTCGGCGTCGTCGAGCGCCGGCAGCACTCGCGTCAGGCCGTGGCCGTACGCGTTCGCCTTGACGACCGCGAGCAGCTTCGCGCCCGGCGCCGCGGCGCGGGCGCGCGCCAGGTTCGACCGCAGCGCGGCGAGGTTGACTTGCGCGAAGAGCGGGCGGGCCACGTGGGACGGCGGGCGGTCGTCGCGCGAGCTCGGGCGAGTCCGGGACCCGCCGATCCGCGCTACCGCGCCGCGTCATTGGGACGGCACCGCAATCGTGGTATAAACGCGCCGGTCGCGCGACCGGAATCGAAGGGGATCATACCAAACCCCCCCAACCGCCCGCGCCCGCCCCCGATCCGGGGGCCCGATCGTGTTCGCGGCGGTCCCGCGCCCACGTTCCGTCGCGGAGCCCGCTTGGAGAGATTCACCGTCCGGCTGTCGTCGCACGCCCCGTCGCAGCACGCCGCCGGCCGCTTCCGGCCGTTCCCGCCCGTTGGCGCGCGACGCGCCTCCTCGCCCGCGAGGCCGCGCCCATGAAGCGCGGCTTCTACACGATCATGGCGGCGCAGTTCTTCAGCTCGCTCGCCGACAACGCGCTGCTGGTCGCCGCCATCGCGCTCCTGCGCCAGATGAGCGAGTCGGCGTGGATGACGCCCGCGCTCAAGCAGAGCTTCGTCGTGTCCTACGTCGTGCTCGCGCCGCTGGTCGGCGCCTTCGCCGACTCGATGCCCAAGGGCAAGGTGATGCTGATCACCAACGGCATCAAGATCTTCGGCTGCGCGCTGATGCTCTTCCACGTGCACCCGCTCGCGGCCTACGCGGTCGTGGGCCTCGGGGCCGCCGCGTACTCGCCCGCCAAGTACGGCATCCTGACCGAGCTCCTGCCGCCGCAGCAGCTGGTCGTCGCGAACGGCTGGATCGAGGGGACGACCGTGGGCTCGATCATCCTCGGCGTTCTGCTCGGCGGCGCGCTGGTGAGCCCGCGCGTGTCGACCGGCCTGCTGGGCTTCGACATGCCGATGATCGACACCGGCATCGACACGCCGCCCGAGGCCGCGATCTGCATCATCATGGTGGCGTACGCGATCGCCGCGGGCTTCAACTGGTTCATCCCGGACACCGGCGTCGACCACCGGACGCCGAGCCGCAACCCGTTCGCGCTGATCCGCGAGTTCGCGCATTGCGTCTACCTGCTGTGGCGCGACAAGCTCGGCCAGATCTCGCTGGCGACGACCACGCTCTTCTGGGGCGCGGGCGCGACGCTGCAGTTCATCGTCATCGACTGGGCGGCGCGCAACCTCGGCTTCACCCTGTCGCAGGCGTCCTACCTGCAGGGCGTCGTCGCGGTCGGCATCGCCGCCGGCGCCGTGCTCGCCGCGCGCCTGGTCACGCTGCGCGACTCGGTGCGCGTGCTGCCGATGGGCGTCGCGATGGGATTCGTCGTCGTCGCCATGGTGCTCGTCACGTCGCTGCCGATCGCCGTCGTGCTGATGGTCGCCGTCGGCGCGCTGGCCGGGTTCTTCGTCGTGCCGATGAACGCGCTGCTGCAGCACCGCGGCCACGTGCTGATGGGCGCGGGCCACTCGATCGCCGTGCAGAACTTCAACGAGAACATCGGCATCCTGATCATGGTCGGGCTCTACGCGCTGATGGTGCGCTCCGGGATGTCGGTGAACATCGCGATCGTGATGTTCGGCGTGTTCGTCAGCGCGACGATGGCGCTGGTGATGGTCCTGCATCGCCGCAACCAGATCCGCGGCGACTCGCTGCACCTGATCGGCATCGAGAAGCCGGGGCACGGGCACTAGAAGGCCCGGGGACCGGCTCCGGAGCCCGCGCCGTCAGATGACGACCGGCCGGTTCGGAAGCTCGTTGCCCCCGTCGCGCTTCGGGAACGACTTCGCGAGCAGCGCCGAGATCGCCGCGATGCCCGCGAGCGTGCCCTCCTCGAAGCGGCCTTCGCGATAGGCCGCCTCCATCGACGAACAGATCCCGTGCCACGCGGCGTCGCCGACGAGGCGGTGGATGCCGCGGTCGGCGACGATCTCGACGTCGCGATCGGCCAGCAGCAGGTACACGAGCACGCCGTTGTTGTGCTCGGTGTCCCAGACGCGCAGGAGTCCGAACACCTCGAGCGCGCGATCGCGCGGCGAGACGCGGGCGAGCACGCGCGCGACCGGCAGCGCCGGCTCGATCGCGAGCATGATCTGGCCGTCGTGCCGGCCCTCGGCCCCGGCGATCGCCTGCTCGATGCGATCGAGCGCGCCGGGCGGAAACGCGCCTTTCGCGTCCGCCTGGTCGGTGATCGCGTGCCGCCACCACCGCATCGGCTTCTGCCAAGTCATCGCTCGCGTCCGCTACCAGCCGCCCGAGGCGCCGCCGCCGCCGAAGCCGCCGCCGCCGCCCGACCATCCTCCGCCGCCCAGGCCGCCTCCGCCCCATCCGCCCCCCGACGGGATCCAGACGCCGCCGCCGCGCCGCCCTCCGCTCATCGCGCTGCCCACGCCGCCGAGGAGCAGGATCACGATCCAGGCGACCGCCGCGGCCCCGATCGCGATCGCGATCGAGCCGAACACGAACCACGCGATCGCGCCGGCGATCCCGCCGCCCACGGTCGAGCCGCCGAGCTTGCCGAAGATCGACTTCAGGATGCCGCCGACCACCGGCACGACGATCAGCGCGAGGATCGCGATCGTGCCGAAATCGAGGCGCGGTCCCTTGCCCCTCGTCGCTCGCTGCTCGGGCGGCGGCAGGTCGCCCTGGGCGACGATGCCCACGATGCGGTCGACGCCGGCCTCGATGCCCGCGGCGTAGCGGCCCTCGCGAAACTTCGGCGCGACGTCCTCGGCGATGATGCGCCGCGCGATCGCGTCGGTGACGAGCCCCTCGAGCCCGTAGCCGACCTCGAGCCGCAGCTTGCGATCGTCCTTGGCCACGAGGAACAGGACGCCGTCGTCGCGCCCCTTGCGTCCGATCTTCCACGCGTCGGCGACGCGCATCGAGTACGCCTCGATGGGCTCGGGCTGCGTCGAGGGAACGATCAGCACCGCGAGCTGCGCACCTGTCGTGCTCTCGAACGCGGTGAGCTTCGCGTCGAGCGAGGCGCGCTCGGCCTCCGACAGCGTCGACGTGAGGTCGGTGACGCGCGCCGAGAGCGCCGGGATCGGCTTCAGACCGTCCGAGCCGCCTTCCCACGCGGGGGATTGCGCGAGCGCGACGCCCGCCGCGAGCGCGGCGAGCATGGCGGCGAGCGTGACGGACGCGGAGCGCATGGCGCGAGCCGCGCGACGCGGCGCGGTGCCCGGGACGTGGCACCCACCTCCGGTACCGGGTACGTACCGGGGACCGGAGGCAACCGCGAGCGCGGTCAGTAGCCCTTCTTCATCAGGTCCGCGGCGGGATCGGCGACCGCCGCGGTCTTGCCGTCGACGGCGGGCAGTTCCGACTTCTTCTCAGGCGCCGGCGCGGCCGGCGTCTTCCCGAAGTCGACGGTCGGCGGCTTCGCGATCACGGCCTCGTTCTCGACGGTGAAGTTGGGCTTCACGTCCATCTTGAACAGCATCGCCGTCAAGTTGGTCGGGAACGAGCGCACCGTCGTGTTGTAGTCCTGCACGTTCTTGATGTAGCGGTTGCGCGCGACGGTGATCCGGTTCTCGGTGCCCTCGAGCTGCGACTGGAGGTCGCGGAACAGCGCGTCGGACTTGAGGTTCGGGTAGTTCTCGACCACCAGCAGGAGCCGCGACAGGGCGCCCGAGAGCTGGCCCTGCGCCTGCTGGAACTTCTGGAACGCCACCGGGTCGTTCAGGAGCTCCGGCGTGGCCTTGATGCCCGCGACGTTGGCGCGCGCGTTGGTGACCGCCTCGAGCACTTCGCGCTCCTGTGCGGCGTAGCCCTTGACCGTGTTGACGAGGTTCGGGACCAGGTCGGCGCGGCGCTGGTACTGGTTGACGACTTCCGACCAGCCTGCCTTGACCTGCTCGTCCTGCGACTGCAGCGTGTTGTAGCCGCAGCCCGAGAGCGTGAGCGCGGCGGCGAGCGCCGCCACGGTGGCGAACTTCCTGAGCATCGGTGCCTCCATCGGTGGGCCGAAGCGCGCGTCGCGCGCGATCCCCACTATGCGGGCGGGGGCGGGATGGCGCAAGGGGGTCATGCGACGGGCGGCGGCGCCGGTGGCGCCGACGACGCCACGCGGCGCGCGAACAGCAGGTCCTCCCACGCCTTCGCCTTGTCGGCCAGCGTGCGCAGCAGGTAGGCGGGATGGTAGGTGACGACGAGCGGCGTGGCGTCGTAGCGGTGCACGCGCCCGCGCAGGCTCGCGATCGACGCGTCGGTCGCAAGCAGCAGCGACGCCGCGCTCCTGCCGAGCGCGACGATGATGCGTGGGCGAAGGAGCGCGATTTGCCGCTCGAGGTAGGGGCGGCAGGCCTCGGCCTCGCCGGGCTCGGGCGCACGGTTGTTCGGCGGCCGGCACTTGACGACGTTGGCGATGTAGACGCGCTCGCCGCGACGCATGCCGAGGGCGGCGAGCATGTTGTCGAGGAGCTTGCCGGCCTGCCCGACGAAGGGCTCGCCCTTCACGTCCTCCTCCGCCCCGGGGCCTTCGCCGACGAACAGCCATTCGGCCTCGCGATCGCCGACGCCCGGCACGGTGCGCCGCCGCGAGCGGCACAGCGGGCAGGCGGTGCAGGCGGCGACGTCGGCGTCGAACGTCGTCCAGTCCAGTGCGGCGATGCGCGCTCGCCGCGCCGCCGGGTCCTCGACGCTGACCAGGCGCGCGGACGGCCCGGCGATCGTCGCGACGGCGATGCGCGCCTCGTCGTCGCGCGCCGGCTCCTCCGGCGCGCCCGCGCGAAGCCGCCACGACGAGAGCCCGAGCTCGCGCAGGAGCTCCTCGCGCGACGCCATGTCAATGCCCCGGCGCCGACGACGGCGGTCGCGGCGCGAGCTCGCGCCTCAGCACGAGCGCGTCCTCGCGAGGCGTCGTGGCCGTGGCCGGGTAGTAGTCGTGGCGGCGCCCCACCGGCTCGAAGCCCTCGGCCGCGTAGAGCGCGAGGGCCGGCGCGTTGGACACGCGCACCTCGAGGAAGCACTGCTCGGCGCCCGCGCGCACGGCCACGTCGATCAGGCGCTTCAGGAGCGTGCGCCCGAGCCCCTGGCGGCGCGCATCGGGCACGACCGACACGTTGAGCACCTGCGCCTCGCCCGGCCCGAGCATCAGCACGCCGAACGCCACGATGCGGCTTTCCCGCTCGCCCACCATCCCGCAGTAGCCGGCGGCGAGCGCGTCGCGGAAATTCGCGAGCGTCCACGGCGCCGCGTGGATCTGGCGCTCGAGCGCCGCGACGTACGCGAGGTCGGCGAGCTCGAGCGGCCGCCACGCGACGCTGCCGCGCAGCCCGGCCTGCGGCACCAGCGTGGCCATCGCTACAGCCGCTCCCCCAGTGCCCGCTCGCCGGCGGTCAGCGCGACGCGGTGGCGGACGTAATGCGGCTGCGCATCCCGCGCCGGGACGGCCTCGCCGCGCAGGATCGCCGGCACCGCGAGCTCCCCGATCGCGCGCGCCGTGGGTCGCAGCGCCGGATCGACGCGCGCGAGGCCGAGGCGCGCCGCGAGCCCGGGCCACGCCGCGAAGCCGTCGCCGGCGCCGAACGACGACGCGCTCGCCGCGACCGCATCGGGCTTGGCGACGCTGGGCGGCGCGACCTCCCGCCACGCGTCGCCCTCGCGCTCGTAGGAGGCGACGTACACCTCGCGCATGCGCGCATCGAGGCACGCGACGACGCCCGTCGCCGCGTGCGCGCGCCACGCCTCCTGCGCGAGCGCCGCGAGCGTTCCCACGGCGACCACCGGGACGCCGCTGCCCAGCGAGAGCCCCTGCGCGATGCCGCAGGCGATGCGCACGCCCGTGAACGCGCCCGGCCCGGCGCCGAACGCGATCGCGTCGAGCATGCCCAGCGTGAAGCCCGCCTCGGCGAGCACCTCGCGGATGCGCGGCAGCGCACGCTCGGCGTGCGCCGTGCCGGAGCGCTCCTCGCGCACGGCGAACGTGCGGCCGTCGCCGCACGCCACCGAGAGCGTGTCGGTCGAGCTGTCGATGGCGATGAGCCGCATCCCGCCATTCTACTGGCGGCGCGCGGCGACGGAATGGCATGCCGGGGCGCCCGGTAGAATCGCGGATTCCCACGCAGGACCGGGCAACCATGATCACCGTCGACGTCGTCGCGCTCGACTACGAGGGCCGCGGCGTCGCCCGCGTCGAAGGCAAGGCGGTCTTCGTCGAGGGCGCGCTGCCCGGCGAGACGGTCGCCATCGAGATTCTCAAGCGCAAGCCGGCGTGGGAGTTGGCGCGCGCGGTGCGCGTCGAGGTCTCGGCCGCCGACCGCGTCGTGCCGCGCTGCCCGCACTTCGGCGTGTGCGGCGGCTGCTCGCTGCAGCACGCGACGCCGTCGCTGCAGGTCGCCGCGAAGCAACGCGTGCTCGAGGACGCGCTGATGCGCATCGGGCGCGTGCGGCCTGCCTCGCTCCTGCCGCCGATCCACGGGCCCGCGTGGGGCTATCGGACGCGCGCGCGGCTGTCGGTGCGCCACGTCCCGAAGAAAGGCGGCGTGCTGGTCGGCTTCCACGAGCGCAAGTCGAGCTACGTCGCCGACATGCGCGAATGCCACGTGCTGCCGCCGCGCGTATCGGCGCTGCTGCCGCGCCTGCGCGACCTCGTCGGCGGGCTGACGATCCGCGACCGCCTGCCGCAGATCGAGGTCGCGGTCGGGGCGCGCCAGGACGACCCCGCCGCGGAGCTCGTCGTGCTGGTGCTGCGCGTGCTCGATCCTCCCACGGCCGAGGACGAGGCGCGTCTCGCCGATTTCGCCGCGCAGCACGACGTATCCCTGTGGCTCCAGCCTGGCGGCCCCGGCAGCGCGGCGC
>DASTCK010000098.1:0-14571 GCA_035711225.1 Casimicrobiaceae bacterium
GCCATGCGCAAGATCCGCAAGGGCGACAACGTCGTCGTGATCACCGGGCGCGACAAGGGCAAGCGCGGCGACGTCGCGCGCGTCGTCGACGCGCTGCACGTGGTCGTCAACGGCATCAACACGGTGAAGCGCCACACCCGCCCGAACCCGCTCAAGAACCAGCCGGGCGGCATCGTGACGAAGGAGCTCCCGATCCACGTCTCGAACGTCGCGATCTGGAACCCGGTCACGCAGAAGGCGGACCGCGTCGGCTTCCGGACGCTCGAGGACGGGCGCAAGGTCCGCTTCTTCAAGTCGAACGGCGAGCAGATCGGGGCGTGAGGAGATGACGATGGCCCGCCTGAAGGATACCTACCGCAAGGAAATCGTGCCCGCGCTGGTCAAGCAGTTCGGCTACGCGTCGGTCATGCAGGTCCCGCGCCTCGAGAAGATCGTCCTCAACATGGGCGTGGGCGAGGCGACCGGCGACAAGAAGCTGCTCGACAACGCGGTCGCCGACATGCAGAAGATCGCCGGCCAGAAGCCGGTCGTCACCAAGGCCCGCAAGGCCATCGCGGGCTTCAAGATCCGCGAGGGCTACCCGATCGGCTGCATGGTGACGCTGCGGCACGACCGCATGTACGAGTTCCTCGACCGGCTGATCACGATCGCGCTGCCGCGCGTCCGCGACTTCCGCGGCGTCTCGGGCCGCGGCTTCGACGGCCAGGGGAACTACAACATGGGCGTCAAGGAGCAGATCATCTTCCCGGAGATCGAGTACGACAAGATCGACACGCTCCGCGGGATGAACATCACGATCACGACGAGCGCGAAGACGGACGCGGAGGCGAAGGCGCTCCTCGCCGCGTTCCACTTCCCGTTCAAGAACTGAGAGCCCCGCCATGTCGAAGCTGGCCCTGATCAACCGCAACGAGAAGCGCAAGAAGCTCGTCGCGAAGTACGCGAAGCGGCGCGCGGCGCTGACCGCGATCGTCCAGAACACGAAAGTGTCGGACGAGGAGCGCTTCGCGGCGCGGCTCAAGCTGCAGCAGCTGCCGCAGAACGCGAACCCGACGCGCGTGCGCAACCGCTGCTCGCTGACCGGCCGCCCGCGCGGCGTGTACGCCAAGTTCGGCCTCGGCCGCAACAAGCTGCGCGACTACATCATGCGCGGCGAGGTGCCCGGCGTCGTCAAGGCCAGCTGGTAACGGATGCACGTGAGGTGAAGCATGAGCATGACTGATCCCATCGCCGACATGCTGACGCGCATCCGCAATGCGCAGATGATCGAGCGGGCCACGGTCGAGATGCCCTCGTCCAAAGTCAAGGTCGCGATCGCCAAGGTCCTGAAGGACGAGGGCTACATCGACGGCTTCAAGCTCGGCGGCGAGTCCGCCAAGCCGGTCCTCGAGATCGCGCTCCGCTACCACGCGGGACGCCCGGTCATCGAGAAGATCGAGCGCGTGAGCTCCCCGGGGCTGCGCATCTACCGCGGCAAGGACGAGATCCCCAGGGTGATGAACGGGCTCGGCATCGCGATCGTGTCCACCTCGCAGGGGGTGATGACCGACCGCAAGGCGCGGGCCACCGGCGTCGGGGGCGAAGTCCTCTGCATCGTCGCGTAACGGAGGCGCCATGTCCCGCATCGGCAATCTTCCCATCCCGCTGCCCCCGAAGGTCGACGTCTCGATCGCCGGCAGCGAAGTCACGGTCAAGGGACCGCTCGGCACGCTGTCGCGCCGCGTCGCCGACGGCGTCACCGTCGAGAAGAGCGGCGAGACGCTGGTCTGCAAGGCGACGCGCCCCGAGTCGCGCGCGCTGCACGGCACGACCCGCGCGCTGCTCGCGAACATGGTCCGCGGCGTGTCGCAGGGCTTCGAGCGGAAGCTGTCGCTCGTCGGCGTCGGCTACCGCGCGCAGGCGCAGGGCGACAAGGTGAACCTGTCGCTTGGGTTCTCGCACCCGGTGGTGCACGTGCTGCCGAAGGGCGTGAAGGCCGAGACGCCGGTGCAGACCGAGATCGTCGTGAAGGGCGTCGACAAGCAGCAGGTCGGCCAGGTGGCCGCGGAGATCCGTGCCTACCGCCCGCCCGAGCCCTACAAGGGCAAGGGCGTGCGCTACGCCGACGAGCGCGTCGTCATCAAGGAAACGAAGAAGAAGTAGCGAGCATCTGCCGCTGAAGATCGACCGGCTCCGCCGGCGATCTTCAGGAAGACAAACCGGCGAAAAGTGGGTTTGTACTTTTCGACGAGGAGTGGTGATGAACAAGAAGTCAGCCCGCATCCGCCGTGCCCGCCAGACGCGGATCCGCATCGCCGAGCAGCGCGCGACGCGGCTCGTCGTCAGCCGGTCGAACACGCACATCTACGCGCAGATCGTCGCGCCCGAGGGCGACCGCGTGCTCGCGAGCGCGTCGACGCTCGAGAGCGACGTGCGCAAGGACCTGAAGAACGGCGGCAATGCCGCCGCGGCGACGGTCGTCGGCAAGCGCATCGCCGAGCGCGCGAAGGCGCTCGGCATCGAGACCGTCGCGTTCGACCGCTCGGGCTACCGCTTCCACGGGCGCGTGAAGGCGCTCGCCGAGGCGGCGCGCGAAGGCGGCCTCAAGTTCTAGGAACCCATCCATGGCGAACCCACGCAGCAACGCACCCCGGCAGCAGCAGCAGGACGACCGCGGCGACGGCCTCCGGGAGAAGATGATCAGCATCAACCGCGTCACCAAGGTGGTGAAGGGCGGACGCATCATGGCGTTCGCCGCGCTGACCGTCGTGGGCGACGGCGACGGCCGCGTCGGCATGGGCAAGGGCAAGGCGAAGGAAGTGCCGGTCGCGGTGCAGAAGGCGATGGAGGAGGCGCGTCGCAACCTGCGCAAGGTGCGCCTCAAGAAGGGCACGCTGCACCACGCGGTCGAGGGCCGTCACGGCTCGACGCGCGTCTACATGCAGCCCGCGTCCGAGGGCACCGGCGTCATCGCCGGCGGCGCCATGCGCGCGGTGTGCGACGTGGTCGGCGTGACCAACGTGCTGGCGAAGTGCCACGGCCCGACCAACCCGTACAACGTCGTGCGCGCCACCCTCAACGCGCTAGAGCAGGGCAACGCGCCCGCCGACATCGCGGCCAAGCGCGGCAAGACGGTCGACGAGATCCTGGGAGCGTGACGATGGCCGACAAGAAGAAGATCAAGGTCACGCTGGTGGGCGCGACGCCGCGCACGCGCGGCGACCACCGCGCGACGGTGCGGGGCCTCGGGCTCAAGTGGACCAACCACACGGTCGAGGTCGAGGACACGCCGTCGGTGCGCGGCATGATCACCAAGGTCGGCTACCTCGTGAAGGTCACCGGGTAGGCGGCGGAGAACGAGACATGCGACTCAACACGATCAAGCCCGCCGCCGGCAGCAAGAAGCCGCGCAAGCGCGTCGCGCGCGGCATCGGCTCGGGGAGCGGCAAGACGGCGGGCCGCGGCCACAAGGGCCAGAAGGCGCGCTCGGGCGGCTACCACAAGGTCGGCTTCGAAGGCGGCCAGATGCCGCTGCAGCGCCGCCTGCCGAAGCGCGGCTTCGTCTCGATGTCGCGCAACGACACCGCGGAGGTGCGGCTGAACGACCTCGCGCGCCTGCCGGTCGACGAGATCGACCTGCTCGCGCTGAAGGCCGCCGGCATCGTCCCGGCGTCGGCGAAGACGGCGAAGGTGATCAAGACGGGCAAGCTGGAGAAGGCCGTGAAGCTGAACGGCGTGCTCGCGACCAAGGGTGCCAAGGCGGCCATCGAAGCCGCCGGCGGCAGCGTGGCCTGACGGATCGGGGAAGAGAGAGCCAGGACAACGTGGCAACGGTCAATCCCGCCCTGAAGAGCGGTTCCCGGTACGCCGACCTCAAGCGGCGGCTGTGGTTCCTGCTGGGCGCGCTCGTCGTCTACCGGATCGGGACGCACATCCCGGTGCCGGGCATCAACGCGGCCGTGCTCGAGGACCTGTTCCGCTCGCAGCAGGACGGCATCCTCGGCCTGTTCAACGTGTTCTCGGGCGGGGCGCTGTCGCGCTTCTCGATCTTCGCGCTCGGGATCATGCCGTACATCTCGTCGTCGATCATCATGCAGCTGTGCACGGTGGTCGTGCCGTCGCTCGAGGCGCTGAAGAAGGAAGGCGAGTCGGGCCGGCGCAAGATCACGCAGTACACGCGCTACGGCACGCTGGTGCTCGCGCTGTTCCAGGCGCTCGGCATCTCGGTGGCGCTGGAGTCGCAGGCCGGGCTGGTGCTCGATCCGGGCCTGGGCTTCCGCATGGTCTCGGCGGTGACGCTGGTCACCGGCACGATGTTCCTGATGTGGCTCGGCGAGCAGATCACCGAGCGCGGGCTAGGCAACGGCATCTCGCTCATCATTTTCGCCGGCATCGCGGCCGGGCTGCCGAACGCGATCGGCCTGACGCTCGAGCAGGCGCGCACCGGCGCCTACTCGATCCCGCTGGTGCTGGGCATCGCGGCGCTGATCGTGCTCGTGACCGCGTTCGTCGTGTTCGTCGAGCGCGCGATGCGCAAGATCCTGGTCAACTACGCGAAGCGCCAGGTCGGCAACCGCGTGTACCAGGGGCAGAGCTCGCACCTGCCGCTCAAGCTCAACATGGCCGGCGTGATCCCGCCGATCTTCGCGTCGTCGATCATCCTGTTCCCGGCGACGCTGGCGCAGTGGTTCGGGGCGGGCGAGGGCACGATCTGGCTGCGCGACGTCGCGGCGGCGCTCGGGCCCGGCCAGCCGATCCACGAGATCCTGTACGCGGCGGCGATCATCTTCTTCTGCTTCTTCTACACCGGCCTCCAGTACAACCCGAAGGAGACGGCGGACAACCTGAAGAAGAGCGGGGCGTTCATCCCGGGTTACCGGCCGGGCGAGCAGACGGCGAAGTACATCGAGAAGATCACGCTGCGGCTCACGCTGATCGGCTCGCTGTACCTGGTGGTCGTGTGCTTCATCCCCAACTTCCTGATCGCCTGGAAGAACGTGCCGTTCTACTTCGGCGGGACGTCGCTCCTGATCATCGTCGTGGTCACGATGGACTTCATGACCCAGGTGCAGGCCTACATGATGTCGCAGCAGTACGAGAGCCTGCTCAAGAAGGCCAATTTCAAGGGTGGTGTACCGAGCCGATGAGAGCCGTGCGGGCCCCTCGCCCCCGCCCCTCTCCCCGTGGGAGAGGGAGGATTCGCGTGTCGCTGCGCGACTGAGACGAGCACCGCATGTCCAAGGAAGACACGATCCAGATGCAGGGGGAGGTGGTGGAGATGCTGCCCAACGCCACCTTCCGCGTGAAGCTCGAGAACGGGCACGTCGTGCTGGGCCACATCTCCGGGAAGATGCGGATGCATTACATCAAGATCCTGCCGGGCGACAAGGTGACCGTGGAGCTGACGCCGTACGACCTGTCGCGGGCGCGGATCACGTTCAGGGCGAAGTGATCCAGCGACCAGGGATCAGAGGACAGCGGTCAGAAGCCGCCGCGTTACCCGTGGCGCGCCACCGAGGGCGCGCCGGGCCGGCGAGGAGAACGAGATGAAGGTACTGGCGAGCGTCAAGAAGATGTGCCGCAACTGCAAGATCATCCGGCGCAACGGCGTCGTGAGGGTGATCTGCACCGATCCCCGCCACAAGCAGCGGCAAGGGTAGGCGAACGGCTGCCCACGACTGACAGGACAGGAACACCATGGCTCGTATTGCAGGCGTCAACATCCCTAACCACCAGCACGCGGTCATCGCGCTGCAGGCGATCTACGGCATCGGCCCCGCGCGCGCGAAGGCGATCTGCCTGTCGACCGGCGTCACGCCGTCGGCCAAGATCAAGGACCTGTCGGACGCGCAGATGGACAAGCTGCGCGAGCAGGTCGGCCGCTTCACGGTGGAGGGCGACCTGCGCCGCGAGACGACGATGAACATCAAGCGGCTGATGGACCTGGGCTGCTACCGCGGCGTGCGCCACCGCAAGGGCCTGCCGGTGCGCGGCCAGCGCACGCGGACCAACGCCCGTACGCGCAAGGGCCCGAAGAAGGGCCGCACCGTCGCGCTCTCCAAGGCCGTGACGAAGTAAACGCAAGGAACATCGACGATGGCACAGCAACCGTCCCAGAAGCAGGCCGCCCAGGCCCGCGCCCGCAAGAAGGTCAAGAAGAGCGTGTCCGAGGGGATCGCGCACATCCACGCGTCCTTCAACAACACGATCATCACGATCACCGACCGGCAGGGCAACGCGCTGTCGTGGGCGACCTCGGGTGGCGCGGGCTTCAAGGGCTCGCGCAAGTCGACGCCGTTCGCGGCGCAGGTCGCCGCCGAGTCGGCGGGGCGCGCGGCGCAGGAATACGGCGTCAAGAACCTCGAGGTCCGCATCAAGGGACCGGGACCCGGCCGCGAGTCCGCGGTGCGCGCGCTGAACGCGCTGGGCTTCAAGATCGGCTCGATCTCGGACGTGACGCCGGTGCCGCACAACGGCTGCCGGCCGCCGAAGCGTCGCCGGGTCTAACGGAAAGGGATCTACTCGTGGCTCGATACATCGGACCCAAGTGCAAGCTCGCGCGCCGGGAGGGCACCGACCTGTTCCTGAAGAGCGCGCGCCGCTCGCTCGACTCGAAGTGCAAGCTGGACGTGAAGCCGGGCCAGCACGGCCAGAAGTCCGGCATGCGCATGTCGGACTACGGCAACCAGCTGCGCGAGAAGCAGAAGCTGCGCCGGATCTACGGGCTGATGGAGCGGCAGTTCCGCCGCTACTTCGTGGAGGCCGCGCGCCGCAAGGGGTCGACCGGCGAGAACCTGCTCAAGCTGCTCGAGTCGCGGCTCGACAACGTCGTCTACCGGATGGGCTACGGCTCGACGCGCGCCGAGGCGCGCCAGCTCGTGACGCACGGCTCGATCCTGGTGAATGGCAAGCGGCTCAACGTCCCGTCGGCGCTGTGCCGGACCGGCGACGTGATCTCGGTCGCCGACAAGTCGAAGGCCCAGCTGCGCATCACCGATTCGCTGCAGCTCGCCGAGAAGGTCGGGTTCCCGGCCTGGGTCGACGTCGACCCGAAGAAGATGCAGGGCACGTTCAAGGGCGCCCCGGACCGCTCGGAGTTCGGCCAGGACATCAACGAGAGCCTCGTCGTCGAGTTGTACAGCAAGTAATCCAAAGGCGACGCCCGCGCCGCGCAGCGGCTGGCGGGCGTCGTCTTCACCAGAGGTTTTCCGCATGCAAAGCAACGTTCTGTTGAAGCCGCGCATCATCGACGTGCAAAGCATGTCGCCGTTCCACGCCAAGGTCGTGATGGAGCCGTTCGAGCGCGGTTACGGGCACACGCTGGGCAACGCGCTGCGTCGCGTGCTCCTGTCGTCGATGCCCGGGTACGCGCCCACCGAGGTCCGCATCTCGGGCGTGCTGCACGAGTACTCGGCGCTCGACGGCGTCCAGGAGGACGTCGTCGACGTCCTGCTGAACCTCAAGGGCGTCGTGCTCAAGCTGCACAACCGCGACCACGTCGTGCTCAAGCTCGCGAAGCAGGGCGAGGGCCCGGTCACGGCCGCCGACATCGAGCCGAACCACGACGTCGAGATCATCAATCCCGAGCACGTCATCGCGCACCTGACCGCGGGCGGGAAGATCGAGATGGAGATCCGCGTCGACAAGGGCCGCGGCTACCAGCCGGCGACGGCGCGCGTGAAGCCGGAGGGCGGGCGCTCGATCGGCTCGATCCTGCTGGACGCGTCGTTCTCGCCGGTGCGCCGCGTGAGCTCCGCCGTGGAGAGCGCGCGCGTCGAGCAGCGCACCGACCTCGACAAGCTGGTCCTCGACATCGAGACCAACGGCGTCGTCGAACCGGAGCAGGCGGTGCGCTACGCCGCGAGCGTGCTGGTCGAGCAGCTGTCGGTGTTCGCCGATCTCAAGGGCACGGACGTGCCGGTCACCGAGCGCACGTCCCCGCAGGTCGACCCGATCCTGCTGCGGCCGGTCGACGACCTCGAGCTGACGGTGCGCTCGGCCAACTGCCTCAAGGCCGAGAACATCTACTACATCGGCGATCTCATCCAGCGCACCGAGACGGAGCTCCTGAAGACGCCGAACCTCGGCCGCAAGTCGCTGAACGAGATCAAGGAAGTGCTGGCGTCGCGCGGGCTGTCGCTCGGCATGAAGCTCGAGAACTGGCCGCCCGCGGGGCTGGATCGGCCCTGACCAGTGCACCCCTGCTTTTCAGGGATCGAGGATCCCGACGATCGCTGGCGAACCCAGTCGATGGTCGGCGACAGAACCAAGCAAAGAACAAGAACCGAGCGCCGTGCGAAGCGGTGCCGCAACAGTGAAGGGACGTGAGCCATGCGCCACAGACACGGACAACGTAAGCTCAACCGCACCAGCAGCCATCGCGTCGCGATGCTGCGGAACATGACCGTCTCGCTGTTCACGCACGAGGCGATCAAGACGACGCTCCCGAAGGCCAAGGAGCTCCGGAAGGTCGCCGAGCCGCTGATCACGCTCTCGAAGGAGCCGACGCTCGCGAACCGGCGCCTCGCGTTCGACCGGCTGCGCGACCGCGGCGTCGTCACCAAGCTGTTCGCCGAGCTCGGCCCGCGCTACAAGGCGCGCCCGGGCGGCTACCTGCGCATCCTCAAGTTCGGCTTCCGCCAGGGCGACAACGCGCCGATGGCGCTGGTCGAGCTGGTCGACCGGCCGATGCCGGCCGAAGGCGCCGAGGCCGCGAAGGCCGGGTAGCCGCGAGCGGCCGCACGCTGGCAGGAGGCCGGGCGCTGCCCGGCCTTTTTCATGGGCGCGCGCGAGCACGGCGCGCGACCGGCATCCTGCTTTCCGCCGCCGCGGCGTGGGACATCCGGCGCGCCGACGGCCGTCGGCCGTCCTGTAGGATGCCCGCCCATGGACGGGAAGATCCTCGTGACCGGCGGCGCGGGCTACGTCGGCTCGCACGTCGTCGTGGCGCTCGCCGACGCCGGCTACGTGCCGATCATCCTCGACAACTTCGCCACGTCGAGCCGCAACGCGGTGCCGCGGCTGTCGGCGCTCACCGGGCTCGCGCTCGACGTCGTCGAGGCCGACGTGCGCGACTCGCAGGCGTTGCGGCGGACGTTCCACGATTTCCCGATCGTCGCGGTCGTGCACTGCGCGGCCCTCAAGGGCGTGGGGGACGGCGAGGCGCGGCCGCTCGCGTTCTGGGACGTGAACGTCGGCGGCACCGTTGCGCTGGCCGAAGTGATGGGCGAGGCCGGCGTCGCGCGCTTCGTGTACTCGAGCTCCGCCACCGTCTACGGCCAGCCCGACCGCCTGCCGGTGGCCGAGGAGGCGCCGCTGCGCCCGCAGAACGTGTACGGACGCACCAAGCGCGCCGCCGAGGACTTCCTGCGCGACCTCACGCGCGCGAACGCCAACTGGCGCATCGCGATCCTGCGCTACTTCAATCCCGCCGGCGCGCACCCGTCGGCCCGCATCGGCGAGCACTTCGGCGAGCGGCGCGAGAACCTGGTGCCGCACCTGTGCGGCATCGCCGCCGGCGCCGAGGGCGAGCTCGCGATCTACGGCAGCGACTGGCCGACGCCGGACGGCACCGGCATCCGCGACTACCTGCACGTGGTCGACCTCGCGGAGGCGCACGTCGCGGCGGTGCGCTTCCTCGCCTCGGCGCCGGGCGCGACGACGTTCAACCTGGGAGCGGGGCGCGGCTATTCGGTGCTGGAGGTGGTCACCGCATTCGAGCGGGCGTGCGGCCGGCGCATCGCACGGACCTTCGTGCCGAGACGCGCGGGCGACGTCGCGTGCTACTACGCCGACCCTTCGCGCGCGCAGGCGCTGCTCGCGTGGCACGCGCGGCGGGGGCTCGATGCGATCTGCGAGGACGCGTGGCGGTGGCAGCAGTCGGGGGGGTATTAGCGGACGGGCGAACGCTTCGCGCCCGGGACGCTTGCGCGGCCGCACGAACCATCGCACGGACTGGCGTTTCGCTGCCTTGTGACGCGGTCGGCGTCAATGCGGCCGCGCGATGCTTTCGACCGGGGAAAGGCAGCCGGGAAGGCTTGGCGCGGCCCGGCGCCTTGCGGGCGAACGGGTCACGAAGACTCGAGCGGGCTGCGACGCGCGTGCCCGCTGCGCGCCTACTTCGCCTTCGTCGCCGAGCGGTGCCGCTCGAGCTCGGCGCGCAGCCACTCCCTCGACGTCAGCTCGCGCGTGCCGCAGCGGACCTTGTAGGGCTGGCCGGTCATGCTGCTGCCGGTCGCGACGTAGTCGATGAACTGGTCGGCCGTCGAGATGAGCGGCCGCGCCACGCCGAGCTTGCGTACCAGGTGGTCGCGCGCCTCGGGCCCGGGCGCCTCGGTGCCGCTGCGGACGAACCTGCAGTCGGAGGCCGCGACGAACGCGAGCAGGTGGTCGATCTCGCGCGACGCGACCGCGTCGGGCGTCGCGAGCGCGGCGGGCGCCACGGCCAGCGCGCAGAGCGCGATCGAGGTGCGCAGGCCGGCGTTCATGCGGGCGGCAGCTTCAGCTTCGCGCGGATCGGCGCGTGATCCGACGAGTCGACCGTCTCGACCCACACGTCGTCGACGCCGAGGCCGCGCACGAACAGGTAGTCGGCCGTCATGCCGAGGAAGCGCGACCGCTCGCCGCGACGGGGTCGCGCCTCGACGAGGCCGATGCGCGCGGCGGTCGCGACGAGCGCCTGCTCGCGCACCGGGCTCCAGGTGTTGAAGTCGCCGGCGAGGATCACCGGGCCGCGGTGCGATGCCAGCACGTCGACGACCGCGTCGAGCTGCTTCTGGTAGGCGCCGAGCTCGAGCGTGAAGTTGATCGCGTGGACGTTCGCGACCGCGAGGCGGTCGCTGCGTCCCTCGATGCGATACCACGCGACCAGCGCGGACTTCGGCAGGCCCAGCAGCGGTTCCTGCGCACGCTGGACGCACGCGGCCGCGGGCAGCGTCGCCGCGGCCGTCAGGACCCCGTTGTTGATGCCGTCGAACGCCCAGGCGTCGGCGTGCGTCCAGCGCCGGTCGGCGTGCATCAGGACCTCGCGCAGCGCGGACGTGAGCGTCGCTTCCTGCAGGAGCACGAGATCGCTCGCGGCGGCGAAGCGCCCGAGGTCGTGCTCCCATCCGGGGTCGGCGTTGCGGTGGATGTTCCAGGAGATCACCGAGAGCTCGCGGTCCGCGGCGAGGGCCCCCGCGCCGGTCGGGGCGCCCGCGGCCGGCGGGCACCCCAGTTTGACCGCGACCACCTCGCCCGCGTTCTCGATCCAGGCGCGATCGGTGTCGGCGACGCTCGCGCAGCCGGCGAGCGCCAGGGCGATGAGCGCCACGAGGCGCTGGACGCGCCCGTGCCGGGCGCGCCGCTCAGTCGGCCGGCAGGGCGGCACCTTCGACCTTCAACGCTTCCGCGCGGATTTCCTCGGTCAGGCGCGCCTTCAGCGCCGAGAACGGGGGCGTCGTCTTGACCGTGTAGTGGCGCGGGTGCGGAAGCGCGACCGGGACGTCGGCCTTCACGCGGCCGGGGCGCGCGCTCATCACGACGACGCGGCTCGCCATGAAGATCGCCTCCTCGATGTCGTGCGTGACGAACAGCACCGTGGTCTTCTCGTGCTCCCACAGCGCGAGCAGGAGCTCCTGCATGAGGCCGCGCGTCTGGTGGTCGAGCGCGCCGAAGGGCTCGTCCAGCAGCAGGATCTTCGGCGCGTTGGCGAGCGCGCGCGCGATGGCGGTCCGCTGCTGCATGCCGCCGGACAGCATCTTCGGGTAGTGGCCCGCGAACCCGTCGAGACCGACGCGGTGGATCCAGTGGCGCGCGATCGAGGCCTGCTCCCGCTCCGGCACGGCCTTCTCGCGCAATCCGAAGCGCACGTTCTGCTCGACGGTGAGCCACGGGAACAGCGTGTAGCTCTGGAACACCATGCCGCGGTCGGCGCCCGGGCCGACGACCGGCGCACCGTCGACGAGCGCGCGGCCCTCGGTCGGCTTGTCGAGGCCGGCCACGATTCGGAGCAGCGTCGACTTGCCGCAGCCCGACGGCCCGAGGATCGTGATGAAGTCGTTGTCGGCGACGTCGAGCGAGATCGGCGTGAGCGCGACGGTCGGCGGACCGTCGCGCACGCCGGGGAACGTCCGGCCCACGCCGTCGAGCGTCAGCCGCCCCATGCGCGTTTCTCGACGCGAGCCGTCACGAGTGCGCGACCAGGTGCCACGGGAACATCCGCTGGTTGGCCCACTTGAACGCGAAGTCGGACACGAGCCCGATCAGCCCGATCATGATGATGCCGAAGATGATCTGGCCGGTGTTGAGCAGCGCCTGGCTGTCGGTGATCATGTGGCCGATGCCCGACGAGGCGCCGATGAGCTCCGCGACGATCACGTAGGTCCACGCCCAGCCGAGCACGAGGCGCAGCGTCTCGGCGATCTGGGGCGCGGCGTTGGGCAGCAGCACGCGCTGAACGATGCCGCGCGGGCCGGCGCCGAGCGTGTATGCGGCCTCTACCAGGTCGCGGCGCGTCGAGCCGACGGTGACCGCCACCATCAGCACGATCTGGAAGAACACGCCGATGAAGATCACGAGGAGCTTCTGCGCCTCGCCGATGCCCGCCCACAGGATCAGGAGAGGGATGAACGCGGAGGCCGGCAGGTAGCGCGCGAACGAGACGAACGGCTCGAAGAACGCCTCGACCGGCTTGAAGGCGCCCATCGCAATGCCGAGCGGCACGCCCAGGAGCGCGGCCAGCGCGAAGCCCCCCAGCACGCGCCAGACGGTGACGCCGACGTCGTTCGCGAAGCCGTGCCGGGCGAACAGCGCGTAGCCTTCGCGCAGCATCGTCACCGGGTCGGCGAGGAAGGTCTTCGACACGAAGCCGCCGAACGTGGCCGCGCTCCACGCGGCGACGAACACGACGAAGAACGCGACGCCGAGCGCGATCTTCCGCGCCCGGTTCACGGGGACGAGCGGTTTCACGGTGCAGCGGGCGGGGGACGGGCTCCGGAGCCCGCCCCCGGGAGATCATTGGATGAAGCGGGTGTCCGCGAGCTTCGACAGGTCGGGCACCGACTTGATGATGCCGATCTCGAGCAGGAGGTCGGCGGCCTCCTTCGAGAAGCGGGCGTGCTCGCCGGCGAAGAACGCCTTGTTCGCGGCGCGGTCCTGCCAGCGCAGGTACTTCTGCGAGGCCTCGAATTGCTCGCCGCTCTGCTTGACGTCGGCACCCATGATCTCGAAGCTCTTCTTCGGCTCCTTCGCGATCATGTCGACCGCCTCGAAATAGCTGTCCGCGATCGCCTTCGCCGCTTTCGGGTTGTCGGCGAGGAACTTCGGCGTGCACCCGAACGTATCCATGATCATCGGGTAGTCGAGCGTAGTCGCGATGATCTTCCCGGCCTGGGGCGCGGAGCGCACGGTCGACAGGTAGGGCTCGTAGGTCATCGCCGCGTCGTTCTGGCCGGCGACGAACGCCTGCGCGGCCGGCCCGGGCTCGAGGTTGACCACCGTCACGTCCTTGACCGACAGGCCGTTCTTCTTCAGGAACCACGCCAGCGTGAAGTAGGGAGCGGTCCCCGGCGCGGACGCCGCGACCGTCTTGCCCTTGAGGTCGGCGATCTTCTGCACGTTGTTGCGAACCACCATGCCGTCGGCGCCGTAGCTCTTGTCCAGCTGGAAGATCTGCGTGGTCGCCACGCCGTTCGCATTCCACACGATCCAGGTCTCGACCGTGGTCGCGGCGCACTGCACGTCGCCCGACGCGATCGCGAGGTGGCGGTCCTTCTGCGGGATCTTCTTGAGCGAGACGTCGAGCCCGTGCTTCCTGAAGATCCCCGCTTCCTTCGCGAGCGTGAGCGGCGCGAACCCGGTCCAGCCGGACAGGCCGATCGCGACCTTGGTTTCCTGCGCGGACGCCGTCGCGGCGCAGGCGAGCGCGAGGGCGGCGACGATGACGGGGAGGGGGCGACGCATGGGAGTTGCTCCACGAACGGGAAGGGAAAGAACATCTTGGCGGCGCGCCCCGGGGCTGTCAACGCCGCGGCCGTCGACCGCCGTTGGCATACAATGCCGGCGATCTCGGGCGCGGAGGCTCGCGCGCTTGCCTGTTCCCGGCTCGATGACCCCCCATCGCCTGCTTTCGCCTCGGGACTTCCGGCCGATGCCGTGGAAGAACGGCGGCGGCCGCACCGCCGAGATCGCATCGTGGCCGTCCGGCGCCGCGGCGGGCTTCGCGTGGCGCGTGTCGATCGCCGACATCGAGCGCGACGGCGCGTTCTCGTCGTGGCCCGGCGTCGATCGCACGTTCGTGCTGCTCGGCGGCGACGGCGTCGTGCTCGCGTACGACGATGCCGAGGTCGAGATCCTGGCGCGAAACGAGCCTTACCATTTCGCCGGCGAGCGGGCCTGCGTCTGCCGCCTCGTCGGCGGCCCGGCGCGCGCGTACAACCTGATGGTCCGGCGCGATCGCGCGACGAGCCGCCTCGTCGTGGCCGATGGCGCCACCGCGGTCGCGGGGCCGTTCCGCTTCGGGGTGTGCTACGCGGCCGCCGGCGCGAGCGAATGCCTGCTGCCGGGGCAGGCGCCGATCGGTCTCGCGCCCGGGCAGGCGCTCGTGGCCGACGA
>DASTCK010000099.1:0-15345 GCA_035711225.1 Casimicrobiaceae bacterium
CGCCGACGACCTCGTGCCGTTCGAGAAAGACGCTAACGCGGCGCAATCGCTGCTGAACCCATCGTCGGCGGCGCGCGCGCTCGCGGGCGGCGCGCCGAACATCGAGCGGGTCGACCGGCTCGTCCAGGCCCTCGGCGCGCAGCACGGGATGCGCTCCGAGGCGGTCGACGCGGTCGTCGCCGCGGTCGATCGCTGGATCGAGCGCAACCGGAGCGCCTCAGCGCCTGCTGCAACCCGGTAGCGCGGGCGCGTCCGGCTGAAGCAGGTCCCACGAGCGTGCCGAGCCATGGGCCGGTGGGGCAGGCGTCAGGCTGACGCCGCAGGCCGTGAGGCGAAGATCGTCGAACGTCCACCGCTCCCGGAACCCCGGGGCGCGAGCGGGGCGTTTGTCTAGAAATGGCAGGACGCCTCCTGCCCCGCCTGAGGAGGATGGAGGAAGGGCGGCCGTCGCCAAGGGCCGACCCCGCGACCGCTCCCGCAGGAAAAGCTCGGCCATTGCCTTCGGGAGACGGACACAAGCACCCGCGAGCGGCCTCTTTTAGCGGCCCCCGGGTGACGGCTGGCAACCGAGTCCCGTGCCCCGCCCGGTTGGATTGACGGCAGTCAACCGAGGTTTGCTGCGTCGCGACATAAAATGGGCGCATCCAACCTCGGAGGCACGACGATGGACATCGGCCGGCAACTCGAACGCAGCAACGACATCGCCGCCAAGGTCGCGATTCTCTACGGCAAGCGCGCCAAGGTCGCGCACGAGACCTACCTCGGGCAGGTCAAGGAGGCCTGGGAGCGCAACGGCGTCGGCGCGCTGATGGCCGACCCGATGCTGGGCGCGCGGATGTGGAACGACTGGTACGCGTACACGATCGACGCGGCCCAGCGCTCCGTCCTGTTCTGGGACACGCTGCGACAGCGCGGCAACGCGTTCGTCGAGCACACGCAGGCGGGCCTGCCGCCGGTGCTCCACTTCCAGTACGAGACCGTCGTCGACGGTCGCACGCTCGCGCACCCCGTCAACTACGCGCTCGTGCGCATCGTTCCGCCCGCGGGCGTGACGGTCGACCCGAAGCTCCGTCCCTACGTCATCATCGATCCGCGAGCGGGCCATGGCCCGGGCATCGGCGGCTTCAAGGACGATTCGCAGGTGGGCGTCGCGCTGCGCGAGGGACACCCGGTCTACTTCGTCATCTTCTTCCGCGACCCGGAGCCCGGCCAGACGCTGGTCGACGTGTGCGAGGCGGAGAAGGAGTTCGTGCACCGGGTCCGCGCGTTGCATCCGGACAGCGAGAAGCCGGCGATCATCGGCAACTGCCAGGGCGGCTGGGCCGCGATGATGCTGGCGGCCGCCGACCCCGACGAGACCGGACCGATCGTCATCAATGGCGCACCGATGTCGTACTGGGGCGGCGCCTGGGACGAGGGCGCCGGAGACAACCCGATGCGCTACGCCGGCGGCATGCTCGGCGGTACGTGGCTGTCGTCCTTCACTTCCGACCTCGGCGACGGCGTGTTCGACGGCGCCTACCTCGTCGAGAACTTCGAGAACCTGAACCCCGCGAACACGTTCTGGGACAAGTACTACCACCTGTACGCGAACGTCGACACCGAGCCGCCGCGCTTCCTCGAGTTCGAGCGCTGGTGGGGCGGCTTCTACCTGCTGAACCGCGAGGAGATCGAGTGGATCACGCGCAACCTGTTCGTCGGCAACAAGCTGTGGACGGGAGGTGCGAAGCAGAAGGGCGGCAAGGCGTTCGACCTGCGGGACATCAAGGCGCCGATCGTCCTGTTCGCGTCGATGGGCGACAACATCACGCCGCCGCAGCAGGCGTTCAACTGGGTCGCGGACGTCTACGGCTCGACCGACGAGATCAAGGCCCGCGGCCAGGTCATCGTCGGCCTCCTGCACCAGGACGTCGGCCACCTCGGCATCTTCGTGTCCGGCAAGGTCGCGAAGAAGGAGCACGCGCAGATCGTCGAGGTGCTGAAGTCGATCGAGTCGCTGCCACCCGGCCTCTACGGCATGTCGATCGACGAGCGCAAGGGCGCCGGCGGCAAGGTCGAGTACGAGGTCGCGTTCCGCGAGCACCGGCTCGAGGACATCGTCGCGCGTCTCAACCGGTTCGAGCGCGCCGACGAGAAGCCGTTCGAGGCGGTGAATGCGATTTCCGAGTTCAATCAGCGCGCGTACGAGCTGTTTGCGCAACCGCTGGTGCAGGCGACGTCCAACGCCGCGTCCGCGAAGCTGCGCCGACAGTTCCATCCGCTGCGCTTCCAGCGCTGGTCGCTGTCGGACCTGAACCCCTGGCTCGGGTGGCTCGGCCCCGCGGCGAGCGCGGTGCGCGAGAAGCGCATGCCTGCCGGCAGGGACAACGCTCTCGCGAAGATCGAGAAGGCGGCGTCGTCGGCGTTCAGCGCGTCGCTCGACTACTACCGTGCGATGCGCGACGCGTCGAGCGAAGCCGCGTTCTTCCAGACGTACGGCAACGTGTTCTCCCTCTACATCGCGGACAAGCACGCGTCCGAGCAGCAGGCGGCCGAGCGCATCGCCGAGCCGCGCGAGCTCCCGTTCGTGCAGGACGCGCTCGCCTCGATCGCCGAAGGCGGCTATCCGGAGGCGCTCGCCCGCGTGGCCTGCCTGCTCGCGCGCAAGGGCGAGCCGCTGCTCCTGTCGCGGCTGGAGGCCCGGCGCGAGATCGCGGCCGAGTATCGCGACCTGCTTCCTGCCCTGCCGCCGCACGAGTGGCGGCGCGTGCGCGGCGAGCAGGAAATCGTCGTGCGCTACGAGCCCGAGAAGGCGCTTGCGACGCTGCCCAGCCTGCTGGCCGATCCCGCCGACCGCGAGCGCCTGGTCACGCAGGTGCGGCGCCTGCTCGCCGACGAGCGCGTGCAGCGGGCCAAGCCGTCCGCCGAGCAGATGGCGATCGTCGAGCGGATCGGCGCGACGCTCGGGACGCGCGCCCCGAAGGCGATTCCGCGCAAGACACGCAAAGAGGCCGCGCGCCGAACGAAGGCGCGGGCAAAGGCCTGATGCCATGGCGGCGCGCAAGCACGAGAAATACGATCGGCTGATCGAGGTCGCCAAGTCGCTGCCCAGGACGACGGTCGCCGTCGTCCATCCCTGCGACGAGAGCTCGCTCCGCGGGGCGGTCGAGGCTGCGCAGATGGGCCTCATCGCGCCGATCCTGGTCGGCCCGAAGGACCGCATCCAGGCGGTCGCGAAGAAGCACGGGATCGACATCGCGAAGCTTCCGATCGTCGACGCGCCGTACAGCGAAGCCTCCGCTGCAAAGGCGGTCGAGCTCGTGCGCGAGGGCAAGGCCGAAGCGCTGATGAAGGGCAGCCTGCACACCGACGAGCTGATGGGCGCGGTGGTGCGCCGCGAGACGGGATTGCGCACCGCGCGCCGCGTGAGCCATTGCTTCGTGATGGACGTGCCGTCGTACCCCGAGACGCTGATCGTCAGCGACGCGGCGGTCAACATCGCGCCGACGATGGAGGACAAGGTCGACATCATCCAGAACGCGATCGACCTCGCGCATGCGCTGCGCTTCCCCGAGGTGCGCGTCGCGATCCTGTCGGCGATGGAGACCGTCAACCCGAAGGTGCCCTCGACGGTCGAGGCCGGGGCGCTGTGCAAGATGGCCGACCGCGGCCAGATCACCGGCGCGATCGTGGACGGCCCGCTCGCGCTCGACAACGCGATCAGCCTCGAGTCGGTGAAGATCAAGAAGATCGACTCGCCGGTGGCCGGGCGCGCCAACGTGCTCATCGTTCCCGACCTCGAGGCGGGCAACATGCTCGCGAAGAGCCTGTCGTTCCTGGCCGGCGCGGATGCCGCGGGCATCGTGCTGGGCGCGCGCGTGCCGGTGATCCTCACGAGCCGGGCGGATAGCGTGACGACGCGCCTCGCGTCCTGCGCTGTCGCGGCGCTGGTGGCCAATGCGCGCCGCGAGGCCGCCGGCAAGGCCGTGAGCTGACGATGTCGGACGCCATCGCGGTCCTCAACGCGGGGTCGTCGAGCCTCAAGTTCTCGCTGTTCGCCGCCCGCGACGGGGCGCTCGATCTCATCGTGCGCGGGCAGGCCGAGGGACTCACGACGTCGCCGCGCTTCGTCGCCAAGGACGCTGCCGGAGTCGTGCTGGACGAGAAGGCTTGGGGCGAGGGCGCGACGGTGGGGCATGCCGGGGCGCTCGACCACCTGGTCGCGTTCCTGCGCAGGCGGCTCGGCGGACAGCGGCTGACCGGAATCGGCCACCGCGTCGTGCACGGCGGATCCGAATACGCGGCGCCGGTTCGCGTGGACCGCGGCGTGCTCGATGCGCTGGGCAAGTTCGTGTCGCTTGCGCCGCTGCACCAGCCGCACAACCTCGCGCCGATCCGACTGCTGCTCGAGCGGCTCCCGGACGTGCCGCAGGTCGCGTGCTTCGACACGGCGTTCCACCGCGGCCAGCCCGCGGTCGCGCAGGCGTTCGCGCTGCCCAAGTCGATCACCGACCGCGGCGTGATCCGCTACGGGTTCCACGGACTGTCGTACGAGTACATCGCCGCGACGCTGCCGAAGGTCGACGCGAAGGCCGCGGCCGGCAAGGTCGTCGTGCTGCACCTCGGCAACGGGTCGTCGATGTGCGCGGTCGACGCCGGGCGCAGCGTGGCGAGCACGATGGGCTTCACCGCGGCCGACGGGCTGCCGATGGGGACGCGCTGCGGGAGCCTCGATCCGGGCGTGGTGCTATGGCTGATGGACGAGATGAAGATGGACGCCCGCGCGATCGAGAAGCTCATCTACCAGCAGTCGGGCCTCCTCGGCGTGTCGGGCATCTCGAGCGACATGCGCACGCTCGAGGCGAGCGACGCCCCGGGCGCCAAGGCCGCGATCGACCTCTATGTCTACCGGATCGGCCGCGAGCTGGGCTCGCTCGCCGCGGCGCTGGGCGGCCTCGACGCGATCGTGTTCACCGCGGGCATCGGCGAGAACAGCCGCGCGCTGCGCGAGCGCGTATGCCGCGACGCCGAATGGCTCGGCGTGCACCTAGACGTCGAGGCGAACCGCAAAGGGGCGCAGCGCATCAGCACGGCGGGAAGCCGCGCCGCGGCGTTCGTCGTGCCGACCAACGAGGAACTGATGATCGCCAGGCACACGGACCGCGTGCTGGCGGCGGAAGCAGGGGAGGCGGCGGCGTGAGGTCCGTCGCCCGCCCTCTGCGGCGGACGCACACGCCGCGCGCAATGCAACACCATGCGACGCGATGAAATGGCTGCCTCTCAGCGCAGCGCAGTTGTCGGTCCGCGCCGCCGTCGCCGCGTCGCTCGCCGTTGCCGCGACCCGCGCGTTCGGGCTGCCGTCGCCGCTGTACGCAATGATCGCGGCGGTCCTCGTCACCGACCTGGTCCCGAGTCGCTCCCGCGAGCTCGCCGTGCCTCGCCTGCTCGGGACGTTGCTCGGCACCGTGACGGGCGGGCTGCTCGTACCGATCATGCACGCGGGCCCATGGATCATCGGCGTCGGCGTGCTGGTCGCGATGCTGCTCGCGCATGGGCTTCGACTGCGCGGTGCGGAGAAGCTGGCCGGTTACGTGTGCGCCATCGTGCTGCTCGAGCACCCGGGCGAAGCGTGGACCTACGCGGTGCAACGCTGCCTGGAGACGGCGGTGGGCATTGCCTCGGCCGTGGCGCTGAGCTTCGTGCCCAAGCTGCTTGGCGAGGCGCCGCCCGACTCGGAAGACTCTTGAAGACACGTTTTCCCCCGGAGGCTGCGTGACCACGACACCCGCCGGAGCGCTGCGCGGCCGCGCGGCCATCGTGACCGGATCGACCAGCGGCATCGGCCTCGGCATCGCGCGGTCGCTCGCGGCGCAGGGCGCGGGCGTGATGCTGAACGGATTCGGCGAGGCCGCCGAGATCGGGAAGCTGCGCAGCGATCTGGCCGCTGAGTTCGGCGTTCCCGTCGCGGTGCACGGGGCGGATATCGGCAAGGCGGGCGAGGTCCGCGACCTCGTCTTTGAAGCGACGCGTGCGTTCGGCAAGGTCGACATCCTGGTCAACAACGCCGGGATCCAGCACACGGCGCCGGTCGAGTCGTTCCCCGAGGACCGGTGGGACGCCATCCTGGCGATCAACCTCTCGTCGAACTTCCACGCGATCAAGGCGGTGCTGCCGGGCATGCGCTCGCGCAACTGGGGCCGCATCGTCAACATCGCCTCGGTGCACGGACTGGTCGCGTCGGAGCAGAAGGCTGCGTACGTCGCGGCGAAGCACGGCGTGATCGGGCTCACCAAGGTGGTGGCGCTCGAGACCGCGCGTAGCGGCATCACCTGCAACGCCATCTGCCCGGGGTTCGTGTTGACGCCGCTCGTCCAGAAGCAGATCGACGACCGCGCCGCGCGCGACCGCCTTTCGCCCGACGAGGCGCGCGTCGCGCTCGTTGCCGACAAGCAGCCGTCGCACGACTTCGTGACGACCGAGGCGATCGGCGCGCTGGTCGTCTACCTGTGCTCGGAGGCCGCGGCCCAGATCCGGGGCGCGGCGCTGCCGGTCGACGGGGCGTGGCTCGCCCAGTAGCGGAGGAACGATGCGAACGACCACGGTCGCCGATGCGGTGGCGAAGATCCCGGACGGCGCTAGCCTGATGATCGGCGGCTTCATGGGCGTCGGGACGCCCGAGCGCATCGTCGACGAGATCGTGCGCCAGAACAAGCGGCGGCTTACCGTGATCGCCAACGACACGGCCCTGCCCGGCGTCGGGATCGGCAAGCTGGTCAGCGCGGGCGCGCTCGCCAAGGTCATCGCGAGCCATATCGGGCTCAACCCCGAGACGCAGAAGAAGATGCTCGCAGGCGAGCTCGAGGTCGAGCTGGTGCCGCAAGGCACGTTGATCGAGCGCATCCGTGCCGCGGGCTACGGCCTCGGCGGCGTCCTGACGCCGACCGGCGTAGGGACCGTGGTCGAGGAAGGGAAGCAGAAGATCCAGGTGGACGGCCGCGACTACCTGCTCGAGAAACCGCTGGCCGCCGACTTCGCGCTGGTCGAGGCGTTCCTGGCGGACTACCTCGGCAACCTCACCTACGTGCTCACCGCTCGCAACTTCAACCCGGTGATCGCGATGGCGGGGGCCACGGTGATCGTCGACGCCGAGCACGTCGTCCCGATCGGGATGATCTCGCCCGACCACGTGATGACGCCGGCGCCGCTGGTCGACTGGCTCGTCGTGAGGACCTGACATGGACGCCCAGACCCTCATCGCGACGCGCATCGCCCGCGAGCTCAAGGACGGGATGCTCGTCAACCTGGGCATCGGCATTCCGACGCTGGTGTCGAACTACGTGCCGCCCGGCATCCACATCTTCTTCCAGTCCGAGAACGGACTGATCGGCACCGGGCCGATCCCGCAGGAAGGCCTCGCGCAGGCGCGGCTGACCGATGCCGGCGGGCGGCCGGTGAGCGCGATCCCCGGTGCGTGCACGTTCGACAGCGCCATGTCGTTCGGGCTGATCCGCGGCGGGCACGTCGACGTCACGGTGCTGGGCGGCCTGCAGGTGGACGCCCAGGGTCATCTCGCGAACTGGATGATCCCCGGCAAGATGGTGCCCGGCATGGGCGGTGCGATGGACCTCGTGACCGGCGCGCGCCGAGTCGTCGTCGCGATGCAGCACTCCGCGAAAGGGCGGTCGAAGATCGTGCGCCGCTGCTCGCTGCCGCTCACCTCCGCGCGCGTCGTCGACCTCGTGGTGACCGAGCTCGCGGTGATCGGATTCCCAGGCGGACGGGCGACGCTGATGGAAACCGCACCCGGCGTGTCGGTCACCGACGTCGTCGCCGCGACCGAAGCCGAACTGGCGGTGCCCGCGTCGGTGCCCGCCATGACCCTCTGACCAGGATCTCCCCATGACCGTCGACATCCCCCGCCCGGTGCTCAAGGGCAAGAAGGCACTCGTGATCGGCATCGCGAACGACCAGTCGATCGCCTACGGCTGCGCGAAGGCGTTCCGCGAGCTCGACGCCGACCTCGCCATCACCTACCTCAACGACAAGGCCCGGAGGTTCGTCGAGCCGCTCGCACGCGGGCTCGAGGCCCCGATCTTCCTGCCGCTCGACGTCTCGGTGCCAGGCCAGCTCGAGGCCGTGTTCGACCAAGTGACGTCGCAATGGGGCAAGCTCGACATCCTGGTCCATTCGATCGCGTTCGCGCCGAAGGAGGACCTGCAGGGCGGGCTGCTCGACTGCTCGGCGGCCGGCTTCGCGAAGGCGATGGACGTGTCGTGCCACTCGTTCGTGCGCATGGCGAAGCTCGCCGCGCCGCTGATGACCGACGGCGGGACGATGTTCGCGATGAGCTACCACGGCGCGAACAAGGTGGTGCCGACCTACAACGTGATGGGCCCGGTCAAGGCTGCGCTCGAGGCGTGCTGCCGCTACCTCGCCTACGAGCTGGGCAGCAAGGGCATCAGGGTCCATGCGATGTCGCCGGGACCGCTCAAGACGCGCGCGGCGTCGGGGCTCAAGGACTTCGACCTGTTGTTGAACGAGGCGGCGCAGCGCGCGCCGCTCGGCGAGCTCGTCGACATCATGGACGTCGGCTTCACGTGCGCGTTCCTGGCGACCCCGTACGCCCGGCGCCTGTCGGGGGCGACGCTCTACGTCGACGGCGGCGCGAACATCATGGCGTGAGCGGCGAAGCCGCCACGCGCACGCGGAGAACCCACGATGGAACGACTATGGATCGCCAACCTCGCGCCCGGCACGACGGACGAGGAGCTCAAGGCGCTCTGCGCGCGCTACGCGCCGGACCTCGAATGCATGGAGGTCAGGCGCGAGGAGGGCGACGGAAGCCGGCCCGCCGCGGTGATGTCGTTCTCGGGCAAGAGCATCGATTCGCTCTCGAAGCTCAAGCGCCGCCTCGACGGGCTCTACTGGAAGGAGCGCCGACTCTCGTGCAGCACGACCGTGCTGTGAGTCCTGCGCCGCCCCCGCGATGCCGGCATGGCTCGGCAGCGCGTTCAGCCGCGGTCGAGATCGAGCGTGACGTGCACGACGCCGCCGTCGCGGCGCCGCTCGATCGGGAACCCGCTGCGCCCGAAGACCGCGAGCATGGCACCGTTGTCCGCCAGGACGTCGGCATCGAAGCGGACGATGCCTTGCGCGCGCGCGAGGCGGGCGAGATGGGCGAGCAGCCGTTTCGCGATGCCGTTGCCCGCGTAATCCTCCTCGACGGTGAACGCCACTTCGGCGACCCGCTCGCCGGGCGGCCCGTCGTGCTCGATGTAGCGGCCGCTCGCGATCACGGTTTCGTCCGGTCCGGTCCCGCGCGTGACGACGAGCATCACGTCGTGGACGAAGTCCAGCCGGTCGACCACGTCGAGCTCCGCATCGTCGAGCGTGTCGCGATAGCGGAAGAACCGCTTGTAGACGGACTCGCGCTCGAGACCGGCGAACGCCTTCGCGAGACGTTCCTTGTCGTCGGGACGCACGGCGCGGAACGTGATCGGCGACCCGTCGCGCAGCGTCTCGTCTGCATGCCAGTGGCGGGCGTCGGTCATGGGTGGATCCGGCGGCGCGTGCCGCCCAACCGCCATCCTGCCACCACCACGATCGTGCGGCGAGGCCCTGCCCGAACGTCGGCGATCGATGCCATGGCGCCCCGCAGTGCGGGGTTCGCGAGGTGCGCGGCCATTCGACTCACGGAAAACCCCAGGAGGAGCACGCGATGACGAGCATCGGCAAGGCAACTGACGGCACGAGCGCGGGACGGTCGAAAGCCGCGAAGTCGGCCAGGCACGGCGCGAAGGCGGGCAAGGCGAAGGAAGGCAGGACGAAGGCCGCCGCCACCGGACCGCTCGGACGCAAGGACTACGAGAAGGCGCTCAAGAAGCTCCACGTCGAGCTCGTCCGGCTGCAGGAATGGGTGAAGCATGCCGGCCTCAAGGTGGCCATCGTGTTCGAGGGCCGCGACGGCGCCGGCAAGGGCGGGACGATCAAGGCGCTCTCCGAGCGCGTGAGCCCCCGCGTGTTCCGCGTCGTCGCACTGCCGGCGCCGACCGAGCGCGAGAAGTCGCAGATGTACCTGCAGCGCTACATCCCGCACCTGCCGGCGGCGGGGGAGGTCGTGATCTTCGACCGCAGCTGGTACAACCGCGCGGGCGTCGAGCGGGTGATGGGCTTCTGCAGCGAGGCCGAGGTCAAGCGCTTCCTCGGCGCCGTGCCCCTGGTCGAGAAGGCGATCGTCGAATCGGGCGTGATCCTGCTCAAGTACTGGCTCGAGGTGAGTCCCGAAGAGCAGACGAAGCGGCTCGCCGAGAGGATCGACGACGGCCGCAAGATCTGGAAGCTCTCCCCGATGGACCTCAAATCGTACAGCCGCTGGTACGACTACTCGCGCGCGCGCGACGACATGTTCCAGGCGACCGACTCGTCGTGGGCGCCGTGGTTCGTCGCGCGATCCGACGACAAGCGCCGCGTGCGGCTCAACATCATCCGCCACATCCTCGACCGCATTCCCTACGAGACGGCGCCGCGCGATAAGGTCAAGCTGCCCAAGCGCCAGAAGCCGGGCAACTATCGCGAATCCGCCTATCCGTTCAAGGTGATCGCCGAGCGTTACTGAGCGGGCGCGCGCGCCGCGGCGGCGCGGCTCGCGGCGATCGTGTCCTCGATCGACAGGCGCCGGTCGACGGCCCCGATCGCCTCGCCGACGGCCTCGCGCACGAGGTCGCGGACCGACGCGCGCGCGTCGACCACGCGCAGGACGACGTTCCGCGCCGCCAGCTCGGCGCGCAGGTCGGCGATCAGGCGCGCCCCGGCCAGGTCCACGTTCGGCGACGAGGACAGGTCCCAGACCACCAGCGCGAGCCCGGGTCCCGCGGCGGCGACCAGCTCGCGCATGCGGTCGCGCACGTGCCCGGCGTTGAAATAGAAGAGCCCTGCCTCCGCACGGACGACCAGCACGCCCGGCTCGGTCCGGTTGTCCGGATTGCGCTCGAGGTCCGACCATCGCGACGTCCCGGGCACGCGCCCCAGCTGGGCGACGTGCGGGCGCGCCGCGCGGTGGATCAGTACCAGCAGCGACACGACCGCCGCGAGCATCACGCCCTTGAGGATGCCGAGCAGCAGCACGCCGGCGAACGCCACCGCCGCGATCGCGAACTCGACGCGGCTCAGGCGCCAGGTGCGGCGCAGCTCGGCGACGTCGACGAGCCCCTTGACCGCCACCAGCACGATCGCCGCGAGCACGACATCGGGAAGGTTGCGCAACAGGTCGCCGAGGAACACGAGGCACAGGCCGATCGCGATCGACGAGAAGACGAGCGACATCGGCGTGCGCGCGCCGCCCTTGTCGTTGACCGACGACTGCGACAGGCCGCCCGCGACCGGATAGCCCTGGAACATCGAGGTCGCGAGGTTCGCGGCGCCGAGCGCGAACAGCTCCTGCCGCGGGTCGATCTCGTAGCCGTGCTTGCGCGCGATCGCCCGCGCCGCCGATACGCCTTCGATGTAGGCGAGCAGGAAGCAGGCGAACGCGAGCGGCAGGACGCCGTCGACGTCGGTCAACCGCAGCGATGGCCTGCCGAACGCAGGCAGTCCCGCCGGGAGCACGCCGAGGACCTTGAATCCCTGCTGCGCGAGCGGGGTCACCGTCAGCGCGACGATCGCGGCGACGACGACGAACAGCGCGATCGGCCGCGACGGCAGGAAGCGCTCGCCCGCGACGAGCAGGGCGATCGCCGCGACGCCGAACGCGAGCACGACCGGGTTCGTCGACGGCAGCTGCTGCACGAGCGTCCAGGCGCGCTCGAAGAAGTGGTCGCCACCGCCGGGCACGCCGAACAGCTTGGGCAGCTGGGTCAGCGCGATCGTGAGCGCGGCGCCCGCCTTGAAGCCGAGCAGCACGGTCTCGCTGATGAAGTTGACGAGCGACGAGAGGCGCAGCAGCCAGGCGAGGAAGCTCATCGCCGAGAAGACGAGCGCGGTGAGCGCGGCGATCTGGACGAAGCGCACGGGATCGCCGCCGGCCATGCCGGCGACCGTCGTGCCGACCAGGAGCGAGATCGCGGAGGTCGGCCCCACCGCCAGCTGCCGCGACGTGCCGAACAGCGCGTACGCGATGCCCGCCACCAGGTAGCAGTAGACCCCGTGTTGCGGCGGGAGGCCCGCGAGCGAAGCGTAGGCGAGCGCGACCGGGATGGCGTACGCGGCGAGCGTGACGCCGGCCACCGCATCGTGCCTCAGCAATGCCGGGTTGTACGTGCGCAGCCAGGTCGCCGGCGGAAAGATCATCGGGTCGTTTCGTGGACGTGCGTGGGGCGTGATGGCTCCGTACTCCGGGGAGGCGCCGCACGCCGGAGCGTCGACCCGCGCTTCAATGGGCGATCGTGCCGACGACGATCTCGTCGCCCTCGCGCTTCAGGTCGAATTTCTGCAGCCGCAGCATCGGGAGGCCATCGACCGCCCCGGACGCGATGTCGTACGTCCATCCGCATCCGCACTCGACGCGCCCGCCGCGACGCGTTCCGCCGACCAGCGAGGCGCCGCAGCGCATGCAAGAATCCTCGATCGCGTGCAAGACGCCGTCGAGGTTGAAGACTGCGATGCCGGTCGGGCCGACCTTGACGAGGACGACCGTCTCCGGCGTAAAGGGCTCCGTCAGCGCGACGGTGATCGCGTTGGCGTGGAATACCGCATCGGTGGACATGGTCGAGGGCAGCTCTCCGGCTGCCTTGGCAACAGGCCCGTCTCCCCTGAAGCGGGCGCGGCCACGATGTCCATGGTGTCCAAGCGGGCAACCGGTGTCCTTGCACTTCTGGACGCCCGAAGGGTCCACCCTCGCTCGGAACGGGTCGAAAGCGGCCTGACCGATTTGACGGCCGTTCAACGGGGGGGAGGTTGTCCAGGATTATCATGCCGACGGGACGTCCGGAGGAGGCATGCGACTAGCGCACCAAACGGCCTTGTTGGCCAACGCCGTCAAGCTCACCGACGGAGGATGGACGCAGCGCGTCGGCGCGTTTACCGCGCTGCCTTCGCTGATCAGGCAGCTCGGGGCGGACGCGGTCGAGACGCTTCGCGCAGCCGGCCTGCCGCAGGATGCCCTGGGCCTGCCGGACTGCACGATCTCCTATGCCTCCCTTGGGCGTTTGCTCCGCCTCGCCGCCGAGCGGACCGGGTGCCGCCACGTCGGGCTGCTCGCCGGTCGCCTGTGGCACCTCGGGGACCTCGGGCTGGTCGGCGAGGTCGTGCGGCATTCGCCGACCGTCGGCGACGCGTTGCGCACGCTCACGGTCTACCAGCACCTCAACAGCGGCGGCGGGCTCGCGTTCCTGATCGAGCGCCCCGGCATCGTCGAGATCGGTTACGCGATCTACCACGCGAACATCGAGGGGTCTATCCATATCTACGACGTGGCGCTCACCTCGGCGACGAACTTCCTCCGGGAGCTCTGCGGGCCGTCCTGGACGCCGACCGAGGTGTTGCTGCCTCGCGAGAGGCCCGCGGATGCCACGCCGTGGCGGGCCTTCTACCGGGTCACGCCGCGCTTCGACGCCGAGATCGGGGCATTGCGCTTTCCATCCGCCTGGATGCAGCGGCCCGTCGAAGGCGCGGATCCCGAGACCTTCCGGCGCGCGAGCCGCCGGGCCGACGCGGCCGGTCGCGGCGAGGTGAAGCAGCGCGTCATGCGGGCGCTGCGCATCCTGATGCTGTCGGGGGACGTATCCGGCGAGGCGACGGCGCGCATGCTGTCGATGCACCGGCGCACGCTGAACCGCCGCTTGCAGGACCAGGGCATCACCTTCCAGGCGCTGCTCGACCAGGTGCGCTTCGAGACGGCGCGCCAACTGCTCGAGGATACGCACCTGTCGCTCGACGACGTGGCGGCCACGCTCGGCTACGCGAGCGTGAGCCCGTTCATGCGCTCGTTCCGCCGCTGGACCGGCACCACGCCGGGCAGGTGGCGCAGCGGCGCCGAGCGGACGCTCCCCGAGGAGGCGCTTGCGGACTAGCCGCCCTGGCGTGGCGGCGTCGGTGTGACGCGAAACGCCTCAGTCGATCAGGCAAATGCAAGAAGAAGTGCGCTTGGGTGGAACACCTGCACGCAGGTGAGCGTCGTCTTCATCCCGATCGCCGTGCTCGCCGTCCTCTTTCCCGTTCCTCGATGTCGTGGCGCCGTCGACCACCGACGTGCGCGTCGTCGAGCACGTGATGAGCGTCGTGCCGCAGGTTCGCAGGCGCGTGATCGACGTTCCGTCGCGGCGAATGGGCGGGTGAAGAAGGGGCGACGTGCCGTTCCGCATCGGTCGACGCCCAACGAGCGCATCGTCCGCGGCCTCGACGCCCCGCGCGCCGACTCGAGCGCGTCGGCGCGCGAGATCGACGAACAACGCGTGGCAAACCGGCGAGGTCGTCGAGGCCCATGGCGCGATCGAGCAGAACGAGGTGCGCTCGCGCGACGTCGTCGCGAGGCTCGATGCTGCGCGCAGGCGCCTCGCGCAGCACTGCACCGGCTAAGCCGGGAAAAAGCGAACGGCGTCCGGACCGCGGGGAGGGGAGGTCCGGACGCGTTCGCCCGCCGCGTCAGCGGCGTTCGTTGCGCTGCTGGTCGCTGCCCTGCTGATGGCTGCGGCCGCCTTCGTTGCTCTGCCGGCCGCCTTCGTTCGGCTGACGGTTGCCTTGCTGCTCGTGCTGGCCGCCGCGTTGCCCCTGCTGCCCGCCGCGCTGGTCCTGCTGGCCGCCCTGCTGGCCATGGCCCTGCTGCCCGCCTTGCTGGCCGCCCTTGTTGCCTTGCTGGTCCTGCTGCTTGCGATCCTGGTTCATGGTTCCCTCTCGGTCGATGTCGGGACGCGACACTCCCGATCGTCGTGCAACGCTCGTGCCAGCGGGATGGCGCTTTCGCCTACGGGGAACGCGAAACGCCGTCGCACGTTGCACGCGTGTGCGGCGTAAAGCTTGCCGGTAAGAGTTACACCGGCGCGCGATTCGCGCGGGCGTTTGCGCAGGCGTGCAACGCTGTCTGCGATCAGTGCGCGAGCAGCTTGCGCCCGACGCGCACGCGCGCTCGTATGCGCACGACTACTCGGTCACGTAGACCAACCCCGGATCGAGGTAGAGCTCGCCCGCGCCGATGTTCTCGCGCTCGCGTGCGGCGATCACGCGGTCGAAGCGGTAGCCGATGCCCATGAACGTGACGCTGCCCCAGATCGGCGATCCCAGGTAGTGGCCGACCGGGCCCGAGCGCCGCTCGATGACACGATCGGACACGACGACGACCCCTTGCGTGCGGAGCCAGGCGGGATCCTCGAGCTGCCTGACGTGCCGCCACACCGGCCACAGGAACGGCCACGCGACCGCCAATGCCAGCAGGAC
>DASTCK010000100.1:0-2058 GCA_035711225.1 Casimicrobiaceae bacterium
CCGCCGACGGCGTGGCGAGCATCGCGACCGGCGCCGCGGCGAGCTCCGCGACGTTCACCGTGCGCACTTCGCCGCTCGCGCGGTCGCGCACGGTGAAGACGCCCGTCGCCGGGTCGGCGGCGAGCACCTCGAGTGCGGGGTTGCGCTCGAGCGCCGCGCGCGCCCAGCTCATTTCCGCCGACGCCCCGGCGGCGGGGTTCGCGGCTGTCGCCGCGGGCGGCGGCTCGCGGCCGCCGCCGCAGGCCGAAAGCGCGAGCGAAGCGGCGATGGCCGGCAAAGCCCAGGGAGAGAGGGTATTCGACTTCATGGCGACCTCCTTATCGTTCCGGCCGATCAGGCACACTCTCGCGAGCGCAACCGGGGGACCGATGGCCAGGATCAATAACGACCACGCATTCACGGCGCCCGGGCTCAAGGGCCCGAAAGTCGAGCCTGCGTTCGCCGGCGCGCAGAGCTTCCTGCGCTGCCGCTACACCCGGGACCTCGCCGGCGTCGACGTCGCCGTCACCGGCATCCCGCTCGACACCGCGACGACCAATCGCCCCGGCGCCCGCTTCGGGCCGCGAGCGATCCGCGCGGCCTCCGCCCAGATCGCTTGGACCCGCCCTTACGGCTGCCCGTTCGATCCGCTCGAGCGGCTCGCCGTCGCGGATTATGGTGACTGCGCCTGGGACCACGGCCGTCCGGAGAGCATACCGGCGGCGATCGAGGCGCACGCGGACGCGATCCTCGAAACCGGCGCGGCGATGCTGTCGATGGGCGGCGATCATTTCATCAGCTATCCCTTGCTGAAGGCCCACGCGCGCCGCCACGGCCCGCTCTCGCTGATCCATTTCGACGCGCACTCGGACACCTGGAACGACGCGGAGGGCAAGGGCCGCGTCGACCACGGCACCATGTTTTACCACGCCGCGCGGGAGGGGCTCGTGGACCCGAAGGCGTCGGTGCAGATCGGGCTGCGCACGCACAACGACGACCTCCTCGGCTTCAACGTGCTTGATGCGCCCTGGGTGCACGAGCACGGCGCGAAGGCGGTCGTGTCCGAGGTCCATCGCATCGTGGGCGGGCGCAAGGCCTACCTGACTTTCGACATCGACTGCCTGGACCCGGCCTTCGCGCCCGGGACGGGCACGCCGGTCGCCGGCGGCCTCACGACGTCGCAGGTGTTCGCGATCCTGAAGGGTTTCGCCGGCATCGACTTCGCCGGCATGGACGTCGTGGAGGTGGCGCCGGCTTACGACGCGGCCGAGATCACCGCGCTCGCGGCGGCGCACATCGCGCACGAGTGGCTCGCGCTCCTCGCCGCATCCAAAAAGGGGACGTTCACCTAATTCGAGCCAAGCAACGCATTGGCGAGTACCGCGGGCCGAATTAGGTGAACGTCCCCTTTTTGGTTGTCAGTTCTCGGGCGTGACCTCGCGGGCGAGCATGGCCTTGACCACCTGGTCGAGCGGCACGCCCCCGTGCAGCACGTCGTACACGAACTTGCAGATGGGCATGTCCACGCCGTGCTTCCCGGCCACGGCGTGCACGGCCTTCGCCGCATGGTAGCCCTCGACGACCTGCCCGATCTCGGCGATCGCCTGCTCGACGGGCTTGCCGGCCGCGAGCGCGCGGCCGAAGCGGCGGTTGCGCGACTGGTCGTCGGTGCAGGTCAGCACGAGGTCGCCGAGGCCCGCGAGCCCCATGAGCGTCTCGCGCTTCGCGCCGAGCGCGACGCCGAGGCGCATCAGCTCGGCGAGACCGCGGGTGATCAGGAAGACGCGGCTGTTCGAGCCGTAGCCGAGGCCGTCCGAGCAGCCGGTCGCGATCGCGAGCACGTTCTTGACCGCGCCGCCGATCTCGACGCCGATGATGTCGGTCTGCGTGTAGGCGCGAAAGCCGCCCGAGGAAATCCGCTCGGCGAGCGCGCGCGCGAATTCCTCGTCGGGCGAGGCGATGGTCATCGCCGTGGGCAGGCCCATGCCCACCTCGCGCGCGAACGTCGGGCCGGACAGCACCGCCACGGGGTAGCGGTCGCCGAGCACTTCGTACGCCACCTGGTGCGGTAGTTTGCCG
>DASTCK010000101.1:0-2339 GCA_035711225.1 Casimicrobiaceae bacterium
TTCGCCGGCGAAGCTGCCGGCTACGGCATCATGTCGTACGGCGCCGGCGAGGCTCACATTCTCAACGTTTGCATCCGCAGCGATCTGCGCAGCGCCGGAGTCGGACGACGGCTGATGGATTTCCTGCTCGAGCGGGCGCGCGCCGCGGAGATGCGCGACGTTTTCCTCGAAGTGCGGCCGTCGAATCCCATCGCGATCCGTCTCTACGAAACGCTGGGCTTCGCGCGCGTCGGCGTTCGCAAGGCCTACTATCAGGCGACTGGCGGCCGCGAAGACGCGTGGGTGTATCGCCTCGCGCTCAGCCCCGCCCGACCATAGGGTAGAATCCGCGCGGTTCGTGTGCGCCCCCCGCGCGCACCCGTGAGGACAGGCCCCCCGTGTCGAGTATTCCGCCGCATTCCAAGGACAAGCTGGGCGCTGAGATTCAGCGCCGCCGGACTTTTGCGATCATTTCCCACCCCGACGCCGGCAAGACGACGCTGACCGAGAAGCTGCTGCTGTTCGGCGGCGCGATCCAGCTCGCCGGCACGGTGAAGGCGCGCAAGAGCGCGCGCCACGCGACCTCCGACTGGATGGAGGTCGAGAAGCAGCGCGGCATCTCGGTGACGAGCTCGGTGATGCAGTTCGAGTACGCGGGCCACGTGATCAACCTGCTCGACACGCCCGGCCACCAGGACTTCTCCGAGGACACCTACCGCGTGCTGACCGCCGTCGACGCGGCGGTCATGGTGATCGACGCCGCGAAGGGCGTCGAGGCGCAGACGATCAAGCTGCTCGAGGTGTGCCGCCTGCGCGACACGCCGATCATCACGTTCGTCAACAAGATGGACCGCGAGGTGCGCGAGCCGCTCGCGCTGCTCGAGGAGATCGAATCGGTGCTGTCGATCCAGTGCGCGCCGGTCACCTGGCCGCTCGGCATGGGGCGCCGCTTCAAGGGCGTGTTCGACCTGCGCAACGACACGCTCGTGCGCTTCGCGCCGGGCGAGGAGCGCGTGTCCGGCGACACCGAGACGATTCGCGGAATCGACAACCCGCGCCTCGACGCGCTCGCGCCCGACGACGTCGCGGCGCTGCGCCATGACGTCGACCTGCTGCGCAGCGCGAGCCACCCGTTCTCGCTGCCCGAGTTCCTGGCGGGGCGGCAAAGCCCCGTGTTCTTCGGCTCGGGCATCAACAACTTCGGCGTGCGCGAGATCCTGCAGGCGCTGTGCGACTGGGCGCCGCCGCCGCAGCCGCGCGAGGCCACGACGCGCAGCGTCGACCCCGCGGAGGCGCCGTTCACGGGCTTCGTGTTCAAGATCCAGGCGAACATGGACCCGCGCCACCGCGACCGCATCGCTTTCTTCCGCGTCTGCTCGGGCCGCTACTCGCCCGGGATCAAGGTGCGCCACCTGCGCGCGGCGCGCGAGATGAAACTCGGCAACGCGCTGACGTTCATGGCGAACGAGCGCGTCGCCTCGGAGGACGCGGTCGCCGGCGACATCATCGGCATCCACAACCACGGGCAGCTGCAGATCGGCGACACGCTCACCGAGAGCGGCGAGGCGCTCGCCTTCACCGGCATCCCCTACTTCGCGCCGGAGCTCTTCCGCACGGCGCGCTCGCGCGACCCGCTCAAGGCCAAGCAGCTCGCGAAGGGCCTGCAGGAGCTGGGCGAGGAGGGCGCGATCCAGGTATTCACGCCGGAATCCGGCCAGTCGCTGCTGCTGGGCGCGGTAGGCCCGCTCCAGTTCGAGATCGTGGCGCACCGGCTCGCCACCGAGTACAAGGTCGACGCGATCTACGAGACGCCCGCGATCACGACCGCCCGCTGGCTCACCTATCCGGACACCGGCGTGCGGCGCGACTTCGAGCGGCAGAATGCCGCCTCGCTCGCGACCGACGTCGACGGCAATCCCGTGTTCCTCGCGACGTCGAAGTACAACCTGCAGGTGACGATCGAGCACTGGCCGCGCGTGGGCTTCCGCGCGACGCGCGAGCACGGCCGCACGATCGCCCAGGGCGGCGGCGTCGCGTAGGACGGCGACGCTTTACATCGGCGCGCCACGAGCCGACGATCGCGAAGCGGCGCATTCCGCGCCGGACCGGTCATGGAGCCCGCGATGCATCCCCAACTCTCGACGTCGAAGGGCGCGCGCACGCTCGCGCACGTGATCGCCTGGTCGCTGCTCGCCCTGGCGCCCGCGGCGTGCGTGGTCGCACCCTATCCCTATGCCTACAGCGTGCCGGCCAACTACGACCAGTCCTTCGACGCCGTCGTCGGCGCGATGGCCGACAACGGGCTGACGATCAACCAGCAGGATCGCGGCGGGGGCGTCGTCGCCGGGCGGCGCGGCGGG
>DASTCK010000102.1:0-10253 GCA_035711225.1 Casimicrobiaceae bacterium
CGGGGGAGGCGGCGCGACCTGCGCCGCCGCGAGCGTCGCGACGCCCGCCATCAGCGCCGCGAACCCGAGGGCGGCATGGCGATGTCGCGGAGGCGATGCGCGGCGAAGGTCCACGCGACGATTCTAGCACCGCGCCGAACCGCCCGCGCGCGACCGGTGGGACGATCGGCGCTCGCGCGCCGCCGGGCGGAGCGCCCCCTACAGGTTGAGCATCCGCCGCCGCTCCTCCTGCGTCGGCTGGAAGCCGCGGCCCTCGTAGAAACGGAAGATCGCTTCGACGACCTCGTCGGGGTCGTCGATCACCTGCATCATCTCGAGGTCGCGCTCGCCGACCATGCCCTCGCCGACCAGGCTGGCCTTCATCCAGTCGAGCAGGCCGCGCCAGAACGTCGCGCCCACGAGGATGATCGGGATGCGCCTCGTCTTGCCCGTCTGCACCAGCGTGAGGCATTCGGACAGCTCGTCGAGCGTGCCGAAGCCGCCCGGGAGCACGACGTACGCCGATGCGAAGCGCACGAACATCATCTTGCGCGAGAAGAAGTACAGGAAGTCGAGCGGGACGTCCTGGAAGCTGCGGTCGCCCTTCTCGTACGGCAGCATGATGTTGAGCCCGATCGACGGTGCGCGGCCGGCATGGGCGCCCTTGTTGGCCGCCTCCATCAGGCCCGGCCCGCCGCCGGAGATCACCGAGAACCCTGCGTCGGAGAGCTTGCGCGCGATCGCTCGCGCCGCTTCGTAATAGGCATGGCCCTCGCCGATGCGCGCGCTGCCGAACATCGACACCGCGGGGCGAACGCCGCGCATGCGCTCGGTCGCCGTGGCGAACTCTGCCATAATCCCCAGCACCCGCCACGCCTCCTGGCCGTTGGACGAATACATCGCCTGGGGGTCGATCGTTTCCGGAATCTTCGGCGTCGTCTGTCGCATGCCCACGCTCGTCCTGGTCGACGGTTCCTCGTACCTGTATCGCGCGTTCCACGCGCTTCCCGACCTGCGCACGCGCGCCGGAGAGCCGACCGGCGCGCTGCGCGGGGTGCTGTCGATGTTGCGCCGAATCGTCGACGACGACAAGCCGGACTACTTCGCCGTCGTGTTCGACGCGCCCGGCAAGACGTTCCGCGACGCGATCTATCCGCAGTACAAGGCGAACCGGCCGCCGATGCCCGACGACCTCGCCGCGCAGATCGAGCCGCTCCACGCGCTCGTGCGCGCGCACGGCTGGCCGCTCCTGATGGTCGAAGGCGTCGAGGCCGACGACGTCATCGGCACGCTGGCGAAGCGCGCGCGCGCTCTGGGCATCGACACGACGATCAGCTCGTCGGACAAGGACCTCGCGCAGCTCGTCGAGCCCGGCATCACGATGGTGAACACGATGAGCAACGAGCGGCTCGACGAGGCGGGCGTCGTCAACCGCTTCGGCGTGCGCCCCGACCAGGTGCTCGATTTCCTGACGCTCACCGGCGATGCGGTCGACAACGTCCCCGGCGTCGACAAGGTCGGCCCCAAGACCGCTGCGAAGTGGATCAACGAGTACGGCTCGCTCGACGACATCGTCCGGCGCGCGGACGAGATCGGCGGCAAGGTCGGCGAGAACCTGCGTGCCGCGCTCGCATGGCTGCCGCGCGGGCGCGAGCTCCTGACCGTCAAGACCGACTGCGAGCTGCCCGTGGGACCGAAGGACCTCACGCTCGGCGCGGCCGACGGCGAGGCGCTCGCCCGCCTGTACGACCGCTACGGCTTTCGCAGCTGGTTGCGCGAGGTCGCCGGCGGACCGGCGTCGGGCGCGCCGGCGGACGCGGCAGGCGCGATCGCCGCGCGCGCGGCGAAGGACGACACGCGACGCTTCGATCCCGAGCGCGGCGACCACGTCGCGAAGGGCAAGCCCGCCGACCTGGCCTACGAATGCGTGATCGACGCGGCGGCGTTCGCGCGCTGGAGGAAGGCGATCGACGCCGCGCCGCTCGTCGCGTTCGACACCGAGACGACGAGCCTCGACCCGATGACGGCCGAGATCGTCGGGCTGTCGTTCGCGATCGCGCCCGGCAACGCGTGCTACATCCCGGTCGCGCACCGCTACGCGGGCGCGCCCGACCAGCTCGGGCGCGAACGGGTGCTCGACGAGCTCCGGGCGTGGTTCGCCGACCCGGCGAAGCGCAAGGGCGGCCAGAACGTGAAGTTCGACCAGCACGCGCTCGCGAACCACGGCGTGGCGATCGCCGGCGTCGCGTTCGACACGCTGCTCGAGTCCTACGTGCTCGAGGCGCACCGCCCGCACGACATGGACAGCCTCGCGTGGCGCCATCTCGACTGGAAGACGATCCCCTACGCCGAGGTGTGCGGCAAGGGCGCCGGGCAGATCTGCTTCGACCAGGTGCCGCTCGACCGCGCGACCGAGTATTCGGCCGAGGACGCGGACGTCACGTTCCGGCTGCACGAGAACCTGCATCCGCAGATCGCCGCCGACGCGAAGCTCGCCTACGTCTACGACGCGCTGGAGCTCCCGGTGCGCGAGGTGCTCTACCGGATGGAGCGCGACGGCGTGCTGATCGATGCCGAGCTCCTGCGCGCGCAGAGCCGCACGCTGGGCGAGCGCGTCGTCGCGCTCGAGCAGCAGGCGTTCCAGCTCGCCGGCGGCCCGTTCAACCTGGGCTCGCCCAAGCAGCTGGGCGAGATCCTGTTCGACCGCATGAAGCTGCCGGTCGGCCGGAAGACCGCCACCGGCCAGCCGTCGACCGACGAGGAGGTGCTGCAGGAGCTCGCGGCCGACTACCCGCTGCCCAAGGTGCTGCTCGAGCACCGCGCGCTGTCGAAGCTCAAGTCCACCTACACCGACAAGCTCCCGCAGATGGTGAACGCGCGCACCGGGCGCGTGCACACGACGTTCGCGCAGGCCACCGCGGTGACCGGCCGCCTCGCCTCGTCGGATCCCAACCTGCAGAACATCCCGGTGCGCACCGAGGAGGGGCGCCGCATCCGCGAGGCGTTCATCGCGCCCGCGGGCCATGCGCTGGTGTCCGCCGACTACTCGCAGATCGAGCTGCGGATCATGGCGCACCTGTCGGGCGACGAAGCGCTCGTGCGCGCCTTCCTCGCGGGCGAGGACATCCATCGCGCGACGGCGGGCGAGATCTTCGGCGTGCCGCCTGCCGAGGTGACCGCCGACCAGCGGCGCTACATCAAGGCGGTCAACTTCGGGCTCATCTACGGCATGGGCGCGTTCGGCCTCGCGCAGCAGCTCGGCATCGAGCGGGGCGCAGCGCAGCAGTTCATCGAGAAGTACTTCCAGCGCTACCCCGGCGTCGCCGAGTACATGCAGCGCACGCGCGAGCAGGCGCGCGCGCACGGCTACGTCGAGACGGTGTTCGGGCGCCGGCTGTGGCTCACCGACATCAAGGCGGCGGGCGGGCCGCGTCGCGCGGCAGCCGAGCGCGCGGCGATCAACGCGCCGATGCAGGGCACCGCCGCGGACCTGGTCAAGCTCGCGATGATCGCGGTGGCCGGCTGGATCGACCGCGAGAAGCTCGCGACCAAGCTCGTGCTGCAGGTGCACGACGAGCTGGTGCTCGAGGTGCCCGAGGCGGAGCTCGTGCGCGTGCAACGAGAGTTGCCGCCGCTGATGACCGGCGTGGCGACGCTGTCGGTGCCGCTCGTCGTCGACGTCGGGCACGGCCCCAACTGGGAGCGCGCCCACTGATGCCCGCCCGGGACCTGCAAACGCCGTTCGACGCTGCGGTCGTGATGTTCACCAAGCGCACCGGCGCGCTCGCCACGGCGATGCGCTCGGTCTACGCGCAGGCGTTCGACGGCCGCGTGCAGATCGTCGTCGGCGTCGACGGGCCGCAGGCCGATCGCGCGGCACTGGCCGCGGTCGCGCGCGAGGCGCCCGACACGATGGCGGTGACGATCGTCGATCCCGGCTACTCGACCGCCCGCTCGCGTGGCGGGCTGCACGCTCCCGAGGCCGGCGGCTCGCTCCGCCCGGCGCTCACGCTCCTCGCGAACGCGCGGCACGTCGCGTTCCTGTCCGAGGTCAACCGCTACGCGCCGCAGCACCTCGATCTCCTCAGGCGCGCGATCGGCGAGCGCGCGTGGGCGTGGACGCAACGCTGGTTCACCGACGCGCGCAGCGGCCAGGTGCTCTGCAAGGACGACTGGGAATCGGCCGGCCCCGCCGCCGGCACGTTCGCGAAGAGCGAGGGCGGCTTCGTCGCCACCGACGCGCTGATGATCGACAAGCTCGCCTGTGCGTCCGCGCTGCCCGCGTGGACCGCCGCCGACGCGCAGGGCCGCGGCGAGGATCGCAGGTTCTTCCAGGCGATCCGCGCGTTGCCGGGCGGCGCGACCGGCGAGCCGAGCGTGTACGCGAACATCCACCTGCCCAACCAGCACCCGTTCATGCTCGCGCAGTTCCGCGAGCGCGGCGTGATGCTGGAGCGCTACCTCACGATGACGCCCGAGCTGGAGGCGCAGGTCGCGCATGCGCTGAAGGCGCAGCGCGATTACGCCGAGGGCGTGAAGAACCGGTTGTCGTTCGGGGGGGTGGATTTTGACGTCAAGAAAAGCGGTGATAGGCGATAGGCGATAACGACAGGCGATAGGCGATAGGCGATGGGCGATGGGAACGGCGGGCAAGCCCGCGTTCGTGCCGCTTCGGGAACCCGCCGTGGCGCCGCGGGTCGCTCCTATCGCCTATCGCCTATCGCCTATCGCCCATCGCCGCCTTCGCCTTACGCGTCGAACATCTCCCTCCACGACGCGTACCAGCTTCCCGCCATGACCGGCGCGAGCACGATCCAGCCCAGGCCGAGCGGGATCGAGGCGACGATCGCGAGGCCGATGAAGATCAGGCCGTAGATCGTGCACGCGCCGAGGTTCTGCCAGGAGGCGCGGAAGCTCTTCTGCAACGCGGCGATCGGCTCCTCGCCGTTCAGCACGACCAGCGCGGGCGAGAACCAGTACGCCATCATGATCGCCACGGTGGCGAGGAGCACGAGCGGCGCGATCACCAGCGCCGTCATCCCGATCGACGAGAACAGCGCCGCTCCCATCTGCGTCGGGTCGGCGCTGATCGCCGAGAAGAGCCCCGCCCCTCCGGCCACGCCGAGGATCACGACGACCACGATGATCCACACGACGAACATCGCGGCCAGGTACAGGAGGCCGATGATGAAGAGCGGCATGAAGCGCCCGCCGGAGAATCCGTCGAACAGCGCGCCGATCGTGAGCGGACGGCCCTTCGCGAGCGCATGGCAGCCGAGCGCGATGCCGCCCGCGAACACCGGCGCGAGCACCGACTGCGCGATCGGGCCGACGATCGGGACGAACGCCATCGCGATCATGATGAGGAACAGCACGACGATCATGCCGATCCACGTGCCCGGCGCGGCCATGAACACCTGCCAGCCCTCGCTCCACCAGGCCGCGCCCTGGCCCGCCGGCAGCGTGCGGGGATCGCGCTTGCCGGGCCCCGGCGGCGGCGGCGCGGATCGGGCGGTCGTGGAGAGCGGCGGCAGCGGCTTCGCCGGACCCGGTTGCGTGATCTCGTCCATCGCTCGCCTCCCTGCGAAAAGCCTACGTTATCACGCGCGTCCCGGGCGGTCGCGGCACCGGCGAGGGCGACGGCGGACCCCGTCCGAGGCTCGTCCGGCGGCCATGCAACGAGCGAGTGCAACGCATTCGCGCCGCGCATCCTGACGGCCGCCGGGCGGCGCGCGATCCCGCGGGGGTTGCGTCGGCGTCGCTCCGACCCCACCCTCCCGTCTTCGTCCCGCCTCCCTGGTCCGCATGGATTCCCTCACCGCCTCGCTGCTCGAACAAGGCGTCCCGCTGGTCGGCCTCAACGTGTTCCTGCAGCAGCTGGGCCTGCCGATCCCGGCGGTGCCCACGATGATCGTCGCCGGCGCGATGGCGGCGGCCGGCCGGCTCTCCGGGCTCGGCGTGTTCGCGATCTCGGTCGCCGCGTCGGTGATCGCCGACCTGCTGTGGTTCTGGGCCGGCCGGCGCTACGGGTACAAGGTGCTGAAGCTGCTGTGCCGCGTCTCGCTGTCGCCGGACACCTGCGTGCGCCAGACCGAAGGGATCTTCGAGCGCTACGGCTTCTTCTCGGTGGTCGTGTCGAAGTTCGTGCCGGGCTTCTCGACTGTCGCGCCGCCCATCGCCGGGGCGCTCGACATGAGCTTCGGCGCGTTCGTCGTCGCGGCGTTCGCGAGCGCGGCGCTGTGGGTCGGCGCCGCGATGACCGCCGGCTTCGTCTTCAGCGCGCAGGTCGACTTCGTGCTCGCGTGGATGAGCGAAAACGCCGTGCTCGCCGCGGGCCTGGTGGGCGGACTGCTCGCCGCGTACGTCCTCTACAAGGCGTGGCAGCGCTGGCGCCTCGCGCGCTTCGTCGCCGCCTCGCGCATCACGGTCGACGAGCTCGCGTCGATGATCGACCAGTCGACGCCGTTCCACCTGGTCGACGTGGGCTCCAAGCTCGCGCACGGCCACCGGCCGCACATTCCCGGCGCGGTGCTGCTCGACCTCGACGAGATCGACAAGCGGGCGTCCGACTTCCCGGACGATCGCGACATCGTGCTCTATTGCGCGTGCCCGAACGAGGAGTCCGCGCGTCGCGCCGCCCAGCTCTTGACGTCGCGCGGCTTCAAGCGCGCGCGCCCGCTCAAGGGCGGGCTGGACGCGTGGATCGCGTCGGGCCGCAAGGTCGCGCACGCGAGCGCGCCGATCGTGGTGATCGAGCGGCCGAAGCGCGCCGCGTGAGTCGGGCTCGGACTGCCCGGGACCCGGGCAGGGTCAGACCCTGCTCGACCATCGCGCAGGGTCTGGCCCCACGCTGACGGTCAATGGAGCGGGCGGCGCGGAAGGGTGGCGCTGCGACGCTCGTCGGTCGGGAGCGGTGCGACGCGCACGAACCAGGTCTCGCGGTCGGTTTCGCGGGTCGCGGTGAAGCCGTGCTCGGCGAGGAGGTGCGCGACCGCGCCGGCGGAGCGCGCCGAACGCCTCACGCGCATCACCTTGGTCCGGCGGCCGGTGGGCGTCGAGAACAACGCCTGCAGCATCGCGCGGCCGTGCCCCTTGCCGCGAAGCTGCGCCTCGATGCCGGTGAGCCACAGCTCGTAGCCGTCGTCGACCGCGCGGAAGAGCCCGAACCCGACCGGCGGCTCGCTTCCCTCGGTCTCGTCGGCCCAGTAGACGTAGCCGGGCACCGCGACCGTGTGCACGGTGCCGGAGGCCTGGTCCTCGACGACGAAATAGCCGGTCTTCAGCGCCTGGCGCAATTCGCCGAAGAAGCGCGACGCCGCGGGCGAGTCCCACGCGAGCGCGGGGTCGAACGCGCCGTCGCGCGCCGCGTCGCGGATCAGCGAGCGGAGCAGGGCGAGGTGGCCGATGTGGGCGGGTCGCAGCATGGAGGTGGTCGATGTGACGATGCGAACGCTAACGCGACTCGCGCCGGCACCGGGTGACCGGCTTACGAGGTGCAGCGTTCGGCGGACGGACGGCGCCGCCGGCACCGGCACGGCGTGGGACGAGGGAGGGCCCGCACCGGTGGTGGCGGGCGCACCGCAATCGCCGCCCCGGGCGTGGCGGTCGGTCGATGGCCATCGGGCGTCGGGGGGTGTCGGGCGCCGGCCAGCGGCGAGCGATTTCCGATGCTGCCATGTCCTGCCGAGCGGGATGGCGCTCGCGGAGCTCGCGAATCGTGCAACTCGCAGTTGAATTTCCCGGTCCGTTGCCCTATGATTGGCACTCGTCGCGCCCGAGTGCTAACAAGATTCGGCGCGCTGCCGTCGCATCCCCCCGGCTTCCGGCGCGTGGATACCGGCAACCCCTTGATTTTTCCACGATAACAGTCAGGAGTGGGTACTCACTATGAAGCTACGTCCCTTGCATGATCGGATCATCGTCAAGCGGCTGGAAGAAGAGCGCAAGACCGCCGGGGGCATCGTGATCCCGGATACCGCCGCCGAGAAGCCCTCGATGGGGCAGGTCGTCGCCGCCGGTCCCGGCAAGACCGACGAGAGCGGCAAGCTCCTCGCGATGGGCGTCAAGGTCGGCGAGAAGATCCTCTTCGGCAAGTACTCGGGCCAGGAATTCAAGATGGACGGCCAGGACTACCTGCACATGCGGGAAGACGACGTCATCGGCGTCGTCGCCTGATCCCACGCATCCCCTCACGAATCCAGGAGAACCCGCAATGGCAGCCAAGGACGTCCGCTTCGGCGAAAACGCACGAAACAGGATGGTGAACGGCGTGAACATCCTCGCCAACGCCGTCAAGATCACGCTCGGCCCCAAGGGCCGCAACGTCGTGCTCGAGCGCAGCTTCGGCTCGCCGACGATCACCAAGGACGGCGTGTCCGTCGCGAAGGAAATCGAGCTCAAGGACAAGTTCGAGAACATGGGCGCGCAGATGGTCAAGGAAGTCGCGTCCAAGACCTCGGACGTCGCCGGTGACGGCACCACCACCGCGACCGTGCTCGCGCAGTCGATCATCGCCGAAGGCATGAAGTTCGTCGCCGCCGGCATGAACCCGATGGACCTCAAGCGCGGCATCGACAAGGCCGTGACCGCGGTCGTCGAGGAGCTCAAGAAGATCAGCAAGCCGTGCTCGACCAGCAAGGAAATCTCGCAGGTCGGCGCGATCTCGGCCAACGCCGACGAGTCGATCGGCAAGACCATCGCCGAGGCGATGGACAAGGTCGGCAAGGAAGGCGTGATCACGGTCGAGGACGGCAAGGGGCTCGAGAACGAGCTCGACCTCGTCGAGGGCATGCAGTTCGACCGCGGCTACATCTCGCCGTACTTCATCAACAACCCGGACAAGCAGGTCTCGCTGCTCGAGGACCCGTATGTCCTGCTGCACGACAAGAAGGTCAGCAACATCCGCGACCTCCTGCCGCTGCTCGAGCAGGTGGCGAAGGCCGGCAAGCCGCTCCTGATCGTCGCCGAGGACGTCGACGGCGAGGCGCTCGCGACGCTGGTCGTCAACAACATCCGCGGCATCCTGAAGACCGTCGCGGTCAAGGCGCCCGGTTTCGGCGACCGCCGCAAGGCGATGCTGGAAGACATCGCGATCCTGACCAACGGCACGGTGATCGCCGAGGAGATGGGCCTCAAGCTCGAGAACGCGACGCTGAAGGACCTCGGCCGCGCGAAGAAGATCGAGGTGGGCAAGGAAGACACGACGATCATCGACGGCGCCGGCGAGAAGGCGTCGATCGAGGCCCGCGTCAAGAACATCCGCAAGCAGATCGAGGACGCCACCTCCGACTACGACAAGGAGAAGCTCCAGGAGCGCGTGGCGAAGCTCGCCGGCGGCGTCGCGGTGATCAAGGTCGGCGCGGCGACCGAAGTCGAGATGAAGGAGAAGAAGGCCCGCGTCGAGGACGCGCTGCACGCGACCCGTGCGGCGGTCGAGGAAGGCATCGTCCCCGGCGGCGGCGTCGCCTACATCCGGGCGCGCGCCCACATCAAGAACCTCAAGGGCGCGAACCCCGACCAGGAAGCCGGCATCAAGATCGTGCTCCGCGCGATCGAGGAGCCGCTGCGCATGATCGTGCAGAACGCCGGCGAGGAGCCGTCGGTCGTCGTCAACAAGGTCGTCGAGGGCAAGGGCAACTACGGCTTCAACGCCGCGACGGGCGAGTACGGCGACCTGGTCGAGATGGGCGTGCTCGATCCGACCAAGGTCACGCGCTACGCGCTGCAGAACGCCGCGTCGATCGCTTCGCTGATGCTCACGACCGACGCGATGGTCGCCGAGTCGCCGAAGGACGAGAAGCCGATGGGCGGCGGAGGCGGGATGGGCGGCATGGGTGGCATGGGCGACATGGACATGTGACCCAGGGGTCAGGAGACAGAGGACAGGCGTCAGCAAGGGCGCCTGTTCCAAGCCTCCCCTCAGTACCGAAGCCCGGCCTCGTGCCGGGCTTTTCTTTTGGCGCGCGCGCGGGCGCCGGTCACTCGGGCTTGGCGGAGCCTCCCACGACGCGCCAGAGCTCCTCGGCGGTGGACGCCATCGCGGCGTTCTGGCGGTACAGCCGGATCTCGACCGGCACGTGCCAGCGTTCGTCGCCCGCCGGCACCAGTGCGCCGCTCGCGAGTTCGTCGGCGACCAGCGACAAAGGCAGCCACGCCACGCCGCGACCCGCGAGCGCCATCGTCTTCAGCAGGACCGCGTTGTGCGCGGTGAACACGATGGACACCGAGTGCGCGGCCCGGCCGCTCTCGCCGAAGATCTCGGGCTTGCGCGAGCG
>DASTCK010000103.1:0-13472 GCA_035711225.1 Casimicrobiaceae bacterium
CGTTGATGAGTGTCGACTTCCCCGAGCCGTTCGGGCCCAGCATGCCGAGGATCTCGCCTTCGCGCACCTCGAGATCGACGCCGTCGAGCGCGCGCACGCCGGCGAACGCTTTGCGCACGCCGCGGATCACGAGGAGCGGCAGGGAGGCGGAAGGCGCCGGTCGGCGAGTGGCGGTCGGCGCGAGCGCGGCGCCGCCCGCGGCTGCCTGCGGCGACGATGAACCACCCGCCGCGGGCGACGCTGCCGCCGCGCCACGGGGGCGCCGCGTCCAGCGCCCGAGGATCCCGTCGGGCAGGAAGAGCACGGCCGCGACGAGGATCGCGCCGACGATCGCCTTGCCCGCAACCGCCTGGTCGGCCGCCGTCGAGGCGTAGAGCAGCATCGTGATGACCGTCGCGCCCAGCGCCGGGCCGGCCCAGTGCCGCGTGCCGCCCAGCACGCTCATCAGGATCACCGTCAGCGGCACGGTGATGTTGAACGTGGAGGGCGCGGTGACGTAGGAGACGAACAGTGCATGGATGCCGCCGGCGAGCCCCGCGAGCGCGCACGAGACGCCGAACGCGGCGAGCTTGTAGCGGTAGGTCGGCACGCCCATCACCTCGGCGGCGTCCTCGTCGTCGTGGATCGCGTAGAGGCCGAGCCCGAGCCGGCGCTTGGTCACCGCGTAGGCGATCGCGACCGTCGCCACCGCGAGCGCAAGCGCCATCAGGTAGAACGTGCCCGATGGCGTCGGCGCGATCCCGGGCACCGCGACCGCCGACAGGTAGACGCCGGGCCCGCCGTCGATCGGCGTGTTGAGCACCACCGTCGCGAGCACGAAGGTCACCGCGAGCGTCAGGAGCGCGAACAGCTCGCCGCGCACGCGGCGGACGCGGAACACGACGGCGCCGAGGCCGATGCCGAGGAGTGCCGGTATCATCGCGGCCGCCGGCAGCGTCCAGGCGAACGGCACGTCGAACTTGCCCGCGAGGACGGCGGTCGCGTACACGCCCGCGCCGAAGAACGCGCCGTGGCCGAACGAGAAATACCCGGAGTAGCCGGACAGCAGGTTCCACGACGTCGCGAGGACGATCCAGTGGAACACCAGGTAGAGGAACGACTCGTAGAACGCGGGCAGCCGCAGCCACGGGACGACCGCGAGCCCTGCCCCGGCCGCCACGATGGCGACGAGTGTGCGGTCGGGCTTCAGGGCTTCCCCGGCCGCGCGACCAAGAGCACGATCAGCAGCGTGAACGACACGATCGGCGACCACGACGGCGACGCGACCGCGGCGGTCAGCGCCTCGGAGACGCCGATGATGATGCCGGCCGCGAGCGGCCCGAGCGGCGATCCCAGCCCGCCCAGCATCACGGCCGCGAACACAACGCCGACCCACGCGTAGATCTGCGCCGGCGTCAGCGTGAACGACAGCGCGAGGCACACGCCGGCGATGCCGGCGAGCGCGCCGCAGACGCCCGACAGCAGGAGCGCGAGGCGCCGGTGGTCGACGCCGAACGCCGCGGCCATCGGGCCGTCCTCGGCCACCGCGCGCATCGCCTTGCCGAGGTCGGTGTAGCGCATCGCCGCCCAGATCGCGAACGACAGCGCGATCGCGAGCGAGAGCGTGACGAGCTCCGGGATCGGCACGAACAGCTCGCCGATCCTGAGCTTCTGCGCCGCGTACGTGGACTCGAGCTTGCGGAAATCCGCGGTCCACACGGCCTGGATGCCCGCCTCGATGATGGCCGTGATGCCGAACGTCGCCAGCAGCGAGTTGAGCGGCGAGACGCGGAAGCGCACCAGCAGCCAGTGCATCGCGACGCCGAGCGCGAAGAACAGCGGCACGATGAGGACGAGCGTCGCGAGCGGATCGACGCCGCCGCTGCCGGCGAGCTGGTAGCAGAGGTAGGCCGCGAGGAACGCGAGCCCGAAGTGCGCGAGGTTGATGACGTGCAGGAGGCCCCAGGTCAGCCCGAGCCCCAGCCCGAGCAGGCCGTAGAGCCCGCCGATGAAGACGCCCGACAGCGCGGACTGCGCGAGCAGCGTGCCGCTCGGCCAGTTCACCGCGCCCCCGCCCCCCGTGCTGCCGGTCGCGTGCCCGGCAGCGCCTTCCGGTGCCGGGCGCGCGCCCGGCACCGGAGGTGACGCGACCTCATTGCACCTGGAGCGTCGCGCCCGGCGCCGCGTACTCCTTCGGGTACACGGTGACCCAGCGTCCGTTCTGCACCTGCTTGACGCGCATCAGGTCGTCGCCGTAGTTCGACGGGCCGTTGAAGCGCAGCCGGCCCTGGATCGTGTCGACGCGGTTCGACTTGAGCCAGTCGCAGATCTTCCTGTCGTCGAGGCTGTTCGTGCCCCTGACGCCCGCCTCCAGGATCTGCCATGCGGTGTACGACGCCGCGGCCTGCACCTCGACCGACGTGTCGGGAATGCCCGCCTTCGCCGCGCGCTCGTGGTAGAGGTCGATGAACTCCTTCGCGCCCGCGGCGTTGACGTACGGCGCGTGCTCCTCGAACACCGTCATCGACATCGCGTTCTTCGCGAGCGGCGACTTCGACATCGGGCCGGGCGCCGGGTACATGTAGAAGTGCAGCGGCGGCGCGTAGTCGATCTTGCTCATCGCCTCGAGCAGCTGGTTGCCCTCGAGGCCGATCGCGCCGACCCACACGAAGTCCGGCTTCGCGTCCTTGACGCGCGCCGCGATCGGGCCGTAGTCGAGGTTGCCGAAGTCCCACTCGAGGAACAGCACCTCGGTGAGCCCGCGCTTCTTCGCGACCTCGCGCGCGCCGAGCGACATGAAATGCACCGACGGGAACTTGCTCGTGACGACGGCGATCGTCTTCGGCGGTTTCGGCGATGCGGCCAGCGCGTCGAGCACCGTGTTCGGCACCGTCGTGCCCGGCTCGGCGCCGAGCGACCACGCCGGGAAGTGGCACTCGTACTTGGCGAGCGACGGGATCCCGAACGTGTGGTGGACGAGCACCTTGTTGTAGCGCTGCGCCACGCCCATCGCCGACAGGATCGCGCCGGTCGCGTACGGGCCCATCAGCAGGTCGACCTTGTCGGCGGTGACGAGCTGCTCGTAGAGCGTGCGCGCGAGGTCGGGCTTCGACTGGTCGTCCTTCACGATCCACTCGACCTGGCGGCCGAGCAATCCGCCGCGCTTGTTGAGCTGCTCGACGTAGATCTCGCCCACGGTCTTGTGCACGAGCGCCGTGGCCGCGAGCGGGCCGGTCAGCGCCAGCGTGCTGCCGATGCGAATCGGTCCCTGCTGCGCGTGCGCGACCGCTCCCGCGGCCGCGAGCGAAAGCCCCAGGCCGGCGGCGGTGAGCCAGCGCGTGACGCGTTTGCCGATGTCCATGCTCCTATCCTCCTGGTGGTCGCCCGGGCGGTGCGCGTCAGCGCGCGCCCGCCGGCGTTTCGTGGTTGACGATGAATTCGGGGTGCAGCGGCGGTCCCCACACGTAGATCGAGTCCTCGCCCGGATGGTCGGCGGCCGGCCACTCGAGGTCCGCGGGGATGTGGTCGATGTCGAACGAGTACTCGGCCCAGCTCTTCCAGGGATCGCGCACGTAATAGAAATAGTTGCTGCCGAGCACGTGGCGCCCCACGCCCCAGCCGTCCGCGAACCCGGCGACGCGCATCTGCTCGGAGCCGCGGCCCACCTCGTCGAGACTGCCGACGTCCCAGCTCGAGTGGTGGTAGCCGGGGCGGTCCGACTTGGCGAACGCCATCACGTGATGGTCGCTGCCGTGCGCGGCGTGCAGGAACCCGATGATCTCGCCGGAATGGTCGGAGAGTCGCAGGCCCAGCACGTCGCGCGCGAACGCGAGCATGCGCGGCACGTCGGGCGTGAAGCGCAGGACGTGCGACAGCCGGCGCGGGCGCACCTGCTCGACCTTGCTTCGCGCCGGCGCCGCGCCTTTCCCCGGCGGCACCGGCGGCACCACGCTCGGCGCCGGCTTGCGCGCGGGGCTCAGGTTCGGCGCGACGACGACGTGGATCGCGACGCCGTCGGGATCGGCGAGCCACAGCCCGTCGCGCGGCGCGTGCGGCGGCGCCGCGCGGCCGACGCCGTGCTTCACGATGCGCTGCTCGAACGCGCCGAGGTCCGCGGGATAGATGCCGAACTCGATCCAGTCGAGCCGCTTCGGCCCGCCGCCGCGCACCTGGCCCCACGCGTGCGCATCGCCGTGCGTGCGCAGCTCGAGAACGTCGCCTGCCCGCTTCACGTCGAGCCCGAACGCGCGGTAGAAGCGCTCCGCCTCGTCGAGCGACGGAACGGTCAGCGCGAAGCGCTGGAGCGAATGAACGCCGATCGCGCCGTCGCGGCGCGGCCTCTTGTCGTCGTTGCCTTGCATGACCGTCTCCTCCTCCTGCCCTGCCACCTTCACCTCCGGCACCCGTCGCGCACCAGCTACCGGCGGGCCCCTGCTACGTGGCGGGGTCCGGTTTCACCCCAGCGGCGCGACCTTCATCACCTCGTCTGCCGTCGTCAGCCCCGCCGCCACCTTGATGGCGCCCGACACGCGCAGCGGGCGCATGCCGTCCTTGTACGCCTGCTCGCGCACCTTCACGTCGTCGGCATGGTCGTCGACGAGCTTCCGGATCCCCGGCGTCATCAGCATGATTTCGTAGAGGCCGATGCGGCCGAGGTAGCCGGTCATCCGGCATTCGAGGCAGCCGACCGGGTCCATCGTCCCCGTCGACGGGCGCTCGGCCTTCCAGGGGGAGGTGATCATCGACCACACCTCCTCCTCGGGCGGCTCGCCCGGCTTCTTGCAATGCGGGCACAGCGTGCGCACGAGCCGCTGCGCCATGACGCCGAGCAGCGTCGAGTTGATCAGGTACGACGGCACGCCGAGGTCGAGGAGCCGCGTCACCGCGGTCGGCGCGTCGTTGGTGTGCAGCGTCGACAGCACGAGGTGGCCGGTCAGCGCCGCCTGCACCGCCATCTCGGCGGTGTCGCGGTCGCGGATCTCGCCGACCATGATGATGTCGGGGTCCTGCCGCAGGAGCGTGCGGACGCCGCTCGCGAAGTCGACGCCGATCGACGGCTGCACCTGCATCTGGTTCAGCGCCGGCTCGATCATCTCGATCGGGTCCTCGACCGTGCACACGTTGACCTCGGGGGTGGCGAGGTTCCGCAGCGTCGAGTAGAGCGTCGTCGTCTTGCCCGAGCCCGTCGGGCCGGTGACCAGCACGATGCCGTGCGGCTCGCGGACCATGTGCTCCCAGCGCGACTGGTCGTCCGGCGTGAAGCCCAGGTCGGTGTAGTCGCGCACCAGCACCTCGGGCGTGAAGATGCGCATCACGATCTTCTCGCCGAACGCGGTCGGCATCGTCGCGATGCGGAGCTCGATCTCCTGGCCGCTCGGCGCGACCGTCTTGATGCGCCCGTCCTGCGGCCGCCGCTTCTCGACGATCTCCATGCGCGCGAGCAGCTTGATGCGCGAGGTCATCGCGACCAGCACCGGCGTCGGGATCGCGTAGACCTGGTGCAGCACGCCGTCGATGCGGAAGCGCACGAGCCCGACGTCGCGCCGCGGCTCGACGTGGATGTCCGAAGCGCGCTGCTCGAACGCGTACTGCCACAGCCAGTCGGTGATGTGGACGACGTGGCTGTCGTTGGCGTCGAGCGTCCCGCGCTTGCCGAGCTCGACCAGCTGCTCGAAGTTCCGCGCGAGCGAGACCTGGCCCGGCTGCGCCTCGGACGCCTTCTTCATCGACCGCGCGAGGTTGTAGAACTCGCCGAGGTAGCGCTTGATGTCGAGCGGGTTCGCGAACTCGAGCTCGACGTCGAGCTTGAGGATGCCGGACAGCTCCTTCGCCCACGACGTCACGAACGGCTCGCCGGTCGCGACGATCAGCCTGGTCCCCGTCACGGCCACCGGCAGGATGCGGAAGCGCTCGGCGTAGGCGTTCGACATCGTCGCCGTGACCGCCGTCAGGTCGATCTTGAGCGGGTCGATGTGGCGGTAGGGCACGCCCAGCTTGCCGGCCAGCCATTCGACCAGCCACTCGAGCGTGAGCGCCGCGTTGCCCGTCTTGGGCGATTTCCAGTGCTGCGCGGCGACGAGCTCGAGCGGATGGTCGTACTGGCGGGTGCGCGCCCTGGCGAGCTTGTCCGCCTCGGCCCGGGCGACGAGGCCGTCGGCCACCATCAGCTTCAGGATGTCGTCGAGGCGCAGCCGGCGGTCGCCGCCGGCCGCGGGATCGCGGGAGGCAGACGGGCGCGCGCCGGTCAGCGGGGTTGCCATGGCCGGCACTCTACACTCGGCACGGCGGAAAGGCCTCGATGCGCGGCACGACGCGGCGGCGCCGATGGCCGGCCAGCTCGGGCGGCTACTTGGCCGGCGGTGTCTGCCCCTGCGAGCCCCGCGGCAGCGTGCTGCGCGACGGCGGGGCGGGCGGCTTGATCGCGCCCGGCGGCGCGGGCGAATCGGCCGGCGGGGGATCGGCCGAGCCGGGCGCGAGCAGGATCGTGACGGCCGCGGGCGGCGCCTGCGGGTCGACGTTCACGCGCGTCGCGGTGACGTAGCGGATCTGGCCGTCGACGAGGATGTAGCCGCGCAGCGCGTAGCTGCGCCCGGCCTCGAGCTTCGACCCGTCGATCGGCAGCGTGAACGGCACCGGCACCTGCCGGCCGGCCGCGGCGAACGTCGTCTCCGCCAGCACGATGACCGTGGGATAGCGCGACACGGCGTCGACGAGCTGCACGCGGACCTGCGCATTCGGCGGCAGCGCCTCGCGCTCGCGGTAGAGCACCGCGCCCCGAAGCACGCGGCTGCCGGCTTCCGTGCGCCCGGTCGCGGTGCCGGACGCGCCTCCGCCGGGCTCGACCGTCGTGCAGGCGGGAAGCAACATGGCCGCGAGCGCCGCGGCGAGCGTCACGGACAGCGAGCGGGGCGGGAAGCGTGTCGTCATGGCGGCGCGCACGATGCCACGATGGGCACCGCGGTGCAAGCGCTCAGTGGCCGACCGTCGCGGGACGCGGCGAGTTCGCGGCCGCCTCGGCGGGCGGCGGCACCTGGAACACCTCGCGCAGGTAGGCGACGTACGAGGGATCGTAGTCCATCGACTTCGACGGCTCGTCGCTGATCTTGGCGACCGGCTGGCCGTTGCAGCGCGTCATCTTGATGACGATCGACAGCGCCGGATGCCCGAGGTCGTTGGTGAGGTTGGTGCCGATGCCGAAGGCGACCTGGCTCCGGCCGCGGAAATGCTCGAACAGCCGGATCGCGAGCGGCACGGTGAGCTGGTCGGAGAACACCATCACCTTGGACTTGGGATCGATGCGCATCGCCTTGTAGTGCGCGAGCAGCTTCTCGCCCCATTCGAAGGGATCGCCCGAGTCGTGGCGCACGCCGTCGAACAGCTTGCAGAAGAACAGGTCGAAGTCGCGCAGGAACGCGTCCATGCCGCACACGTCGGAGAGCGCGATGCCGAGGTCGCCCCGGTACTCCTTCGCCCAGGTGTCGAACGCGAAGCGCTGCGAATCGCGCAGGCGCGGCCCCACGGCCTGGCAGGCCTGCAGGTACTCGTGCGCCATGGTGCCGAGCGGCGTCAGCTCGTGGCGCCGCGCGAGGTCGACGTTGCTCGTCCCGACGAACTTCGGCCCGATGCCCGCCTTGAGCGTCGCGACGACCTCCTCCTGCCACTCGCGGCCGTGCCGCCGGCGCGTGCCGTAGTCGGCGATGCGGAAGTCCGGATCGGCGACGGCGTTGATCTGCGCCACCTTCGCCGCGAGCCTGCGCCGGCCCTCGCCGAGGTCGGCATCCGGATAGGTGCGCCGGTTCCACACCTCGGAGACGATCGCGAGGACCGGCACCTCGAACAGGATCGTGTGCAGCCACGGCCCCTTGATCGCGATGTCGATCTCGCCGCCTCCCAGCGGCTTCACCTCGACGAAGCGGCGGTCGAGCTGGAACATCCCGAGCAGGTCGACGAAGTCGCTCTTGAAGAAGCGCCACTTGCGGAGGTAGGCGAGCTCCTCCGCGGTGAAGCGCAGCGCGCACAGCGCCTCGATCTCCCGCTCGATCGCGGGAATGCAGGGCACGAGGTCGACGCCCTCGTTGCGGCACTTGAAGCGGTACTCGACGTGCGCCCCGGGGAAGTGGTGGAGCACGACCTGCATCATCGTGAACTTGTACAGGTCGGTGTCGAGGAGCGAGCGGATGATCATGCGCGGGGCGGCGAGGATCGGACGGGATCGCGGACCGGAGTGGGGTGCAGGCGCGCCGGGATTCCTCGGTCGGCGAGCGGCGATGGTACTCCCGGCGGCGCGCCCTGCCGTCCTGCCGGGATCATTCCGGCGCGTGCCCGCCTCCGCGGTCGTCGACGACCCGGATGCGATACGCGAGGGCCACCGACACGAGCGTGAAGGCCGCCGCGAGCCAGCCGACGCCGCCGAAGCCGGTCAGCGTGCCGTCGGCCGCCTTGCCGACGAGCGACCCGGCCACGAACGCGGCCACGCCGGCGCCGAACTGCTGGATCGCCGCGTTGAGGCTCATGAAGCTGCCGCGCACCCGCGGCTCGGCGCTGCCCGACACCAGCGCCATCGCGGGCCCGAAGCGTCCGGTCACGAGGATGAAGAACACCGTCGACAGCGGCAGGAACGCGAGGAGCGGGAAGCGCGGCAGGTGCGTCATCGCGAGGATCGGCGCGACGGAAGCGAGCGCGACGACCGCGTAGACGCGCTTCTTGCCATGGCGATCGGCGAGGTGGCCGATCACCTGGCCGGTGACGAGCGTCGCCACGCCGCCGACCGCGTACATCACCGGCAGCTCGCCTTCGGTGAGCCCGACGTTGGCGACTGCGTACGCCGCGATGAACGGGATCACGGTGAAACCGGCGAACATCAGCGAAACGACGAACGCGAAGGCCCGCCAGTGATTGGGGACGGCGATGACCGAGCGCACGCGCCACATCGCGCCCTGCGCACGGCCGAGCGCGACGTGCCCCGCGATCGGCGGGATCAGCCGCCACGCGACGACGCCGGTGGCGACCGACAGCGCGGCGACCGCCAGGAACGGCGCGCGCCAGGTGGACAGCGCGGCGAGCCACAGGCCGATCGGGACGCCCGCGATCGCCGCGAGCGAGAACGCGGTCGCGACCAGCGCGTTCGCCCTGGCGCGCCGGGCGTAGGGAATCGCGTCGGCGATGATCGCGAGGATCAGCGATCCGACGACGCCGCCGAACGCGCCGGCCAGCAGGCGCGCGGCGAGCAGCGTCTCGTAGCCCGGCGCGAGACCGCACAGCCCGGTCGCGAGGGCGAAGCCGCCGTAGACGACGAGGAGCGCGTGCCGCCGGTCGTACCGGTCGATCAGCACCACGGCCACGAGGCCGCTCGCCGCCGCGGCGAACGTGTACGCCGACACCAGGACGCCGAACGCCTGCGGCCCGATCGACCACAGCCGCATGAGCTGCGGCGCAAGCGGCATCATGATCATGAAGTCGACGATGTGCGTGAACTGGACCGCGGCGAGCGTGGCCAGCAGCGCGAGCTCGCGCCCGCGCGGCAGCATCGCGTGGGCGCTTCCCTCCGGGCTCACCTGGCGTTTCCCCCGGTAGCCGGGCGCGGCGCGCGCCGGGCAGCGTCGGAGCGACGTGCGGGATCGGGCTGGCTCGGCGGGCTGCGCATGCCCCGAGGATCGCACATCGCCGGCGCGAAGCCGGCGATGCGAGGCGCGCTATCATCGCGCGATGCTCGTCAACTGCGTCGCCTACCAGAACGGCCGCAAGCTCGCCGACATCCCGGTCGAGGACATCAGCGAGTACGTGAGCCGGCCGGACTGCTTCGTGTGGGTCGCGCTGTCGGAGCCCACCGACGCGGAGCTCGACTTGATGGCGGAGGAGTTCGGGTTGCACGAGCTCGCGGTCGAGGACGCGAAGCGGCCGCACCAGCGCCCGAAGCTCGACGAGTACGGCGAGGATCTCTTCGCGGTCATCCGGACCGTGGAGCGCCCGACGCCGGACGGCGAGCTGGTCGAGGGCCAGGTGGCGGTCTTCGTCGGCCGCAACTACGTGCTGTCGGTGCGCCACAACACGCAACGCGGCTTCATCGACGTGCGTGCGCGCACCGAGCGCGAGCCCGACCTGCTCCGGCACGGCTCGGGCTACGTGTTCTACGCGCTGATGGACGCCATCGTCGACCGCTACTTCCCGGTGCTCGAGTCGCTCGAGGAGGAGCTCGAGCGGCTCGAGGAGACGATCTTCCGCACCACGCCGTCGCGCGCGAGCATCGAGGCGTTCTACGACCTCAAGCACGAGCTGATGGTGCTGAAGCACGCGGTCGCGCCGCTGATGGAGGTCGCCGGCAAGCTCTACGGTGGACGCGTGCCCGCGCTGTGCGCGGGCCTGGGCGAGTATTTCCGCGACGTCTACGATCACCTGCACCGCGTGAACGAGGCGATCGAGCAGATGCGCGAAATGCTGCAGACCGCGATCTCGGTGTCGTTCACGCTGATCAACCTGACCGAGAGCGAGACGACCAAGCGACTGGCGGCGTGGGGCGCGCTGATCACGATCCCGACGCTGATCGCCGGCATCTACGGCATGAACTTCAAGCTGATTCCGGAGCTCGAGTGGACGTTCGGCTACCCGTTCGCGCTCGCGCTGATGGTGGCGGTCGACGGCTACCTGATCTACCGGTTCAGGAAGGCGGGGTGGCTCTGAGCAGGGCAAAGGGTGGCGATAGGCGATGGGCGATAGGCGATAGGGAACCCGTGGCGCCGCGCCTTAGCGCTGGCGACGCGCGTGGGGTCGACTCGCTGTTCCTATCGCCTATCGCCTATCGCCAATGCGGTATCGCCTATCGCCTATCGCCCATCGCCTGCCTTCCCCTCCAGCCCCGCGGGCTCCACCGGAATCACCCGCCGCGACGTCGCGCGCGGCGGCCGCGGCCAGCCCGGCTGGAGCGCGAGATGCTGGATGCCGAACTCCTCGCGCATCCGCCGCTGCGCGGCCGCGAGCACGCGGGGCCAGGCGTCGCCGGAGGCGACGCCCATGTGCGCGGACAGCGCGACCTCGTCGGCGCCCATCGCCCACACGTGCAGGTCGTGCACGTCGCGCACGCCGGGGATCGACGCGAGCGCCTGGCCGATCGCGGCGTAGTCGAGGTGCGCGGGCACGCGCTCCATCAGCACGTCGGTCGTCTGCCGGAGGAGCTGCCACGTGGAGCGCAGGATCAGCCCGGCGACGACGACCGACAGGATCGGGTCGATCGGCGTCCAACCGGTCGCGAGGATCACGCCCCCGGCGATGATCGCCGCGACCGAGCCGAGCAGGTCGCCCAGCACGTGCAGCATCGCGGCGCGCGCGTTGACCGAGCCGGACGCGGTCGACAACCGCCACGCGACGAACGCGTTGACCGCGAGCCCGACCACCGCGACGGCGACCACGGGGCCGCCTGCCACCGGCTGCGGCGCGAGCAGCCGCCGCGCGGCCTCGACGACGATCGCCGCCACGATCGCGAGCATCGCGATCGCGTTGACGAACGCCGCGAGCACCTCGGCGCGTCCGTGGCCGTAGGACGCGCGCGACGACGGAGGGCGGCTCGCGTAGGCATGGGCGAACAGCGCGAGGCCGAGCGACGCCGCGTCGGTCACCATGTGGCCGGCATCCGACAGGAGCGCGAGCGACCCGGACCACCAGCCGGCGAACGCCTCGACCGCCGCGTACCCGCCGGTCAGCAGCAGCGCGACGACGAGCGCCCCCCGCGCCCCGGCGTGCGTGGCCGACGGGCGGTGATCGTGGTCGTGGGCGTGCGCATGGTCGTGCGCGGGGCGCCGCGCAGGGCCGGGCTTGCGTGACGGGGCGTGGTCGTGACGCATCGGCCCCATTGTCTGCCAGCGCGCCGCGCGCGCCAACCTCGGCGCCCGCCGCACGATGTGCCGACCGGACGTCCCGCGAGCACGGGTGCGACGACAATAGGCGGGAAAGCTGTGCGAACGCCCGCGACACGGCGACTTTCCCGGGACGTCGCTCGAGCGTGATCGACACCCGGCCGGGCGAGTTCTCGCGTGGTGGCCGCCCTGCCTCAGCTTGACGATGCTGCCGCGGTGGACGCTGCACCTTCGTGGCGCTTGCCCGTGATGCGCTCGGCGATCGCGAACGCCGCGTGGGTCACCAAGCCGATGCCGTTCGCGACGACGTTCGACCACGCGACTCGCGGCCGCGCGAGCGGCGGCGTGAACGCCAGCGCCAGGATCGTGGCCGCCGTCGCGGGCGCGGGTTGAACCGGATCGCGTAGCCCAGGTCGCGCAGCGGCGACGGCAATTCCGCCGCGCCCATGCGAACACCTCGATCGGAGGGTCCTCGACGCGGTCCAGCGGGGGCGGCCCTTGGCGGCGGGCGCGATCATCGGGCACGCTCGGGCCGGGCGGACGGCGCGCAGGGTCGGGCGTCTTCCGGGCCCGGCGCGAGCGCGGCACGACGAGCCGTCGGCACGGCGCGCGAAGGGCCGACACCCGGCGCGAGCCGTCGCCCCCGGTAACTTTCCGGCGTCCCGCGCGAATATAGGCCGACCCCTGCCATGGACGACCCGGTGCCGCACCCCCCAGCCGCCCTGTCCGAGCGCACCGAGGCCTCGGACGCGGTGCTGGCGGCCCGCCTGGCCTGCGGGGATCCGGGCGCGCTCGACCCGCTCTATCGGCGTCACAAGGGAATCGTCTACCGCTTCGCCATGCTCTGGTCCGGCTCACCCGCGGTCGCCGCCGACGTCACGCAGGACGTGTTCGTCCACCTGCTCACGCGTGCCGCCGATTACGACGCCGCGCGCGGCCCGCTGTCGCCGTGGCTCCTCGGCATCGCGCGCAACTTCGTGCGGCGGCGCACCGGAACGCGCGAGTTCGCCGACGGAGACGACGCGGACGCCCTGGCGCCGCACGAGCCGGGCACGCCGGAGACGGCGCTCATCGCGCGCGCCGAGATCGAGTCGCTGCGACGCGCGATCGCCGCGCTGCCGCCGCATTACCGCGACGTGCTCGTGCTGGTCGAGCTCGCCGAACGCTCCTACGCCGAGGTCGCCGGCATCTGCGGCCTCGAGCTCAACACGGTGCGCTCGCGGCTGTTCCGCGCGCGCGCCCTTCTCGCCCGATGCCTCGCGCTCGATGCCGAGACGACGGGCGCCCGCCACTCGGCGGCCTGACCGGCCGATCCCCCATGGACCCCCGCCACGACATCCCCGGCACGCTCGACGACCGGCTGGCCGCGCTCAAGGCCGACGTCGCCACGATCGAGCCGCCGCCCGCGGTCGACGCCGCCATCGCCGCGGCGATCGCCCGCGCGGCGCGCAGGCGCGCACGGCCGGCGTCCGCGCCGCGCCTCGTCGAGCGCTGGCTCGCCTGGCCGCTCGCGCTGGCCGCGTCGATCGGGCTGGTCGCCATCGCGGTGCGGCAGATGCCGGCGGAGGAGATCGTTTCCGCGCCCGCCGCCGCGGCCTCGGCCGCGCGGTTCATGCCGGTGGTCCCGGTGGCCGAGATCGAGCGCTC
>DASTCK010000104.1:0-2114 GCA_035711225.1 Casimicrobiaceae bacterium
GGAAAAGGTCGCCGAGGCGAACATCCAATCGACGGCCGAGGAGATTAACCAGACCGACCGCCGCGAGATGGCGAGCGCGGTCGCGACAGCCGAGGTCGAGCGCCGCATCCAAATGTATCCGGTGCCGAACTTCCTCGCGACGTTCCTGCGCGAACAGTGGACACCGACGCTCGAGGGGATATACCTGAAGCACGGCGAGGAGAGCGACGCGTGGGAGCAGAGCGTCGGGATGCTTGAGGACCTCGTCTGGAGTGTGCAGCCAAAGCGCACGAAGGATGACCGCAAGCATCTGGTGGCGCTACTGCCATCACTGATCAAGCGGCTATCTTCGGCCCTATTCGATGTCGCGGTGGCGAGCGACGTGCGCGAGCGCTTTATGTCGAACCTCGTCGAGGCGCATGCAGCATCGGTGAAGCCGAATAGCGGTTCCGACGCGCTCGCAACGGCAGCTGTCGTCGAACAGGCAAAGGCCGAGGCAGAGCAAGCGCGTGCCGCCGGCGACGAAGAAGAGGCCGCGAAGGCCGAAGAGCTGGCCGCCGCTATGACGCAGGCCGAGCCCGCTCCGATCGAGGAGGAGACCGAGGTCGTCGAAGACCAGTTCCTCGAGATCGCGCAGAGCCTTGAACGCGGCATGTGGATCGAGTTCGAGGCGGACGACGGCCAGCTCGCGTTCGCGAAGCTCGCCTGGATCAGCCCGTTGCGCGGCACCTATTTGTTCACGAACCGGCAAGGGCTCAAGGCGCTCTCGATGAACGCGGAAGAACTTGCCGTTCGTTTCCGTGAAGATCGCGCGCGCCTAGTCGAGGCGGAGCCGCTGATCGACCGCGCGTTCAACAGTGTGATGGCGTCGTTTGCCGACAAAGTTCCGGAGCCTGTTGCTTCTTAAGCGCGGCCCTTGGGAGTTTGGGCGTCCGCGCCTGGGACGCGCCTTTCCGCGATCCGCGCATGGCTGACGCAACGACGACCCCCATCGGCGTGCTCGTCATCGGCGACGAGATCCTTTCGGGCAAGCGCCAGGACCGCCACTTCGCGCACGTCGTCGCGACGCTCGGCGAACGCGGGCTCGCCCCGGCCTGGGCGCGCTACGAAGGCGACGATCGCGACGCGCTGACGCATGCGCTTCGCGACACTTTCGCCTCCGGCGATATCGTATTCAGCTTCGGCGGCGTCGGCGCGACGCCGGACGACCACACGCGGCAGGCTGCGGCCGCCGCGCTCGGGGTGCCGCTCGCACGCCACCCCGAGGCGGTCGCGGCGCTCGAAGCGCAATTCGGCGTCCAGACCTATCCGCATCGCGTGCTGATGGCGGAGTTTCCGGAAGGCGCGACGATCATTCCGAATCCGATCAATCGCGTCGCATCGTTTTCCGTACGAGATCACCACTTCTTCCCCGGCTTCCCGCAAATGGCGTGGCCGATGCTCGACTGGGTGCTCGCGACGCGCTACCCGGCGCTCGCGGCGCCCGGCACCGGAGAGCGCGCGATTGTCGTATTCGGCGCCGGCGAAGGTCAGCTGTTGCCGCTGATGAACCAATGCGTCGCGCGGTATCCGCAGCTCAAGCTCTTCAGCTTGCCGACGATGCTGCCGGAAGGGCGCCGCCGGCTCGAGCTCGGCGTGCGCGGCGAGATCGCCGCCGCCGACGCCGCGCTCGCCGAGATCGTCGCGGGCATCGAGGCCGCCGGATTTCGCTGGGAGCCGGCCGGTGCGCGTGATGCGGGCGCGAATCCCGAGGCCGAACGCACGTAACGCCGCTCTTGCGCTGCTGGTCCGGTCATCGACCGTGCGCCGCGGCGCCTACCCTCCGGCAAGGGCTTTCGCGCACTCGACGACGAGCTCGGGGCCGCGATAGACGAGTCCCGTGTAGAGCTGCACGAGCGTCGCGCCGGCGTCGATCTTCTCCTTGGCGTCGGCGCCGCTCATGATGCCGCCGACACCGATTACGGGGAGCGCGCCGTCGAGCGCCTTGGCGATGCGGGCGACGACCGCGGTCGCCTGTGCGCGCAGCGGGCGGCCCGACAGCCCGCCGGCCTCGTCGGCGTGGCTGCGACCTTTGACCGCATCGCGTGAAAGCGTCGTGTTGGTCGCGATGACCGCGTCGACCTTGTGCCGGACCA
>DASTCK010000105.1:0-15255 GCA_035711225.1 Casimicrobiaceae bacterium
GATGGGCGATAGGCGATAGGCGATAGGCGATAGGCGATAGGCGATAGGCGATAGGCGATAGGCGATAGGCGATAGGCGATAGGCGATAGGCGATGGGTGATGGGTGACGGGCGACGGTCCGCACGCGACCATGGCCGCGGAAAGGTGGACGGGAGCGGAGCTCGCTTTCCTATCGCCTATCGCCCATCGCCTATCGCCTACCCGTCGCCCACGCCCATCGCCTCCGTCGACCCCTGCCGCCTACCGGCCGCCCCCTCCGGCAGGTACAATCTAACGCTTTGATTTCCCGGCGCGAAACCGGCGACCCGCCCGCCGCGCCCGACGTGGACCCCGCATGACCGCCGCCGAGATCCGCAAGCGCTTCATCGACTATTTCGTGTCGAAGGGGCACGCGCACGTGCCGAGCTCGTCGCTGGTGCCCGGCAACGACCCGACGCTCCTGTTCACCAACTCGGGCATGGTGCAGTTCAAGGACGTCTTCCTCGGCCACGAGAAGCGTCCCTACGTCCGCGCCACGACGGCGCAGCGCTGCGTGCGGGCCGGCGGCAAGCACAACGACCTCGAGAACGTGGGCTACACGGCCCGTCACCACACGTTCTTCGAGATGCTGGGCAACTTCAGCTTCGGCGACTATTTCAAGCGCGACGCGATCCGCTATGCCTGGGAGCTCCTGACGGTCGTCTACGGGCTGCCCGCCGAGAAGCTCTGGGTCACCGTCTACGTCGACGACGACGAGGCGCACGACGTGTGGGCGAACGAGATCGGCGTGCCGCGCGAGCGCATCGTGCGCATCGGCGACAACAAGGGCGCGAAGTACGCGTCGGACAACTTCTGGCAGATGGCGGACACCGGCCCCTGCGGCCCGTGCTCCGAGATCTTCTACGACCACGGTCCGCACGTGTGGGGCGGCCCGCCGGGCTCGCCCGAGGCCGAGGGCGACCGTTACATCGAGATCTGGAACCTGGTGTTCATGCAGTACAACCGCGACGGGCAGGGCACGCTCTCGCCGCTGCCCAAGCCCTGCGTCGACACCGGCATGGGCCTCGAGCGCCTCACCGCCGTGCTGCAGCACGTGCACTCGAACTACGAGATCGACCTCTTCGTCGACCTCGTCCGCGCGGCCGTGCGCGAGACCGGCGCGAAGGACCTGCTGTCGCCGAGCCTGCGCGTGATCGCCGACCACATCCGCGCGTGCGCGTTCCTCGTCGTCGACGGCGTGATCCCCGGCAACGAGGGCCGCGGCTACGTGCTGCGCCGGATCATCCGCCGCGCGATCCGGCACGGCTACCAGCTCGGCCAGAAGCAGCCGTTCTTCCACCGGCTCGTCGACGACCTCGACCGGCTGATGGGCGACGCCTACCCGGAGCTGCGCCGCGAGAAGGCGCGCGTCGCGCAGGTGCTGAAGACCGAGGAGGAGCGCTTCGGCGAGACGATCGACAACGGCATGGCGATCCTCGACGACGCGATCGCGTCGCTGCGCAAGTCCGGCGGAACGGTGCTCGACGGCACGACCGCGTTCACGCTCTACGACACCTACGGCTTCCCGTTCGACCTGACCGCGGACGTGCTGCGCGGCCACGACCTGTCCGTCGACGAGCCGGCGTTCGACCGCGCGATGGAGGCGCAGCGCGAGCGCGCCCGCGCCGCATCGCAGTTCAAGGCGGGCGAGTCGCTCGCCTACGACGGGCCGAGGACGCGCTTCGACGGCTACGACACGCTTTCCGAGGAAGCCGACGTGGTCGCGCTCTACCGCGACGGCGCGAAGGTCGAGTCGCTCGCCACCGGCGAGCGCGGCATCGTCGTGCTCTCGCGCACGCCGTTCTACGCCGAGTCCGGGGGCCAGGTCGGCGACCGCGGCGAGCTGTCGAAGGCGGGCGTGTGCCTGACGCTGTTCTCGGTCGAGGACACGCAGAAGATCCAGCCCGACGTCGTGGGTCACGTCGGCGAGTTGAGGACCGGCGAGCTCCGCGTCGGCGACCGCGTCGCCGCGAACGTCGACCACGAGGCGCGCGGGCGCACGATGCGCAACCACTCGGCCACGCACCTGATGCACAAGGCGCTGCGCGAGGTCCTGGGCCCGCACGTGCAGCAGAAGGGATCGCTGGTCGACGCGGAGCGCACGCGCTTCGACTTCGCGCACCACGCGCCGCTCACCGACGACGAGATCGCGCGCGTCGAGGCGCTCGTCAACGCCGAGATCCTCGACAACCATCCGACGCACGCGCGGACGATGCCCATCGGCGAGGCGCAGAAGCTCGGCGCGATGATGCTGTTCGGCGAGAAGTACGGCGACGACGTGCGCGTGCTCGACATCGGCAGCTCGCGCGAGCTGTGCGGCGGCACGCACGTCGCACGCACCGGCGACATCGGGATGTTCAAGGTGACCGGCGAGGGCGGCGTCGCGGCGGGCGTCCGGCGCATCGAGGCCACCACGGGCAAGGGCGCGCTCGCGTGGGTGCAGGCGCAGGAGCGCGCGCTCGCGGGTGTCGCCTCCGCGCTGAAGGCGCCCGTCGGCGAGCTGGAGTCGCGCATCGCGCAGCTGCAGGAGCAGGCGAAGGCGGCGGAGCGCGAGCTGGCGAAGCTCAAGGCGAAGGCGGCCAGCTCGGCGGGCGACGACCTCGCGGGCGGCGCGGCCGACGTGGGCGGCGTCAAGGTGGTGGCCGCGTCGATCGACGGCGCCGACGCGAAGTCGCTGCGCGAGACCGTCGACAAGCTCAAGGACAAGCTCAAGAGCGCCGCGATCGTGCTCGGGAGCATCGCCGACGGCAAGGTGACGCTGATCGCCGGCGTCACCGGCGACCTGACCGCGAGGGTGAAGGCGGGCGAGCTCGTCAACCACGTCGCCACGCAGGTCGGCGGCAAGGGCGGCGGGCGCCCCGACATGGCGCAGGCCGGCGGAACCGATCCCGCCGCGCTGCCGGCGGCGCTCAAGTCGGTGCGCGGCTGGGTCGAGCAGCGGCTCTGACCGGCCCGACCGGCGTCCGGGACGGCCGGGTGCCGGGCGCCAGCGTGACGGCCTCCCGCGCGTTCGACGGCGAGCGTTCGCGCGCTACCATGGCGCCGATGCGCGCACGTCCCCACGACGACCCGGAGCGGCGGGCCCTGCACGACGAGATCCACGCGCGCCCGCCGGCGCGGCTGTTCACGCCGGAACGGATCGCGCACCTGGCGTTGCGCATCCCGCCCGGCGCCCGCGCCGCCGAGGAAGCGGCGCTCGCGACGCTGGCGTCGCAGCACGGCCTGCCCGAGCCCTCGTTCGCATCGGGGTACCTGTGGATGGACTGCGGCGAGTTCCGGCTGAAGTGGGAGCGGCACACCGAGTTCTCCGGCATCACGGTCTTTCGCGCGGTGGGCGGCGATGACAGCGGCGACGTGCGCGCGCTCGATGCGGTGCCCGCCGTGTGGCGCGCGAGCCTGCCGGGGGCGACGATCGTGTACGCCGAGGTCGACGTGCGCCAGGGCGGCGCCGGCGCCGTCGACGCCGCGAGCGCCGGCTTCGGCGATGCGACGGTCGTCGGTGCACGCGTCTCCGACGGCTCGGCTATCGCGCTCACGGACTTCCGGATGGACGAGGAGGGCTGCACGCGCTTCGTCGTGTTCGACGTCTCGCTCACGGGGCGCCAGGCGGGCCGGCTCGTGCAGCGGCTGCTCGAGATCGAGACCTACCGGATGATGGCGCTGCTCGCGTTCCCGGTCGCGCGCGAATCGTCGGCGGCGCTGGGCGACGCCGAGCGCCGGCTCGTGTCCATCACCGAGCGGATGGTCGCGATGCGGCCGTCCGACGAGGGCGCGCTGCTCGACGACCTGATGCACCTCGCGGCGGAGGTCGAGGAGCGCGACGCGGCGACGCGATTCCGCTTCGGGGCCGCTCAGGCTTACCACGGGCTCGTCGTGCAGCGCATCGCGGAGCTTCGCGAGGAGCGCCTTCCGGGCGTCCAGACGCTCGAGGAGTTCATGGTGCGGCGGCTCGCGCCGGCCATGGCGACCTGCACCTCGGCGGCGCGGCGCCAGGAGGAGCTCTCGGCGCGGATCGCGCGCGCCGGCCAGCTGCTGCGAACGAAGGTCGAGGTCGCGCTCGAGCGCCAGAACCAGTCGCTGCTCGAATCGATGAACCGGCGCGCGCGCCTGCAGCTGCGGCTGCAGCAGACGGTCGAGGGGCTCTCGATCGCGGCGATCACCTACTACGCCGCCGGACTGACCGGCTACCTCGCGAAGGCCGCGAAGTCGCTCGGCGTCCCGGTCGACGCGGACGTCGCGGTCGCGGTCGCGATCCCTCTGATCGCGCTCGGCCTGTGGCTCGCGTTGCGACGCATACGCCGCGGAATCGACGACGCGCCGGCGACATGAATCCGGCGCGCGACACTTTCATCCGGGAGCCTCGATGATCCTGCGATCTGTCGTCACGATCCTCGCGCTGGCCGCATCGGCCGCGCTCGCGCACCATGGGTGGAGCGAGTACGACAGCACGCACACCCTCACGCTCACCGGAACGATCGACGAGGCGGGCTACGAGCACCCGCACGGCTTCGTCAAGCTGCGCGTCGACGGCAAGCCGTGGGTCGCCGTGCTCGCGCCACCGTCGCGCATGGAGAACCGCGGCCTGCCGCGCGCCGAGCTCGTGCGCGGCGCAACCGTCACGCTCGTCGGCTACCCCAACCGCCACAAGCCCGACGAGATGCGCGCCGAGCGCATCACGATCGGCGGGCGCACGGTCGAGCTGCGGTAGGGCATGGCCGCCCCGGGTAAACCGGGGTCGGACCCCATGTCGACCCCCGACTGCGTCCGGGGTCGGAATGGAGTCTGACCCCACCCCATGACCCCCGCGCACGCGGTCGAGGCGACCGGCTTCGCGCGGATGATGCGCGAGTCGCTGTGGGCGTTCCCGATCGTCGAGACGATCCACATCGCGGCGTTCGCGATCGTCGTCGGCTCGATCGTCGTGCTCGACCTGCGCCTCGCGGGCCTGTCGCGCCGCGTGCCGCTGTCGCGCCTCGCGGCGCATACGCTCCCATGGACGCTCGGCGCGTTCGGGCTCGCGGTGCTCTCGGGCCTCACGATGTTCACGGCACACGCCGCGGACTATCTGACCAATCCCGTGTTCATGCTGAAGATGGGCCTGATCCTCGCGGCGGGCGTCAACGCCGCGCTCCTGCACGTCGGGGCGATGCAGGCGGCCGCGGCGTGGGACACCGGCACCGGCCCCCCGGCGCGCGTCCGCGTCGCCGCGGTCGCGTCGATCCTGCTGTGGCTCGGCGTGATCGCCTGCGGGCGCCTGCTCGCCTACACCTGACCGCTTCGCGCGCGGCGCTCGCCGCCGTGACGCCCATCGTCCTCCGGCGAAAGGGCAAGGGCTCCGACCCCCGACCGGAGCGCTCGCACGGCTGGGTTATCCTCGGCGCTCACGGAAGGAGGGTCGCATGAACGACGCAGCGCACTGGGCACGCGCGCTCGAGAAGCTCAAGCACCGCGGCGACGGCCGGCTGCCCGGCCTCGTCGGGTTCCGTGTCCTCGCGCTCGAGCGCGGAAGCCTCGACGCCGAGCTCGACATCCGGCCCGAGCTGCTCGCGCCCAACGGCTATCTTCACGCGGCGACGGTGATCGCGCTCGCCGACACCGCGAGCGGATTCGGCTGCCTCGCGCACCTCCCCGACGACAACCACAACTTCACGACGATCGAGCTCAAGTGCAACTTCCTGTCGACGGCGCGCGAGGGCACGATCGCCTGCACGGCGCGCGCCGCGCACCTCGGCCGTGCGACGCAGGTGTGGGACGCGACGGTCACGCGCAAGGCGGACGGCGCGACGATCGCGCTCTTCCGCTGCACGCAGATGGTGCTGCCGCCGCGCGCCGCCGGAACGCAATGAACGACGACGGCTCGCGCGACGGCCACGTGATGGCGCTCGCGGGCGGTGCGCTGCACCGCATCGCCTATCGCGAGTGGGGCGAGCGCGACAACCCGCGCGTCGTCGTCTGCGCGCATGCGCTGACGCGCAACGGCCGCGACTTCGGCCCGCTCGCGCGCGCGCTCGGCGACCGCTGGCGCGTCATCGCGCCCGACATGCCGGGACGCGGCGCGAGCGACCGGCTCGCCGACCCGATGCTCTACCAGGTGCCGACCTACGTCGCCGACGCGGTCACGCTGCTCGCGCGCCTGGACGTCGAGCAGGTCGACTGGGTCGGGATCTCGCTCGGGGCGCTGATGGGAATGGTGCTGGCAGCGATGGACCGCACGCCGATCCGGCGCTTCGTGATCAGCGACGCGGGTCCGGTGCTCGCGCGCGCCGCGCTCGAGCGCATCGCGGGCTACGTGGGCGTGACGACGGTGTTCGCGTCCTACGAGGCGGCTCACACGGCGATCCGCACGATCAGCGAGCCGTTCGGCCCGCACAGCGACGCCGAGTGGGACTTCCTCGTCGACAACGTCCTGGTCCCGCGGGGCGACGGCACGTGGACGCTCCACTACGACCCGGCGATCGGCGTGCCGTTCCGCGCCGCGCTGGCGGTGCCCGGCGACGTCAACCTGTGGAGCACGTGGGACGCGATCCGCGTGCCGACGCTGGTGCTGCGCGGCGAGCGCTCCGACCTCCTTCCGGCCGACGTCGCGGCGCAGATGACCGGGCGCGGCCCGCGGGCGCAACTCGTCACGCTCCAGGGCGTGGGCCATGCGCCGACGCTGGTGCCCGCGGCGCAGATCGAGATCGTGCGCGCGTTCCTCGAGCGGGACTGACGCCCTCGGCCCGACGGCCGAAGGCGCTCGATCCGATCGTCGCGGCACCATGCCGCGATGAGCGCACCGGCCCCCGCGCCGCCTGCGAGCGTCACGTGCATCGCGCTCGCGGCGTTCGCCGCGGGCGTCGCCTGGCTGCAGGCGCAGGCGAGCCTTCCTCCGTGGCCGGCGGCGTGGCTCGCGGCGGGATGCGGGATCGGCGCGCTGGCGGCCTTCGGGTGTCGCGGGCGCACGTCGGCGCACGGTGGCAGCGCGGGGAGGCGTCGCTCGCTCGCGCTCATCGCGCTGGTCGCGCTGGCGTCGTCGAGCGCGGGCTTCGGCTACGCGGCCTGGCGTGCGGCCGTGCGGATGGCCGACGCGTTGCCGCGCGCGTGGGAAGGCGTCGACCTCGCGGTCGTCGGCATCGTCGACGACTTGCCCGACCCTACCGAGCGCGGCGTGCGCTTCGCGCTCGCCGTCGAGCGCGTCGAGACCCGCGATGCCGTGGTGCCGCGGCGCGTGTCGCTCGCGTGGAACGCGGAGGTGTCGCGCGACGGCAGCGAGGCCGACGCGCCGTCGGTGCGCGCCGGCGAGCGCTGGCGCCTGACCGTGCGCCTCAGGCGCCCGCACGGGTACGCGAACCCCGGCGGCTTCGACCTCGAGGCGTGGCTCCTGGAGCGCAACCTGCGCGCGACCGGCTACGTGCGCGCCTCGGACGACAACGTCCGCCTCGACCCGTTCGCGGGCCGCTTTCTCGACCACGTGCAGCGCGTCCGCGAGCGGGTGCGCGAGCGTATCGCGGCAGCGCTCCCCGGCGCGCCGTACGCCGGCGTGGTCGCGGCGCTCGCGGTCGGCGACCAGCGCGCGATCCCCGATGCGCAGTGGACCGTGTTCAACCGTACCGGCGTCGGCCACCTCGTGAGCATCTCCGGCCTGCACGTGACCGCGCTGGCGGCGCTCGCCGCGGGGCTCGCCACGCTCCTCGCGCGCCAGTCGGTGCGGCTCACCGACGCGCTGCCGGCGCGCAGCGCGGGGGCGATCGCGGGCGTCGTCGCGGCGGGCGCCTACACGCTGCTCGCGGGCGCCGAGGTACCGGCGCTGCGCACCTTCACGATGCTCGCCACCGGCGCGGCGGGCCTCGTCGCCTCGCGGCGGACGCAGGCGGGCGTGCTGTGGCTGTGGGCGCTCGCGGCCGTGCTGGCCATGGACCCGTGGGCGGTGCTTTCGCCGGGATGCTGGCTCTCGTTCGGGGCGGTCGCGGTGCTGATCGGCGCATCGGCGGGGCGGGTGGCTGCGCCGCGCCGCTCGCGCTGGGGCGACCGGCTCGCGGCGGCGTGCGCAGAGGGCGCGCGCACCCAGTGGGCGGTGACGGTCGGACTGGTCCCGTTCACGCTCGTGCTGTTCGGGCAGGTGTCGATCGTCTCCCCGCTCGCGAACGCGATCGCGATTCCGCTCGTCACGCTCGCCGTGGCGCCACTCGCGGTCGCGGGCATCGTCGTGCCCGGCGACCTGTGCTTCGTTGCGGCGCACGCGCTGCTCGCGCCGCTGATGCGCGTGCTGACAGGTTTCGCGGGCGCGCCCGCGTCCGCGTGGGCGCAGCACGCGCCGCTCGCGTGGACGCTCGTCGCGGCCGCCGCCGGCGTCGCGTGGCTGCTGGCCCCGCGCGGGGTCCCGGGCCGACCGCTCGGCGCGGTCTGGCTTCTGCCGCTGTTCGTCGCGACGCCGGCCGTCCCGCCGTTCGGCACGGCGCGCATCACGGCGCTCGACGTGGGGCAGGGGCTTGCCGTGGTCGTGCGCACGCAGGCGCACGCGCTCGTCTACGACACCGGCCCGCGCTGGCACGCCGCAGCCGACGCCGGCGGACGGATCCTCGCGCCGTTCCTGCGTCGCGAGGGTCTCGAGCGCCTCGACCTCCTCGTGGTCAGTCACCAGGACCTCGACCACGCCGGCGGCGCGGCGTCGCTCCTCGCCGCGTTGCCCGTGGACCGGCTGCTGTCGTCGCTGCCGGACGACCACGCGCTGCTGTCGGATCGCACGACCCCCTCGAGTCGGTGCGAGGCGGGCCAGCGCTGGCAATGGGACGGCGTGGCGTTCAGCGTGCTCCATCCGACGCCGGCGTTCTACGACGACGCCCGCGCGAAGACCAACGATCGCTCGTGCGTGCTGCGGGTCGTGGCCGGCAACGCGCGCGTGCTGCTGACCGGCGACATCGAAGCCCGCAGCGAGGCGCTGCTGCTGCGCGAACGCCGCGACGACCTCGCGGCCGACGTCGTTCTCGTCCCTCACCACGGCAGCCGCACCTCGTCGACCGTCGCGTTCGTGTCCGCGGTCGATCCGGCCATCGCGATCTTCACGCCAGGCTACCGCAACCGCTTCGGCCACCCTCGCCCCGAAGTGGTCGCGCGCTACGTCGCGCGAGGCGCCGCGACATTGCGCACCGATCTCGACGGCGCGATCGCATTCGACGCGGGGCCGGCGCGCATCGACAACGTCGAGCGCTCGCGCATCGCGTGGGCGCGCTACTGGCGCGAAGTCCCGGCCGAGCGGCGCGCGCCGCTCGACTGACTCGCGTGGAGGCGACGAACGCTACCGGCATGGCGCGGGAACCCTGAGCCGAAAGCCCGGTCCGACGGACGGATCGACCGCTGCTAGACTCGATACGTGCCGCTGGCCTGGCTACGCCACGCGCAGTTCCTGCGCTTCGCGCTCGTCGCGATCCTGGCGCTCGCCGGCTCGGCGAGCGCGCAGCAGCCTTCCTCGCAGGAGCTCAAGCTGTCCGTTGCCGTCGCGCCCGCGTTTCCTCTCGGCGCGGCCGCCAAGGCGTGGGGCGACGCGATGGCCGCGGCGGGCGACGGGCGCATCGACGCGAAGCTCCACCCCGGAGCGTCGCTGTCGAACCGGGATCCGGCACGGGAGTTTTTCGCGTTGCGCGACGGTGCGGCCGATCTCGCCGTGGGATCGGCACTCGCGTGGTCGGCGCAGATGCCCGGGCTCGCCGTGTACGCGCTGCCCTGGATCGCGCCCGAGCCCGAGGATCTCGCCGCGCTGGTCGCCTCGCCCGAGGTCGCCGGCGAATTGATGCGGCGCGCCGAGGCCGACGGCGTCGTGCTGCTCGCGTTCGCGCCTCTCGGCCACCGTTCGCTGGCCACGACGGCGCGCGCCGTCCGCGCACCCGCCGATCTCGCCGGGCTCCGCGTGCGCGCGACCGGCGGGCCCCTCGTCGTCGACACGCTCGCCGCGATCGGCGCGCTTCCCGCGGCGATGAGCTTCCAGCAGGCGCAGGACGCGCTGGCGGCCGGGCGGCTCGACGGCCAGGAAGGGCTCGCGACGAGCTTCGTCGCGGCACGCATGCCCGCCAACGGCTATCGCCAGCTGCTGCGCTGGGGCGCGTTCGGCGATGCGATGGTGTTCGCGGTGCGCCGGCCGGTGTGGGACGCGTGGACCGACGCGCAGCGGCGCACGGCGCTCGACACCGCGCGACGCACGGCCGCGAGCGCGAACGCACCGGCGCGCGAGGACGCCGCCGAGCGCGAGCTGGTCGCGCAGGGCATGGGCGAGGCGAAGCTGACGCGCGCGGGGCACGAGGCGTTCGCCGCCGCCGCGGCGTCGGTTCGAACCCTGCGCGTGCCGCCGATCGGTGCCGAGCTGGTCGCTGCGGCGGAGCGCGTAGTCGAGTCGTCGCGGGCGGCACGAAGCGCGCGATGACGGCGCCGGTCGTCGTCGCCGACAGCGTGACGGCCTTGCCGTCGAACGCACGCGGCGCGGTGCTGGTCACCGGCTCGCACGGCGGCCTGATCGCCGCGCACTACGCGTCCGCGGCGGCCGTCCGCGCGGCGATCTTCAACGACGCCGGCCGCGGGTGCGACGAGGCCGGCATCGCGGGCGTGCGCGCACTGGACCGCGTCGGCATGGCGGCCGCCGCCGTCGCGCACACGTCGGCGCGCATCGCGGTCGCGTCGGACACGCTGGAGCATGGCGTCGTCGCGTTCGCCAATGCCGGCGCGTCGCGCCTCGGCGTCACCCCCGGCATGGGCTGCCGCGACGCCGTCGAGCGCTTGCTCGACGCGCCGCAGCCCACGGCGACCCTGGCGCCGACGCGCGAATCGCGCGCCGTGCTCGTCGCGGGCAGCGGCGACGCGGCGACCATCGCCGGGCTCGATTCGATCGGTGGCGTCGTGGCGGCCGACGCCGGAACGGTGCTCGTGATCGGCTCGCACGGCGGCCTGCACGGCGGCGACCCGGCGAGCGCGCTGCCGGTCGACGCCGCCGGAGCGTTCTTCCACGACGCGGGGGGCGGCCGCGACGGCGCCGGCTGGTCGCGCCTGCCCGTGCTCGACGCCCGCGGCCTCGCCGCGGCGACGGTCGCCCACGAAAGCGCGCGAATCGGCGACGCGCAGTCGATGTGGGAGACCGGCGTGCTCTCGCGCGTCAATCGCGCGGCGGCGGCGCGCGGGCTCGTCGTCGGCATGCGCCTGCAGGACGCGGCGCGCACGCTCGCCGCGAAACGACGTGGGTGATCGACGATGCCGGGTTCCCGCCTCCGCGATCAGCAGGCCACCGTCATCCCGCGAAGGCGGGGATCCGGAGCCGTGGCCATCCGTCTTTCCTGGAACGACGGACGCTTCGATCGCAGGTGTTCCCGGCATCTCGATAGCAGGCCACCGTCAGCCCCGCGAAGGCGGGGATCCGGAGCCGCGGCCGTCCGTCGTGGCGGGGCAGGAAGGTGCACCGACGCGCCGCGACTAGTCGACGAACCGGCCCAACCGCACGGCGGTCTCGCCCACCTTGGGACGCCGCGTGGGCATGATCAGCACGCACTCGTCGTGCGGCGTGCGCACCTCGCGGCCTGCGTCGGTCGCGAGCAGCGTGCCCGCCTTCGGCACGACCATCAGGCCGTGCACCGGACGCGCGAACGCGAACTGTCCGGAGGCGATCGTGACGACGTCCGTGACGGCGATCGCGCGCTGCGGCGCCGGGCGCGCCTCGCCGAGTCGCGAGCGCGCGTCGCCGCGCGACAGGAGCCCGAAGTGCGCGAGGAAACGCAGCGTGCAGTCGAGCGCGACGTCGGGCGCCGCGCGCTCCCAGTGCTGCCCGCATTCGATCAGGAGCGCCGCGCGAGGGTCGGCGGGATCGTCGAAGAACGCGTAGTCGCGCAGCCGGCGTCCCGCGGCGTGCCCCGCATCGATCACGATGTGCTGCGGCACGCCGACGGCACGCGCGAGCGCGAGCCCCTTGTCGCGCAGGCCCGCGAGCGCGAGCGGCGGGCAGGGATCGGTCATCGAGTGGAGGTCGAGCAGCGCGTCCGCGCGGTCGACGACCGGGCGCAACTCGCGCGCGCGCGCGAGATCGCGGCTCTGGCGCGGGCCATCGAGCACCTCGGCCGACCACAGCCGGTTGTAGTCCTCGTCGACGCAGCGCGACGCGTAGGGGTCGGCGCGATCGAACGCGCGGTAGGCGGCGACGTTCGCGAACACGAACGTCACGCTGCCGCGCGCGGGCCGGAAGCCTTCGTCGAGGAGCCGGTCGACGGCGATCGCGCCGCATACCTCGTTGCCATGGGTCAGCGCCTGGACGACGACGTGCGGGCCGCTTTCGTTCGCCGCGAAGCGCCAGGCGAACGGGACGCCGGTGTTGCCCGCCTCCCAGCGCGAGAGGTCGGGGAACGGGACGTCGATCGCCGGCACGGGAAGGCGCAGCGCGGCGTCCACGCCGTCGCGCGGAAGCGTGGCCGTCACGCGGCCGCGAGCCGTGCGGCCAGACGGCGCATGAACGCCTCGCAGCGCGCGAGCTGCTCGAGCGACACCCATTCGTCCGGCTGGTGCGCCTGCTCGATGTGGCCGGGGCCGCAGATCACCGTCGGGATCGCGGCGCCGTGGAACAGCGACGCCTCGGTGCCGAACGACACCTTGCCCGCGCCCTCGGAACCGGCGAGATGGTGGCCGAGCGCCGTGATGGCCGACCCGTCGTGCGTGTCGAAGCCGGGGAGCGTCGACACCGCGTCGAACGCGATGCCGGTCTCGGGCGCGACGGCCCGCATCGCGGGCAGGAAGCGTTCGGCGTAATCGCGCACCTCGGCGAAGATCGCGTCGGGGTCGTCGAACGGCAGGTGGCGCACCTCGAACGCGAACTCGCAGTCGCGCGGGACGATGTTGAGCGCCGTGCCGCCGCGGATCGTGCCGACGTGGACGGTCGTGTAGGGCACGTCGTAGGCGTCGTCGCGCCGCCCGGCGTCGCGGTAGCGCCGGGCCAGCGCCGCCGCGAACGCAACGATCTCGCAGGCGATCTCGACCGCGTTGACGCCGCGCGGCGTGAGCGAGCTGTGCGCTTCGTGGCCGCGCACGCGGCAACGCCACGCCTTCTTGCCCTTGTGCGCGACGACCAGCTTCATGCCGGTCGGCTCGCCGACGATGCATCCTGCAGGCGCGATGCCCCGCGAGGGCAGCTCGGCGATCAGCCGGCGGACGCCGATGCACCCGACCTCCTCGTCGTAGGAGAGCGCGAAATGCAGCGGCTTCGCGAGGCCCTGCGAAGCGAACAGCGGCACCAGCGCGAGGCCGGTGGCCGAGAAGCTCTTCATGTCGGTCACGCCGCGGCCGAACACGCGGTCGCCGACCTGGGTCGCGACGAACGGGTCGGTGCTCCAGGGCTGGCCGTCGACGGGCACGACGTCCGTGTGTCCGGACAGCACGATGCCTCCGGTCGTCGTATTGCCGTCTCGCGCGGGCAGCGTCGCGAACAGGTTGGCCTTGCGGCGCTCGTCGTCGAACGTCAGCGTCGAGGCGACGCCGAAGCCGGCGAGGTAGTCGCGTACCCAGTGGATGAGCGCGAGGTTCGAGTCGCGGCTCGTCGTGTCGAAGCCGACGAGCGTGCGGATCATCCCCCAGGCGACGAGCTCGCGCGCGTCGTGGACGACCGGCACGTCGTGGTCGGGGCTGTGGAGCGTGCGGTCGGGAGCGTTCATCGCGCGGCGCGAGGGCGCGGGAGCAGGATGCCAGCATAGCATTCCGGCGCGCGGCCGAGCCCCGGCGGCCGGCGAACGGATGCGCCGCCGGGTTGTCTCGCTGGCCGGGCGCGTCCATCATGCGCCGTCCCGGCACGATCCAGGAGGTCGTCACGATGCACCGCAACCTCGCTGCGATCGCCGCCGTGGCCCTCGCCCTCGCGCCGGCGATGGCCGGCCCCGCGGCCGGCCAGGCGACGCTGCCGATCGAGCGGATCAGGCTGCCCGACGGCTTTCGCATCGAGGTCGTGGCGCGCGTCCCCGCGGCGCGGGCGATGGCCTGGGGCAGCGCCGGCACGCTGTTCGTGGGCAGCACGAACGGCCTCGTGCACGCGGTCACGTTCCCGGCCGGCGCGTCGCCCGTGGTGCGGCCGATCGCGCGCGGGCTGCGCGACCCGGCGGGCGTGGCGTTCCGCGACGGCGCGCTCTACGTCTCCGCGGTGAGCCGCATCCTGCGCTTCGACGGCATCGAGCGGCGGCTCGACGATCCGCCGGCGCCGGCCGTCGTCAGCGATCGTTTCCCGACCGACGGGCACCACGGCCGCAAGTTCATCGCGTTCGGCCCCGACGGCAAGCTGTACGTGCCGGTCGGCGCGCCGTGCAACATCTGCGAGCCCGATCCCGATCGCTACGCGAGCATCGGCCGCATGAACCCGGACGGCAGCGGCTTCGAGATCGTGGCGCGGGGCGTGCGCAACAGCGTGGGGTTCGACTGGCACCCGCGCACGAAGGAGCTGTGGTTCACCGACAACGGGCGCGACTGGCTCGGCGACGACGCGCCGCCCTGCGAGCTCAACCGCGTCTCGCAGCCCGGTCAGCACTTCGGCTATCCCTACTGCCACGGCGGGTCGATCCGCGATCCCGACTACGGCATGCGCCACGCGTGCAGCGAGTTCGTCGCGCCGGAGCAGAACCTCGGTCCCCACGTCGCGCCGCTCGGCATGCGGTTCTACACGGGGACGCAGTTCCCGGCCGAGTACCGCGGCAGCGCGTTCATCGCCGAGCACGGCTCGTGGAACCGGAGTCGCAGGATCGGCTACCGCGTGAGCGTCGTGCGTGTCGACGCGCAGGGCCGCGCGGCGGGGTACGAGACTTTCGCGGAGGGATGGCTGCAGGGGGAGAGCGCGTGGGGACGCCCGGCGGACGTCCTTGTCGCCCCGGACGGCTCGCTCCTCGTGAGCGACGATTCCGCGGGGGCGATTTACCGCATCCGCTACGCGCGCTGACCGCGCGCGTTGGGAGGGAAGCCCCCTCTCCCCCCGCAGGGGAGAGGGAAGCGCGACGGGGCCCCGGGCCTACTGCGCATCACCCAGGGCCGCCGTTCAGTAATACGGCCGATACACGACCGGCGGCCGGTAGACCGGCGCCGGATAGTAGGGGCGGTAATAGGTCGGCGCGTAGTAAGGGCGGTAGACGCGCGGCGGCGGGGCGTAATACACCGGCGCCGGCACGTAGGCCGAGACCCACGGGCGGTAATAGGGCGCGTAGCCGTGATGGCGATACCCCCAGGGCTCGCCCGCCGTGATCGCGAAGCCCGGGACGCCGACCG
>DASTCK010000106.1:0-2793 GCA_035711225.1 Casimicrobiaceae bacterium
GCCCAGCAGTACGGATTCCTGATGCCGGGCAAGGCGCTGGTGGTCGAGGCGGTCGCCATCGAGGCGATCGGGCGCGCCGAGTCGGCGGCGGACCGCCGCCCGGTGTTCGCGTCGCGCGCGGGCCCGCTCGCGCGCATCGCCACGCAACGCGTCTACACGGCGGGCGGGCACCGCGACGCGGCCGTCTACGCGCGCGAGGACCTGCGGCCGGACGACGCGATCGACGGCCCGGCGATCGTCAAGGAGCCGAATGCGACGACGGTGGTCGAGCCGGGCTGGCGCGCAACGCTCACGCCGCGCGACGACCTCGTGCTCGAGCGTGTCGAGGAGGCACGACGCGCGCACGCGATCGGCACGACCGCCGACCCGGTGCTGCTCGAGGTGTTCAACAACCTGTTCATGGCGATCGCCGAGCAGATGGGCGTGACGCTCGCGAACACGGCCACGTCGGTCAACATCAAGGAGCGGCTCGACTTCTCGTGCGCGCTCTTCGACGCCGGCGGCAACCTGATCGCCAACGCGCCGCACATGCCCGTGCACCTGGGATCGATGGGCGAGAGCGTGAGGACGATCATCGACCGCCGTGCCGGCACGATGGCGCCGGGCGACGTGTTCGTGCTCAATGCGCCGTACAACGGCGGTACGCACCTGCCCGACGTCACCGTCATCGCACCGGTGTTCCTCCCCTCGCCGCAACCCTCTCCCCGCGAGCGGGGCGAGGGCCGTGGTGACCGAGCCGTGGCCCCCGAGTTCTTCGTGGCGAGCCGCGGCCACCACGCCGACATCGGCGGCATCACGCCGGGCTCGATGCCGCCGGACAGCGCGCACGTCGACGAGGAAGGTGTGCTCCTCGACAACGTGCAGCTGGTCGCCCGAGGGCGCTTCCTCGAGGACGAGACGCGCGCGATCCTGGCCTCGGGCCGCTACCCGGCGCGCAACGTCGACCAGAACCTCGCCGACCTGCGCGCGCAGGTCGCCGCGTGCGCGAAGGGCGCCGAGGAGCTCGCGAAGATGGTCGCGCACTTCTCGCTGCCGGTCGTGCGCGCCTACATGAAGCACGTGCAGGACAACGCCGAGGAGTCGGTGCGCCGCGTGCTCGGGGCGCTCAAGGACGGCAGCTTCGCCTACGAGATGGACGACGGGTCGGTGATCCGCGTCGCGATCCGCGTCGACCGCGCGAGGCGCGAGGCGACGATCGACTTCACCGGCACGTCGCCGCAGCGGCCGACCAACTTCAATGCGCCGTCCGCGGTGTGCAAGGCTGCCGTGCTGTACGTGTTCCGCACGCTCGTGGACGACGAGATCCCGATGAACGCGGGCTGCCTCAAGCCGCTGACCATCGTGATCCCCGAGGGGTCGATGCTGGCGCCGCGCTACCCGGCGGCGGTCGTCGCCGGCAACGTCGAGACCTCGCAGGCGATCACCGACTGCCTGTACGGTGCGCTCGGCGTGCTCGCCGCGTCGCAGGGCACGATGAACAACCTCACGTTCGGCAACGACACCTACCAGTACTACGAGACGATCTCCGGCGGGTCGGGCGCCGGGCCCGATTTCGACGGCACGAGCGTCGTGCAGACGCACATGACCAACTCGCGCCTCACCGACCCGGAGGTGCTCGAATGGCGCTTCCCGGTGCGCCTCGAGTCGTACGCGATCCGCCGCGGCAGCGGGGGTGCCGGGAAGCATCGCGGCGGCGACGGCGGCGAGCGGCGTCTGCGCTTCCTCGAGCCGATGACCGCGGTGATGCTCGCGAACCACCGGCGCGTCGCGCCGTTCGGCGTCGCGGGCGGGTCGCCGGGCGCACTGGGCGAGAACTGGGTCGAGCGCACCGACGGGACGCGCGAAGACTACGGCGCCACGTTCAAGGTCGAGATGGGCGCCGGCGACGTGTTCGTGGTGCGCACGCCCGGGGGCGGTGGATTCGGCGTGCCGGAGCGGAGGAACCCCCGATGAGCGAGTGCGTCTTCTGCCGGCTCGTGGCCGGGGAGCTGCCCGCCGTGTTCGTGCACCGGGAGCCCGCCATCGTCGCGTTCATGGATGCCGGGCAGGTGAACGATGGCCACGTGATCGTCGCCACGACCCGGCACGTCGCGACGATCTACGGCATCACGGACGACGAGGCCGCCGCGGCCTTTCGCGTGGCCGCCCGCGTCGCGCGCGCGGTCAAGCGGGAATTCGGCGCGGCCGGCGTGTCGATCCTGCAGGCGAACGAGCCGGCGGGATTCCAGACCGTGCCGCACTTCCACCTGCACGTGCTGCCGCGCCACGCGGACGACGGGGTCGGCCTGGCGTGGCCCGCGAAGCGTCCGCCCTTCGAGCGGCTCGCTGCGCTGGGCGAGCGCGTGCGGGAAGCGCTCGCGGCGCCGGTTGCGGCACGCGAGGGCGAGGAGTAGTGTCCTCTCCCGATTTCGGCGCGGGACGTTGCCAGGCCCAGGCTGATTTCATGGTGGATCGGTCCAGAGCATCGCGGCGGCGGCGGCTGCTTCTCGGCATCGGGGCCGCCGTCGTCGCGCCCCCGGGCATCGCGCAGCCGCGGAAGCGGCCTGCCCGCGTCGGCATTGCCTTTCACAGCAACCCCGAGTCCGCCCGGCCCTATCTCGACGCTTTCGTGCAGGGCATGAGCGAGCACGGGCAACGACCCGACCGCGACTACGCGGTCGAAGCGCGCTACGCGCAAGGACGAAACGAGCGGTACGCCGCCGTCATGCGCGAGCTCCTCGACGCCGGAGTCGAGGTCATCGTCGTGGGCCCGAACACCGGGGTGCAGGCCGCGAAGGAGGCCACGTCCGCGGT
>DASTCK010000107.1:0-23597 GCA_035711225.1 Casimicrobiaceae bacterium
AGGTGGGCGTAGACGGCGAGGGCGAGCCACGCCTCGCCGTTGAAGTAATCGGATTCGTCGATGGACGTCGGCGACTCCCGGAACCCGCCGCCGGGGATGCGAAGCACGAGCAGGCCATCGCGCCACGCCGAGCGGACCAACTCGAAGCCGTTGTCGCCCGAGGCATGCGAGTACGTCAACTCCGCGAGCAGCGCGAGGGCCGTGGTTCCGGCCCAGGCTCCGCTGTATTCCCCGTCGGCGCTCACGACTTTGCCCGCGCCCGCGGGCTCGTACAGGAGACCGGACTTCCGCAGTGCCGTTGCAAGCGTCAGACGTCCTGCCGGCACCGCAAGGATGCGCGTCGCTTCGATCCACTCCTGCGCCGCTGACTTTCTTATGGGAAGCGAGCGTTGCGCGAGCGCGGCAATGCCGAGTCGCAACGGCTCCCGATACCGATCGTCGCGCGAGGTGTCGTAGTACTTCGCCCACGCATGGAAGGCGCCGGCCTGGCGGACGATGTAGCCGCGGCTCGTCGGCTCATCGGTGGCGCGGCCGGTCAGGAAGTCGAATCCGTACGGCAGGAAGCCATCGGCGCGTTGCGTCTCGCGCCAATGCTCGGCGATGCGAAGCATGATGGTGTGCCGATCGGCCGGACCGATCGGCTCGGCTGCCCACGGCAACGAACTCGCGAGGCTCGCCAGAATGCCCGCGAGCCAACGCGTGAAGGCGGAACGCACGATTGTCGCAGGCGCGCTCGTCACGCCACTGCGGCCGGCAACCCGGTACGGTCGATGACCTGCATCGGCTGCGTCACTCGGTCTCGCGGGATCGAGCTGGCGTGGTCGATACGGCGCTGCCAGTCGGCGAAGGCCCGGTGCCCGGAACGCGTTCCATCCGGACGCGCAACGCTCGACGGACGTGTTCGGCAACGCCTGCGCGCACCGTCGCCCTTCGTCCCCTGCGCCGGGGAATACCGCGTCAGCGCCGACGGCGCCGGATCGGCGACGGTTTGCGGCGCAACAGCGCCAATCCGGCGAGGCCGAGCCCGATGAGCGCGAGCGTTCCCGGCTCGGGCACCGCGTTCGCCTCGAAGGTCACGCGAAGGATCTCGGGCGGCGCGAATCCCGGCGGGGTGAAGTCCGTGGGCGTGAAGTCCGTCGATGTGAAGTCCGTCGGGATGAAGCCGATCGGAGGATCGTCGGGCTCATCGTCCACGAACGGTCCCGGCAAGCCGCCCAGCGGCCCCGGAAGGCCATCCTTGACGATCACGCCGGGCGGGTTCACGCCGTGGTGCCACGGTGTCCAGTCGGAGTGGTGCTGGTCGAGGGCGGCGACATGGACGGGCGGAGTCGAGCGGAGGCCCGACACATAGGCCAGGTTGCGTGCATTCGGTCCCCCTGCGGGTCCCAGCGAATCGTCGATGGCGGCCAAGTCTTCGAGAGACCCCGGCGCGTTCGGCGATTGCGCTGAAGCGAAGCCGGGTCCTCCGCCGAGAGAGCGAGCATCGCCGGCCGCCGCGAGCCCTGCAGCCCCGTGCGCCGAAGCGAAAGCTCCGGATGTCCCGGACGCGGCCGCGGACGAGCGTGATCCGCCGCCCCCCAGCGAAGACGCGTCGGCAGAGGGGTCGTCGGGTTCGGCTTGAACGGACTGGATCGTCCAGTCGGCGCCCTCGGTCGCGAGCGACGCAACCTCGATCCCCGCCACCGACGGGTCGAACAGGTGATCCACGCCGACCTCGTCCATGCCGCGGGTCGCCGCCCAGTCCACGAAGCCGTCCAGGTCGAGTGGTCCCGTAGACACGCGAGGGCCGAACGCGGGCGTCGCGACGATCAACGCCAGCACCGCGACCGATCGCCTGACCCACGTGGGTAGCCGAGGATTCATTTTTCTCTTTGCAGTCGCCCTGAGGACGCACTTTCGCTCGCTGATCGCAGCATCATGTGTGCCATCAGCGATTTCTCCAATGAAATCATATCACTAGGTATGCATCAACCCCTTCGGCAACGTGAGGGGTAGGCGAAATCGTAAGATTTCCCGACATCCTCCCCAGGACGCGCGGAGAGCTGCGTTCCGGGGCGGCGCGAGCTCCCTATCGGCACGACGCCGCATCGATCCTGGTCTGCCGCGATGCAGCGGGAACGGACGCCGACGCCGGGTCACCACGACACGCGCAACGCGGAGTGACGCTGCGTATGAGCCGCGAACGTTGCATGGCGGCGATCCGCGTTCGCGCTCGACGATGCGATGGGAGCCCCATAGCCGAGCGGGGACCTGTCCGACGGACACGTGATGCAGCCTGCGATTGCATGCAATCGGCATCCAACATTCCGCCCCCCGCGCGGACGAAACGGTTGGCGGATCCGCATCGCGATTGCGGATGCGCGCGTGCGCGAGGATCGTCGTCGGACGTCTCTTACGTTTCGCGTGTCGCCACATGCACGACCACCGGTTCGACGACGAGTGTTTTGCATGCATCGGCGGTTCGGGCTGCTGTCGCCAGGCGTGACAAGCTGCAGCGCGGTTTCGCGTGCGGCAGCACCGCATAGCACAACCTGCAACGAAACCGGGTGTCACGCACTGCGCCGCATGGCGTGGGGAATCGCTCGCGCGGCACACGTCGTAGGCGCAGGCCAGCGCGAACGTCGTCGACTCGCGCTCCGAGTTCGCCCACGGCGCGCTCGCTCGTGTCGGTTAAGATGCGCGACCGGCCTGTCGCGCGATGCGTGGGATGCGTGAACGACGGCCCGGGAATCGGGACGTCGGCGCGAGAGCGGGCAGGCAAACGCGACCCATGGACTCGCAGGGGAGATCGAAAATGGACAGAATGTCCGGCGTGGCCTTCATGGCCGTGGCGGCAATGTCGCTCGCGCTCGCCGGCGATGCGCACGCTGCGTCGTGGTCGCTTTCCGGCTTTCTTCGCCAGGCGTCGGGCACCAGCGCCAAGGTGCTCGCGGTGGCGGTCGTCGTCACCAACGAGGACGGCGGCCCCGTGACGGGACTCGATCCCGCGAGCTTCGCGGTCGACTACCTGATCCCGACGCCCAACACGAGCCTGTTCTTCCGCGGCGAGATCAGCCAGCAGCGGCCGGACGGATTCGCCGAGCAGGAGCCCGGCATGTACGTGATGTACGTCACGACGACGCACAACACGCTGCTTGTGCGCGGTGTCAGCGTGCGCGTCTTCGCCACGCCCGCGGCCAACGGTGCGGCAGCGCAGAACGCGAGGGTGCAGCGGGCCGCGACGTTCCTGCGCAAGGAACCGAACTGACGCGACGCCCGGCGCGACGCGATCGGGGACCCGGACGTGACGAGCCCCGCCGAAGCGGGGCCCGTCTTCCCACACCCCGCGGAGCCGCGATGATCACGGTCGCGGTCCGCGGTCTCGCCCAAGCCGGCGAGTCACCTGCCGGGCTTGCCGAACCTCACGTTCCAGACTCGCCAGGTCGCCGCCGGCTCGGTCGGCGTGCGCTCGGCGACCACGAGCGCGAGGTCGTCGGTCGCGACGGTCGCGGCCGGGAAGGCCGCGATGAATTTCGCCCAGCTGCCGCAATCGATGCCGAGGTACTGAACGGAACACAAGTGTCACGCTGGGTCACGAAGATGCCATTCCGCCGGTCCGAAATCTGTGGGAAATTTTCACGTCTTTCGGTCCGCGACGAGCCGTCGGACGAGGAGGGCTGCGACATCGCCCGGCTGACGGATTGCTTCGCGGACGCAGAGGTGCCGTTGCCTCCGTGCGAAGATCCCCGTGAAAATCGCGCAGCGTGCTCGCAAGCCGCGGCCAACCCTTCAGCGTGGCATCCATGAACGCACCGACGCTCGCCGATCGCGCGCCCTCATCCGAGCGCCGCTTCTACACAGGCATCTCGATCGCGATCCTCGCGACGGTGCTCGTGGGTTTCGCGCGGAGCTTCTTCCTGCGGCCGCTGTTTCCCGACTGGCCGTCGCCGACCGAGCGCGTGTTCTACGTACACGGGGCGGTGTTCACCGCGTGGATCGTGCTGCTGGTCACGCAGGCGTCGTTCGTCGCCGCGGGCCGCACCGACATCCATCGCCGGACCGGTGGGTTCGGCGCCGGGCTCGCCGCGCTGATGGTGGTGCTGGGGGTTTACGCGGCCTTGATTGCCGCCAGGCGACCCGGCGGCTTCATCGACGTCCCCGTGCCGCCGATGCAGTTCCTGGCGGTGCCGTTCTTCGACCTGATGCTGTTCGGCAGCCTGGTCGCGCTCGCGATCGCGAAGCGCGGCGAGCCGCAGGCGCACAAGCGCCTGATGCTGCTCGCCACCATCAACCTGACGACGGCGGCGATCGCTCGCTGGCCGGTCGTGTCCACGCTCGGTCCGCCCGCAGTCTTCGGGGCCACCGATCTCTTCATCGTCGCGCTCGCGGCATGGGACGTCCGCACGCGCGGACGGCTGCATCCCGCGACGCTGTGGGGCGGTCTCGCCATCCTCGTGTCGCAGCCGCTGCGCCTCCTGGTCTCGGGGACCGAAGTCTGGCAGGCGTTCGCGCGCTGGGCGACGGGCCTCGTCGGCTGATCACCCGGCGCGGCGAACCCCGCACGCTTCCGTTGCCGACGCGACGCCGGGTCGCTGCAATGCGTGGAGGCGACTTGCCCATCGCCGACGATGATGGCGACGACCCGTCGTCGCCGAGGCCCCACAGGCCCGGGATCCCACTCGGGCTGGGCGCCGAAGTTGCGCCGATCGCAAGCCTACGTCTGCCGGTGCAACCGGTGGTCGATGGCCAGCAGCAGCGTGCTGACCGACGCCGCGAACACGACGATCAGGAGCGTGATCGCCATGATCAGCTCGACGTTGTGCAGGCCGATGCCGTTCATCAGGAGGTAGCCGAGCCCCCTCTGCGAGGCGAACATCTCGGCGAGCAGCACGCCGATCAGCGTGAGCGCAAATCCGACGCGGAGACCGGTGAAGATCTCGGGCAACGCGGCGGGGAACAGGATCGTCCGCACCATCTGCACCGGCGTGAGCTTGAGCACGCGCCCGGTCTTGACGAGCACCGGCCGCACGCTGCGGACCGCCGCGACCGTGAACAGGATGATCGGGATGATGCCGTGCAGCGCCCCGAACGCGATCTTGGCGGAGATCCCGAGCCCGAACGCCAGCAGCAGGATCGGGTAGAGCGTGACCTTGGGCAGCGAGTAGATCGCGACGACCATCGGCTCGAGCACCTCGCCCGACAGCCGGTGGAATCCCAGCCAGAACCCGATCCCAAGCCCCAGCACGACGGCGAGCGCGTAGCCCGCGACGAACGCCTTGGCCGTCTCACGGAGGTGAGGCATGAACGTGTCGCGGCCGACGAGCCCGATCGCATAGCGCGCCGTCGCGAGCGGGGAGGCGATCGCGATGTCGCCGATCCACAGGTACAGTCCCTGCCAGAGCGCGAGGAGCGAGACGATCAGCACCAGCGCGTTTCGCGCGCCGCTGCCCCGGCCTGCGCCGGCATCCGCAGCCGCCATCGAACCGACGTCCACGCCGCTCATCGCTGTCCCCGCCGCAGGCGCAGCCGCTGCTCCCAGCGCGACAGCGCCGCGTTCACCGCGATCGACAGCGCGAGGATGAGCACGATCAGCGGGTACATCGTCGCGTTGTCGAAGTTGTTGTAGGCGAAGCTGATCTCGTAGCCGATGCCGCCGCGCGACATGATGAACTCGGAGCCGACGACGCCGATCAGCGAGTAGGCGACGGCCAGCTTGACGCCCGTCAGGATGTGCGGCGCCGCATGGGGCAGCGTGATCGACAGTGCCGTCTGGAAGCGCCCCAGCCGGTTGACGCGCGCGGTCTTGAGCAGCACGCGCGGCACGCGGTCGAGGCCGTTCAGCGTGTTGACGATCACGGCGACGACACCGAGCATGAAGCCGATCAGCACCTGCGGCAGGTCGCCCAGGCCGAACACGGCGATCAGGAGCGGATAGAACGCGAAGACGGGCACCGCGTAGTAGGTCGCGAACAACGGGTCGAGCGTCGCTCGCGTCTGCCGGAACCCGTGCAGCAACGCCGCGAACGCGACGCCCGCCAACGTCGCGGCGGCGAACGCGAGCGCGGCGTTGCCGAGCGTCTTGCGCATCGCGCCGTTCATCCGTCCCGAGGCGAGCATGCGCCACAGGTCGCGCGCGATGTCGTGCGGCGGCTGCATCGTGATGCGGTCGATCGCGCCGGCGAGGCACAGCGCCTCGAGCAGTGCGAGGGCGGCCGCGACGACCAGGACGCGCCAGAGGACGAGGTGCTTCACGTCGCCGCCCGCGTGCCCAGCGCCTTCATCGACTCGTCGCGCAGCGTCTTCCAGAGGCGGGCGGTGACCGCGCCGAACGACGCGTGCTCGACGATGCGGCTGTCGCGCTCGCGCGGCCATCCGGTGGTCACGACGTCGAGGAAGCGCCCGGGCCGCGACGACATGACGCCGATGCGGTCGGCGAGCATCGCCGCCTCGTCGAGCGCGTGCGTGATCAGGAAGACGGTCGCGCCGGTCGCTCGCCACAGGCGCAGAAGTTCGTCGCCCATCAGCAGGCGCGTCTGCTGGTCGAGCGCGCCGAACGGCTCGTCGAGCAGGATCAGGCGCGGCTCGGTGACCAGCGTGCGCGCGATGCACACGCGCTGGCGCATGCCGCCGGAGAGCTGGGCCGGATAGCTGGCGGCGAAATCCGCGAGCCCCATCATGTCCAGCGCGCGCCGCACGCGCGCATGCTTCTCCGCCTCGGGCAGCGCCGACTGGCGAAGCCCGAACGCGATGTTGGCGGCGACGTCGAGCCAGGGGAGCGACGCGTCCTCCTGGAACACCACGCCGACGCCGTCCGGCACGTCGCCCGCGATCGGCCGGCCCTCGAAGGCGACGCTGCCCTCGCTCGGGCGCGCGAGCCCCGCGATCAGCTCGAGCAGCGTCGACTTGCCGCAGCCCGACGGGCCGACGACGGCGAAGAACTCGCCGCGTGCGAGCTCGAGGTCGAGCGGGCCGAGCGCGTCGACGCCGGCCGCGCCCTCGAGCCCGGCGAACACCTTGCGCACGCCGCGCAGGGCGACATGGGGCGCGGCCACGGAGGCGACGTGCTACTTCATCGCTTTCTGGTCGTCGGGCAGGAAGCGCGTATCCCAGAGCTTCGCGTAATCGACGTCGCCGGTAATGGCCCCCACGGCCTTCTGCGCCTCGATCATGCGCTTCAGGCCTTCCTGGTGGATCTGGCCTTCGCCCCAATAGGGCACGCCGTTGGTCACGCTGGTGGTGAGGTTGCGCACGGCGCTGCGCGCGACGTCGCGATCGAGGTTGTAGGCCCTGGCGACGATGTCGCCCGCCTCGTCCGGGTTGGCCTTCATGAAGCGCACCGCCTTCTGCCGCGCGCGGATCACGCCACGGATGAAGTCGGCGCGCTTGCCGGCGTTCTCGCCGGTCGAGACGCCCACGACGTTGTCGAGCGGCGGCAACGCTTCGCTCGCCACGACGACCGCGCGGTACTTGCCCTTGTACTTCGACCACAACGGCTCGGGCACCGGCGTCACGTCGACGTGGCCGAGGTCGAGGGCCGCGATCCCCTCGCCGAAGCCGCCGGTCTTGACGAGCTCCACGTCCTCCGCCTTGAGCCCGGCGCTTTGCAGCAGCAGGTTCGCGAGCGCCTGGCTGGTCGAGCGCGGGTTCGTGTAGCCGATCTTCCTGCCCTTGAAGTCCTTGACCGACCGGATCGGCGAGTCGGGCTTCACCGCCCACACGAACTCGGCGACGGTGAGCACGTTGTCGCTGACGATCTTCAGGTCGACGCCCTGAAGCACCGCGGACACGACGACGACCGGGTTGACCTCGGCGTACGGAGTGTTGCCGGCGAGCATGTTGCGCAGCGTCGTGCCGCCGCCGGCCGACGTGATGATGCCGGTGATGTCGAGCCCTTCGTCCTTGAAGTAGCCCTTCTCCATCGCGATGGCGTAGGGCATCCCGTTGGCCGACACGCCGTAGTTGGAGACGACGATCTCCTCGGCGGCGACGGGCGTGGCGAGCGCCGCGCAGGCGAGCGCGAGCGCGGCGTACAGGCAACGGTTCGGGTGCGTCATGGGCATCCTCCAGGAAGCGATGGGCGCTGCGTGTCGCGCCTCGGGGGTCGCGGGGTCCGCGTCGGCGGAATCATGGCACGGGGCCGCTCTCGTTCTTCGCGGCGCCCTCGCGCTCGATCGCCTGCCAGCGCGAGAGCTCCAGCGCGTCGTCGAGCCGCGCGCGCGCGTCCACCGGGGCGTCGGGCGCCATCGCCTGTGTGCCTTCGGCGTGCCTGCGCAGTCGCGCGAGCGTGTCGGCGAGGGTCGCGGTGACGCGGAACACCAGCGTCGCCGGATACGACACCTGCGTGAAGCCGAGCGCGCCGAGCTCGGCGGGCGTCGGCCACGGCATGCCCGGCGCCTCGAACAGGGCCGCGGACAGGAGCGTCGTGCCGCGGAAGGCGCGCCCGACCGCCTCGAAGTCGTGCATCGTACGCAGTCCCGCGACGAACACACCGTCGGCGCCGAGCGCGAGGTAGCGCTCGCCGCGCCGCAGCGCCTCGTCGAGCCCCGCGACCCCGTAGGCGTCGGTGCGGCCGATGATGAGCGTCTCGGTCGACCGGCGCACGCCGAGCGCGACGCGGAGCTTTCGCTCGATCACCTCGAGGTCGACGACGCCCTGCGCCTTGTCCGCGCGTTGCTGCTTGCGCTCGCGCTCCTGGTCCTCGAGCAGGATGCCGCCGACGCCGAGCGCCTCGTAGGCCTCGATCGTGCGCGCGACGCTCTTCACGTCGCCGTAGCCGTCGTCGCCGTCCGCCATGAACGGCAACGACGTGGCGGCCGCGATGTCGCGGATGCCGCCGACCATGTCCTCGAGGCCGACGAGACCGATGTCGGGCAGGCCGTAGCGCGACGCGAGCAGCGCCGAGCCGCCGATCGTGAACGCGTGGAAGCCGGCCCGAGCGATCAGGCGCGCCGACAGTGCATCGTGCGCGAGCGGCGTCACGAGCGGATGCTCGCGGGCGAGCGCGGAGCGGAGCGTCGGGCGGGTCACCGAGCGGCGGAAAGCGAACGCGGGGGTGGGACGAAGCGTACGTCGCGGGTGCGCCGCGCGACAAGCGCGGCGTTCGCGCGCGCCGGGGCCCGTCGCGGGCACCCGCGACCAAGGACATGGCCCGACCGCCCCGCGACGCTTCCCCGCAGCCGCCGGTCACGGCATAGAATACCGTATAAAGATACGGTTCCCGATGCGCTTCGCCGTCCGACTCCTGCTCCATCGCGGCCGCGCGCTGTCGCGCAGCGAGATCGTCAACCAGGTGCCGGTCGTCGGCGAGTTGCGCATCGAGCAGCTCGAGGACGGCGCGCGGCGCCGTGCGCTGAAGCTCGCGCGACTGATCGCGCTCGACTCCTGGCGTGGCGCCGAGCGGTTGACGCTCTACGAGCCGGTGCTGGTCGGCATGAGCCAGCAGGCGTTCACGCTGGCCGGCTTCGAGCGCGCAGGCGACGTCGACTACGCCCAGAGCTGGCTGGTATCGCGGCCGGCGGAGCCTGGGTAGCGGTCGTGCGACGATGGCCGTACGCCCGGGGAGAGGCAGATCGAGGAGAAGACATGCTGAGCAAGACCTTCCAGTATTCGGTGTTCGCGAAGACGGTGTCGCGGGTGTCCGGGCGGCCGTCCATCTTCGTCGTCGCGCTGCTGACGATCGTCGTGTGGGGATTGACCGGCCCGGTATTCGGCTACAGCGACACCTGGCAGCTCGTCATCAACACCGGGACGACGATCGTCACGTTCCTGATGGTATTCGTGATCCAGAACACGCAGATGCGCGACACCGAGGCGATGCAGGTGAAGCTCGACGAGCTGATCCGCGCGACGCAGGGCGCGCATCTCGCGCTGCTCGACCTCGAGGAGCTCGAGGAGAAGGAGCTCGAGGCGTTCAAGCTCCGCTACCTCGCGCTCGCGCTGAAGGCGCGCGCGGCGGTCGACCGCGGGCTCGACGATACCGGCTCCCCGGAGCCGTGACCGGACGGCAACGGGCCGCGCCGCTGTTCACCGCATCATGCGCGTCGAGAGCTCCTCGACCAGCGCGACCGCGGCGTCCTGGACCGGGGTCGAGGGCCGCTGCGACGACACGACGATGGCCAGCGAGCTGGTGAGCGCCGGCTGCACGATCGGCCGCGCGACGAGCTTGCGCGCGACCTCGGCCGACCGCACCGCGCGCGGCGACAGGATCGCGTGGCCCTGCCCTTCGGCGACGAGCTCGAGGATCGCGCCGATCGCGTCGATCTCGAGCGCGACCTGCGGACGCGAGCCAAGCGCCGCGAGCCGGGCCTCGACCAGCGTGCGGATCGCATGCGGGCGGCTCGGGATGATGAGCGGATAGCCGGGGAGGTCGCGCAGCCGCACGGTGGACGGCATGCGTCGCGGGGTCCGCTGGCTGACCAGGCACAGGGGCTCCTCCAGCAGCGGCTTCAGCTCGACGGCGGGCGAGGGCGCGGCGTTGTACAGCAGGCCGATGTCGGCACGACCGACGACCACCCATTCGCGGATGTTGACCGACAGGCCCTCGACGATGCTCACGGTGGCCTTGGGATAGCGACGGCGGAACTCGCGCACGACCGGCGCGGTGAGCGCGAGGGCGAGGGTCGGCGGCAGTCCCACAACGACGTGCCCGACCGGCGCGCCCTTCACCTCGTCCACTTCGCGCTTCGCGCGCTCGACCTGCTGCAGGATGCTGCGAGCGTGGTCGAGGAGCCGCTTGCCCGCCTCGGTCGGCGTGGCGCCGCGCCCGTTGCGGAGCAGCAGGCTCTGGCGCAGCTCGACCTCGAGCCCTCGCACCTGGCGGCTGATCGCGGGCTGCGCGACGCCGAGCAGCCGCGCGGCCCGGGAGAAGCCGCCGAGGTCGACGACGGCGACGAAGTACTCGAGTTGCCTGAGGTCCATGCGAGGGGCGGCGAGCGGGAAGCAGGGAATGGAGCTGCGACGGGTCGGGCGGCGATCGACGGAACGTCGTCCACCGCTGTTGCGGGGGATTCGCGGTGCGCGACGGCTCACCCCACTCCCCACTCCCGCAGTCATGCCGCTACAGCATAACTGCTAGTTCACCGATAGCAGTTTCGCACGGCTCGGCCGCAGCGCAAACTGTCGCCCCGTACCGAGTCATCGCCCCCGGTCGACCTTCGATGACCGCCCCGCTCAAGATCCTGTCGTCGATGGCGACACGGCAGGTGCTCGCCGAGCTCGCCGCCGCGTTCGAGGCGCGCACGTCGCAGTCGGTCGCGCTCGAGTCGGTCGGCGGCGTCGACGCTGCCAGGCGCGTGCGCGAGGGCGAGAGGCTCGACGCGATCGTGCTGGCGTCGGACGTGATCGACAAGCTGGCGGAGGAGGGAAGGGTCGTCGCCGGCAGCCGCGTCGACCTCGTCCGTTCCGGCGTGGCGATCGCAGTGCGGGCCGGCGCGCCGCATCCCGACATCGGCTCCGAGGACGCGGTGCGCCGCGCGGTGCTCGCCGCGCGCACCGTCAGCTACTCGACCGGCCCCAGCGGCGCCCATCTCGTCCGCCTGTTCGAGCGCTGGGGAATCGCCGCCGAGGTCTCGTCCCGCGTCGTGCAGGCACCGCCGGGGATTCCCGTGGGCGCGCTGGTGGCGCGTGGCGAGGTCGAGCTCGGGTTCCAGCAGCTCGCCGAGCTGATGCACCTCGAAGGCGTCGACGTGCTCGGGCCGTTGCCCGCCCAGATCCAGGTCGTCACGACATTCTCGGGGGGCATCGCGGCAACGTCGCAGCGTGTGGCCGAGGGACGGGAGATGCTCGCGTTCATGGCTTCGCCGGCGGGCGACGGCGCCAAGCGGCGCCATGGGATGGAGCCTGCGTGACCCGCGCCTCGATACGACGGATCCGGCCCATCGGGGAAGAACGTCCATGCCGAAACGGCATAACTGCTAGTGCTGCCATAGCGCTTTCCTCACTTCCGAACCCGGCGCACACTGGTGCGAAGCTTGGAGAGAACGGCACCTTCCGCGCAGAAGTGACGCCGGCATGGCCATCCGCGACGGACCGTCGTCCGCGACCCCCAGCGAACCAGGAGCGGCAATGAGCGAATTCGGCAAGACCGGCGTGGTGAAGCGCAACATCGACCGTGCCGACGCAGCCGGGGTCGAGCGGCTCGGCCGCTGCGGCGTCGCCACGGTCCACGAGGCGCAGGGGCGCACCGGGCTGCTCAAGCCGCACATGCGGCCGGTGTGGCCCGGCGCATCGGCGTGCGGGACCGCCGTGACGGTGCTCGCGCAGCCCGGCGACAACTGGATGCTCCACGTCGCCGCCGAGATGATCCGGCCAGGCGACCTCGTGGTCGTGGCGGTGACCGCCGACAACGACGACGGCATGTTCGGCGACCTGCTCGCGACGTCCTACCGTGCGCGGGGCGCTCGCGGGCTGGTGATCGACGCCGGTGCTCGCGACGCGCGAACGCTCGCCGAGATGAAGTTCCCGGTCTGGTCGCGCGCCATCAACGCGCGCGGCACCGTCAAGGCCACGGTCGGCTCGGTGAACGTTCCGGTCGTGTGCGCCGGGATGCTCGTCAACCCCGGCGATGCGATCGTCGCGGACGACGACGGCGTCGTCGTCGTGCCGCGCGAACGCGTCGCGGCAGTGGCCGACGCTGCCGAGGCGCGCGAGAAGAACGAGGAATCCAAGCGCGCGCGCCTCGCGGCGGGCGAGCTCGGCCTCGATCTCTACGGCATGCGCGAGCCGCTCGCCAAGGCCGGCCTCAAGTACCTCGATTGAAAACCGCGGTCAGATTTCAATCTGACCCCGGTCGATGGCCATGGACGCCGACTACCTGCCGTTCCACCCGCAGCCGTCGAAGCCGCACTACGCGCCGCCGCCGGGGGCCGTGGACGCGCACTGTCACGTGTTCGGCCCGGCCGAGCGCTTCCCGTACGCGCCGCAGCGCAAGTACACGCCCTGCGACGCGCCGAAGGAGAAGCTCTTCGCGCTGCGCGATTTCCTCGGCTTCGAGCGCAGCGTCATCGTGCAGGCGACCTGCCACGGGAACGACAACCGCGCGCTCGTCGACGCGCTGGTGCACTCGCAAGGCAGGGCGCGCGGCGTGGCGTCGGTCGGCCGCGACGTCACCGACGCCGAGCTTCGCGCGATGCACGACGCGGGCGTGCGCGGCACGCGCTTCAACTTCGTGCGCCGCCTCGTCGACTTCACGCCGCGCGAGGTGCTGGTCGAGATCGCGAACCGCATCGCGCCGCTCGGCTGGCACGTCGTCGTCTACTTCGAGGCGCCCGACCTTCCCGACCTGTGGGACTTCTTCACGACGCTCCCCACCACCGTCGTCGTCGACCACATGGGAAGGCCCGACGTGCGAAAGCCGGTCGACGGCCCCGAGTTCGAGCGCTTCGTGCGGCTGATGCGCGAACACCCGAACGTGTGGTCGAAGGTGAGCTGTCCCGAGCGCCTGTCGGCGAGCGGCCCGCCGACGTACGACGACGTCGTGCCGTTCGCGAAGCGGCTGGTCGACACGTTCCCCGACCGCGTGCTGTGGGGCACCGACTGGCCGCACCCGAACATGAAGACGCACATGCCGGACGACGGCAAGCTCGTCGACTTCGTGCCGCGCATCGCGACGACGCCGGCGCTGCAGCGGCAGCTCCTGGTCGACAATCCGATGCGCCTCTACTGGAGCGCGCGATGAAGGACTACAGCGAGGCGTTCAAGGACATCCCGGGGACGACGGTGTTCGACGCGACGCAGTCGCGCCTCGGCTACCACCTCAACATGTTCTGCATGTCGCTCATGAAGGCGGAGAACCGAGCCGCGTTCAAGGCGGACGAGCGCGCGTACCTCGAGCGCTTCCCGATGACGCCCGAGCAGCGCCAGTCGGTGCTCGACCGCGACTACAACCGGATGATCGCGCTCGGAGGCAACATCTACTTCCTCGCCAAGATCGGCGCCACCGACGGCTTCTCGTTCCAGAATCTCGCTTCGAAGATGACCGGCGTGCCGGAGGAGCAGTACAAGGCGATGATGGTGGCGGGCGGGCGCCCGCCGAAGGGCAACCGCAGCAAGTCGGATCCGGGGCGATAGCGATGGCGCGCATCACCTCGGGACTCGCGACGTCCCACATTCCCGCCGTCGGCGCCGCCATCGACCTCGGCAAGACGCACGAGCCCTACTGGCAGCCGGTCTTCGCCGGCTACGAGTTCAGCAAGCGGTGGATCGCCGAGCACCGGCCCGACGTGATCGTCCTGGTCTACAACGACCATGCATCGGCGTTCTCGCTCGAGATGATCCCGACGTTCGCGATCGGGTGCGCCGAGTCGTTCGCGCCCGCCGACGAAGGCTGGGGCCCGCGGCCGGTGCCGGTCGTGCAGGGCCACCCCGAGCTCGCGTGGCACATCGCGCAGTCGACGATCCTCGACGAGTTCGACATGACGATCGTCAACCGGATGGACGTCGACCACGGGCTCACGGTGCCGCTGTCGCTCCTGTTCGGGCAGCCGGCCGCGTGGCCGTGCAAGGTGATCCCGCTCGCGGTCAACGTCGTGCAGTACCCGCCGCCCACCGGCAACCGGTGCTGGAACCTCGGCCGCGCGATCCGCAAGGCGGTCGAGTCGTTCGACGGGGACCTCGACGTGATGGTGTGGGGCACCGGCGGGATGTCGCACCAGCTCCAGGGCCCGCGCGCCGGGTTCATCAATCGCGAGTTCGACACGCGCTTCCTCGATCGCCTGACGCAGGACCCCGAGGGCCTCTCCCGGATTCCCCACCTCGAGTACGTCCGCGAGGCGGGCTCGGAAGGCATCGAGCTCGTCATGTGGCTGATCATGCGCGGGGCGCTCGCCGCCGACGCGCGCGAGGCCTACCGCTTCTACCACGTGCCGGCGTCGAATACGGCGGTCGGCCACATCATCCTCGAGAACCCGTGATGAAGATCTGTCTCGCCGGCGCCGGCGCGTTCGGCGTCAAGCACCTCGAGGCGCTTTCGACGATCGACGGCGTCCAGGTCGTCTCGCTCGTCGGCCGCACGCGCGAGGCCACCGGGGAGGTCGCCCGGAAATTCGGCATCGGGCACGTCGCGACCGATCTCGACGAGAGCCTCGCGCGGAGCGATGTCGATGCCGTGATCCTGGCGACGCCGACGCAGATGCACGCGAGCCAGGCGATCGCCTGCCTGAAGGCCGGCAAGCACGTCCAGGTCGAGATCCCGCTCGCCGACTCGCTGAAGGATGCCGAGGCGGTGCACGCCGCGCAGAAGGCCGCCGGGAAGGTCGCGATGGTCGGCCACACGCGCCGCTTCAACCCGAGCCACCAGTGGGTGCACCGGCGCATCCGGGCGCGCGAATTCGCGGTCCTCCAGATGGACGTGCAGACCTATTTCTTCCGGCGCACGAACATCAACGCGCTGGGCCAGCCGCGATCGTGGACCGACCACCTGCTGTGGCACCACGCCGCTCACACGGTGGACCTGTTCGGCTACCAGACCGGCGGCGAGATCGTCACGGCCCACGCGGTGCAGGGGCCGATCCACCCGACGCTCGGCATCGCGATGGACATGTCGATCCAGCTCAAGGCGTCGACCGGCGCGATCTGCACGCTGTCGCTGTCGTTCAACAACGACGGGCCGCTCGGCACGTTCTTCCGCTACATCGGCGACAGCGGCACCTACATCGCGCGCTACGACGACCTGATCGACGGCAAGGACAACCGGATCGACGTGTCGAAGGTCGACGTGTCGATGAACGGGATCGAATTGCAGGACCGGGAGTTCGTCGCGGCGATCCGCGAGGGGCGCGAGCCCAACGCGAGCGTCGCCCAGGTGCTGCCCTGCTACCGCACTCTCGACCGGCTCGAGCGGCAGCTGGCGGCCCAGCCGTGAGCCGGGACGGGCGACCGGGGCGCGCGACGGTTGATCGACCGCAAGGCGAGCGCGTCGCGAAGGCCGGAAACTCGGCCCGACGACGGCATGACGGCGGCAGGGGCGGCTTGCGCCTGCCGGGGACCGTCGGGAGCGGGGCAGGAGACGACGATGGGCGGCAAGCAGCGTGACTACGGAATCCCGGGAACACCGATCTTCGACGGCCACATGGCGCAGAAGGGCTACGCGCTGAACGCGATGTGCTACTCGTTCAATTCGGCGGACAACCGCGCGGCGTTCAAGGCCGACGAGGACGCGTACTGTCGCAAGTTCGGCCTCGGTGACGAGCAGCGCAAGGCGGTGGCGAGCCGCAACGTGCTGCAGCTGATCGCCGCGGGCGGCAACATCTACTACCTCGCGAAGTTCGCGGGCATCCTCGGCCTCGACGTCCAGGACGTCGGGGCGCAGCAGACCGGCATGACCAAGGACGCCTTCAAGGCGAAGCTCGCCGAGGCGGGGAGATAGCGATGGCGACGATCGTAGGCAGCGTGATGACGTCGCACGTCCCGGCCATCGGGAACGCGATCGCGAAGCACCGCGAGGCGGAGCCGTACTGGAAGCCGTTCTTCGACGGCTACCCGCCGGTGCGCGCGTGGCTCGACCGCGTGAAGCCCGACGTCGCCGTCATCTTCTACCAGGACCACGGGCTCAATTTCTTCCTCGACAAGATGCCGACGTTCGCGGTGGGGGCGGCGGCCGAATACCGCAACGCGGACGAAGGCTGGGGCATCCCGACCGTGAAGCCGGTGGGCGGGGACCCGGCGCTCTCGTGGCACATCATCGAGGCGCTCGTCGCCGACGAGTTCGACATCACGACCTGCCAGGAGATGAAGGTCGACCACGCGCTGACGCTGCCGATGGCGCTGATGTGGCCGGGCGGCGGCGACTGGCCGGTGCGCGTCGTGCCGATCACGATGAACCACGTGCAGCATCCGCTGCCGTCGCCGAGACGCAGCTACCGGCTGGGCGAGTCGGTCGGCCGTGCGATCCGCTCGTGGGACGACGACGTGCGCGTGCTCGTGATGGGCACCGGCGGGCTGTCGCACCAGCTCGACGGCACGCGCGCGGGCTTCATCAACAAGCCGTTCGACCTGATGTGCATGGACGCCCTGGTGAGCGACCCGCAGAAGCTCACGCGCTACTCGGCCCTCGACCTCGTCCGCGAGGCCGGCGCGCAGGGCACCGAGCTCATGGCGTGGATGGCGGCCCGCGCGTCGCTGCCGGGGCGCGTGACCAAGGTGCATTCGAATTACCACGTGCCGATCTCGAACACCGCGACGGGGCTGCTTGCGCTCCAGAACGACGAGGCGGCGCTGTCGAAGGCGGCGTAGGGCCGCAGGCGGGGACGGGACGGACGGAGGACCGACGAGCGATGATCATCGACTGCCACGGCCACTACACGACCGCGCCCCCGGAGCTCGAGGCGTGGCGCAAGCGGCAGGTCGCCGCGCTCGACGACCCGTCGAAGGCGCCGCGCCGCTCCGAGCTCGCGATCCGAGACGACCAGATCCGCGAGAGCCTCGAGAACGCGCAGCTCAGGATGCAACGCGAGCGCGGCACCGACCTCACGATCTTCTCGCCGCGCGCGAGCTTCATGGCGCACCACGTCGGCACCGAGGCGACGAGCCGCGAGTGGTCGCAGCTGTGCAACGACCTCGTGCATCGCGTGTGCCAGCTCTACCCGGACAACTTCGTCGGCGTCTGCCAGCTGCCCCAGTCGCCGGGCGCGAAGCCCGAGGGCTGCATCCCCGAGCTCGAGCGCTGCGTCGGGGAGCTCGGCTTCATCGGCTGCAACCTGAATCCCGACCCGTCGGGTGGCCACTGGAAGGAGCCGCCGCTGACCGACCGCTGGTGGTACCCGCTCTACGAGAAGATGGTCGAGCTCGACGTGCCGGCGATGGTGCACGTGAGCACGTCGTGCAATCCCTGCTTCCACGCCACCGGCGCGCACTACATCAACGCGGACACGACCGCGTTCATGCAGTTCCTCACGTCCGATCTCTTCCGGGATTTCCCGACGCTCCGGTTCATCATCCCGCACGGCGGTGGCGCCGTCCCCTACCACTGGGGCCGCTACAAGGGCCTGGCGCAGGACCTGAAGCGTCCGCCGCTTAGGGAGCTCCTGCTCAACAACGTGTTCTTCGACACCTGCGTCTACCACTACCCGGGGATCGAGCTGCTCACCAAGGTGATCCCGGTCGACAACATCCTGTTCGCCTCCGAGATGGTCGGGGCGGTGCGCGGCATCGACCCGGACACCGGCCACCACTACGACGACACGCGCCGCTACGTCGACCAGGTGCGCGCGCTGTCCGCGGATGACCGCTACAAGATCTTCGAAGGCAACGCGCGCCGCGTGTTCCCGCGGCTCGGCAACCGGACGGCGCGCGCCGTCAACGCGTCGGCGCGCCATCACTGAAACCCGCCGGGTGACCTGACCGTGCGCAATGATCGCCCCACGTTGATGCTCCTGCCGGGACTGCTGTGCGACCACGCGTCATGGGCGCCGGTGCTGCCGGCGCTCGCGCCGCACGCGCGCTGCGAGGTCCCCGCGTACCCGGACGAATCGAGCCTCGCCGCGATGGCCGCGCGCGTGCTGGATCGCGCGCCGCCGCGCTTCGCGCTGGCCGGTCATTCGATGGGCGGGCGCGTCGCGCTGGAAGTCGTTCGCCAGGCGCCGCAGCGCGTCACGCGCCTCGCGCTGCTCGACACCGGCTACCGCGGGCGTCCCGACGGCAGCGCCGGCGACGACGAGCGCGAGCGCCGCTTCGCACTGCTGGCGCTCGCGCGTTCGCAGGGCATGCGCGCGATGGGCCGCGAATGGATGCGCGCGATGGTCCACCCGGCGCGGCTCGCCGACGACGCATTGTGCGAAGCGATCCTCGCGATGATCGAGCGCCAGACGCCCGACCGCTACGCTGCGCAGATCGAGGCGTTGCTCGCCCGCCCCGACGTGAGCGGGCTGTTGCGCACCGTCCGCGTGCCGACGCTGGTGGCGTGCGGACGCGACGACGCGTGGAGCCCGCTGCCGCAGCACGAGGACATCGCGGCGCTGGTGCCGGGAAGCCGACTGGTGGCGTTCGACGACTGCGGCCACATGGCGCCGATGGAGCGTCCCGGCGCGGTCGCCGCGGCGCTGCTCGACTGGCTCGCGATGCCGGCGGCGGAGGCCGAGGAGGCCGGCCACGATCGCGCGCCGCGGCGCGCGGCAGGCTAAAAGGAACCCAAACGATGGCCACGTGGATGCGCAACTGCTGGCAGGTCGCCGCGTTCTCGCACGAGATCGTGGGCGGCCAGCTCTTCGCGCGGCGGATCTGCGACCAGCCGCTGGTGCTCTACCGGTCGACGACGGGCGCGCCGGTCGCGCTCGAGGACCGGTGTGCGCATCGCGCCGCGCCGCTGTCGAAGGGTGCGCTGGTCGGGGACGTGCTGCGGTGCGGCTATCACGGCCTGTGCTACGACACGAGCGGCAAGTGCGTGACGATCCCGGGCCAGACGTACGTTCCCGCGCGAGCCCGCGTGCAGGCCTTCCCCGCGATCGAGAAGCACCGGCTCGTCTGGGTCTGGATGGGCGAGGCGGAGCGCGCCGATCCCTCGACGGTGCCCGACGTGCACTGGCTCGACGATCCGGCCTGGGTCGCGGCCGAGGGCTACCACAACGTCGCGGCCGACTACCGGCTGCTGAACGACAACCTGCTCGACCTCTCGCACGAGACCTACGTGCACACGCGGACGATCGGCCACGAGGCGGTCGCCGAGTCGCCGGCCGCGGTGAAGGTCGAGGACGGCGTCGTGCGCATCGACAAGGACATGCCCGGCTGCACGCCGCCGCCGTTCTACCAGTTCCTCGGCAGGCTCGGGCCCGGCGACCGGATCGACCGCTGGCAGCGCACCGTCTACCAGCCGCCGGGCTACATCGTGATCGACGTCGGCGTGCAGCCGCTCGACGGTCCGCCCGGGTCGAACCGCGTCGAGGGCCGCGTGATCAACCTGATGACGCCCGAGGCGCCGGGGTCGACGCACTACTTCTGGGCGTTCGCGCGGAACTTCCGGCTCGGGGAGCCCGGCGTCACCGAGTTCCTGCGCGCCAACGTCGGTCGCACCTTCGACGAGGACAAGGAGATGCTCGAGGCCCAGCAGCGCAACCTCGGCACCGTCGAGGAGCCCGTGTTCAGCATCGCCGTCAAGGCCGACGTCGGGCCCACGCAGGGCCGCCGCCTGCTCGCCTCGCTGCTCGAGGCCGAGGCGCGCGGAGCGTGAGCGCCGCGCCGGCCGCACGATTGTCGTAGCATTCGCGATCCACCCGAGGAGGAGCCATGAGGAAACGCATCGATTCGACCCGCCGGCGCGTGCTGCAGGGCGTCGCCGGCACCGCCGCGCTCGGCGCGCTGCCGCGCTTCGCTTTCGCGCAGAACGCCCCGGTGAAGATCGGCCTGATCCTGCCGATGACCGGTCCGTTCGCGTCGACCGGCAAGCAGATCACCGCCGCGTGCAGGCACTACATGGAGCGGAACGGCGACACCGTCGCCGGCCGCAAGGTCGAGCTGATCGTCAAGGACGACACCGGGCTCGCGCCCGAGACGACCAAGCGCATCGCGCAGGAGATGGTCGTGCAGGACAAGGTCACGATCCTCGCCGGCTTCGGATTGACGCCGCTCGCGCTCGCCGCCGCCCCGGTTGCCACCGAGGCGAAGACGCCGATGATCGTGATGGCCGCCGCGACCGGCATGATCCCGACGCGCTCGCCGTTCATCGTGCGCACCGGCTTCACGCTGCCGCAGGTCACCGCACCGATCGCCGAGTGGGCATCGAAGAACAAGATCAAGCGCGTGTTCACGATAGTGACCGACTATGGCCCGGGCCTCGACGCCGAAAAGACGTTCCACGCGGTGTTCAAGGAGAAGGGCGGCGAGATCGTCGAATCGGTGCGCACGCCGCTGCGCAACCCCGATTACGCGCCGTTCCTGCAGCGCGCGAAGGACGCGAAGCCGGACGCGCTGTTCGTGTTCGTCCCGTCGGGCGAGGGCCTCGCGGTGATGAAGCAGTTCGAGGAGCGGGGGCTGAAGCAGGCCGGCATCCGGATGATCGGCACCGGCGACGTCACCGACGACGACCTGCTCGAGACCATGGGCGCGCCGGCGGTCGGCGTCATCACGTCGTTCCATTACTCGGCCGCGCACGAGTCGCCGGAGAACCGCGCGTACGTCGACGGGATGATGAAGGCCAACAACGGCATGCGGCCGAACTTCCACTCGGTCGGCGGCTGGGACGGCATGCACTTGATCTACGAGGCGATCAAGAAGGCCCCGACCGGCACCGGCGAGCAGCTGGTCGAGGCCATGAAGGGCATGAAGTGGGTAAGCCCGCGCGGGCCCATGTCGATCGACCCGGCGACGCGGCAGACGATCCAGAACGTCTACCTGCGCGAAGTGAAGATGGTGAACGGCAAGCCGTGGAATATCGAGTTCGACAAGTTCGAGAACGTCAAGGACCCCGGCTGAGCGTGATCCCCCCGAGGCGCGCGTTCGCGCGCCGCCCCCCCGGCGGTCGCGGCGACCTGGGGACGGCGGGTGTGATTTCCCGAAGCGCGCGTTCGCGCGCTTCCCCCAGAGGCATGGCGACCTAGGGGCGGCCCGCCGGTCGCCGGGTCGCCGCAGTGCCGCGATTGATGGAGCGGAAGGAGATGTCTTGATCGGCAACCTCGCCGGCGTGCTGTTCGACGGCATCGCCTACGGCAGCCTGCTGTTCGTCATCAGCATCGGCTTGTCGGTGACGATGGGGCTGATGAATTTCGTCAACCTCGCGCACGGCGCGTTCGCGATGCTCGGCGGCTACGCGTGCGTCATGCTCATGACGCGGGCGGGCGTGCCGTTCCTCGCGACGTTGCCGGTGGCCTTCGTCGTCTCGGCGGCCGCCGGCATCGTGCTCGAGCGCACGCTCTACCAGCGGCTGTACAAGGCGCCGCACCTCGACCAGGTGATGTTCTCGATCGGGCTCGTGTTCATGTCGGTGGCGGCGACGACCTATTTCTTCGGTCCGTCGCAGCAGCCGGTCCGCCTGCCGGACGTCCTGCGCGGGCAGGTGCAGGTGCTGGGGCTCGGCCTGGGGGCCTACCGGATCTTCCTGATCGCGGTCGTCGCCGTCGTCACCGTCGCGCTGCACCTGCTGCTCGTGAAAACGCGCTTCGGCGCGCAGGTGCGCGCCTCGGTCGACAACGCGGTGGCCTCCGCCGGGCTCGGCATCAACGTCAACCGCGTGTTCGGCGTGACCTTCGCGCTGGGCTCGGGACTCGCCGGCCTGGGCGGCGGCCTCGGCATCGACGTGCTCGGGCTCGACCCGACGTTCCCGCTCAAGTACATGGTGTACTTCCTGCTGGTCGTCGCGATCGGCGGCGCGGGCACGATCAAGGGCGGGCTCGTCGCGGCGATGATCCTCGGCATCTGCGACGTCGCGGGCAAGTACTACGTGCCGCAGGTCGGCTCGTTCATCATCTATTTCCTGATGGTGCTCCTGATGATCCTGTTCCCGGCGGGGCTCTATGGGAGGCGGGCGTGAGCGTCCCGGCCGCCGTTGCGCCTGCGCCGCCCCGGACGGCCGAGCATCGCTTGCCCACCGACCGCTGGCGCGTGCCCGAGATCGCCTTCTGGCTCGTCGCGCTCGCCGCGTTCTTCGTGTTCCCGCAGCACAGGGTGCTCGGCAGCCAGATCCTGATCACCGCGCTGTTCGCGCTGTCGCTCGACCTGATCCTCGGCTACGCGGGCATCGTGTCGCTCGGCCACGCCGCGTATTTCGGGATGGGTGCGTACGTCGCCGGCATCCTTGCGGTGCACGGCTGGGGCGAGCCGCTGTCGGGGCTCGCGGTCGCCGGCCTTGCCGGCGCCGTCGTCGGCTTCGCGACGAGTTTCCTCGTCGTCCGCGGGTCCGACCTCGCGCGGCTGATGGTGACGCTCGGCATCGGCCTCATGCTGTACGAGGCCGCCAACCAGCTTTCGTCCATCACCGGCGGTGCCGACGGCCTCTCGGGCGTGACGATGGGCAAGCTGTTCGGCGTGTTCTCGTTCGACCTCACCGGCAGCACCGCGTACCTCTACAGCCTGGGCGTGCTGTTCGTGCTCTTCGTCGTCGTGCGTCGCCTGGTGAGTTCGCCGTTCGGCCTGTCGCTGCGCGGCGTGCGCGAGAACGTGAAGCGCATGCCGGCGATCGGCGCGCCCGTCGCGCGGCGCCTCGTCGCGATCTACACGGTGAGCGCGGCGGTGGCGGGCGTCGCGGGCGGGCTGCTCGCGCAGACGACGCAATTCGTGGGGCTCGATGTCTTCGGGTTCCCGCGCTCGGCCGACCTGATGATCATCCTGGTGCTGGGAGGGACCGGGCGGCTCTACGGCGGGCTCGTCGGCGCGGCGGTGTTCATGCTCGCGCACCACTGGCTCTCCGACCTGAACCCGATCTACTGGCAATTCTGGCTCGGCTTGCTGCTGGTCGTCGTCGTGCTGTTCGCGCGCGGCGGGATCCTCGGCGCCATCGACGCCATCCTTCCGCGCATGCGGGGACGCGCCGAATGAGCGGCCCCTCGGCGCTGCGGACCGAAGGCCTCTCGAAGCAGTTCGGGGCCTTCAAGGCGAACAGCGACGTCACGCTGTCGTTCCCTCACGGGGCGCGGCACGCGCTGATCGGTCCCAACGGCGCCGGCAAGACGACGCTCATCAACCTGCTCACCGGGGCA
>DASTCK010000108.1:0-32556 GCA_035711225.1 Casimicrobiaceae bacterium
TGGCGGCTCCCGTTTGAGCTGGATCAGATTATTGCGACGTTTGCCGCGCGAGGTCCTTGCCCGACCCTCCGGTTCGGGTAGAATCCCGGCCGTTGCCTCATAACAGGCGGAGAACAATTTGATGATTCAAGGCATTGTGGATTTGCCCTGGTGGGGCTACGTTGCCGTGGTGCTTGCCACCACGCACGTCACGATCGCAGGCGTCACCATCTTCCTGCATCGGCACCAGGCACACCGGGCTTTGGACCTGCATCCCCTCGCAAGCCATTTTTTTCGCTTCTGGCTGTGGCTGACCACGGGCATGGTCACCAAGGAGTGGGCGGCCATCCACCGTAAGCACCATGCGAAGGTCGAGACCGCCGAGGATCCGCACAGCCCGGTGACGCGGGGCCTGTCGACGGTGGTGTGGAGCGGCGCCGAGCTCTACCGCGCAGAATCGCGCAACAAGGAGACGATGGAGCGCTACGGCCACGGGACGCCTGACGACTGGCTCGAGCGCAACGTCTACGAGCGCTTCAGCTGGCAGGGCGTCGGCCTCATGCTCGCCATCGACGTCGCGCTCTTCGGCGCGCTCGGGGCGACGATCTGGGCCGTGCAGATGATGTGGATCCCGTTCTTCGCCGCGGGCATCGTCAACGGCGTCGCGCACTGGTGGGGCTACCGCAACTACGCGACCGGCGACACCTCGACCAACCTCGTGCCGTGGGGCTTCATCATCGGCGGCGAGGAGCTGCACAACAACCACCACGCGTACGGCACCTCCGCGAAGTTCTCGGCGCAGTGGTACGAGTTCGACCTCGGCTGGGTGTACATCCGCGCGCTCTCGGCGCTGGGCCTCGCGAAGGTCCGCCGCGTCGCGCCGAAGCTCAAGCTCGAGGCGCCGAAGCCCGAGGCCGACCAGGCGACGCTGCAGGCGGTCATCACGCACCGCTACCACGTCGCCACGACCTATGCCCGCTCGCTCAAGGCCGCGTGCCGCCACGAGATCGACACGCTGCGCGAGCGTGTGCGCGGCGTCGAGCTGCCGAGCCGCTCGCGCCTCAAGCGCTGGCTCACCGATCCGGACGCGCTGCCGGAAGTCGAGCGCACGCGCCTCGCGCACGTCGCCGAGCACAGCAAGACGATCGCCAAGGTCGTCGCGATGCGCGCGGAGCTGACGGCGCTGTGGTCGAGGTCGACCGAATCCTCGGAGCAGCTGCTCGCGCGCCTGCAGGACTGGTGCCGCCGCGCCGAGAGCTCGGGCATCGCGCCGCTCGCCCAGTTCTCGCTCAAGCTCAAGCGCTACGCCTGAGCCCGACGGCGCTTCGGGCGCCGGTCTCCGACATGACGAAGGGCCGCTCGCGCGGCCCTTCGTCGTCTCACCTGCCGGCAAATTCCGGAACCAGGTTCGGAACCTGGTTCCGAACCTGGTTCCCGACGTTCTCGTTCGCCGCCGCCCGAAACGACAAGGGCCGCTTCCGCGGCCCCAACGTCGCCGCCCCGCCTGCGCGGGAAGGCCACCGCTCACGCGTTGGTCACTTGAGCTTCGTTTCCTTGTACTCGACGTGCTTGCGGGCGACGGGATCGAACTTCTTGATCACCATCTTCTCGGGCATCAGCTTCTTGTTCTTGGTGGTCGTGTAGAAGTGGCCGGTGCCGGCCGACGACTCGAGCTTGATCTTCTCGCGCATGGCGCTCTCCTCAGACGTGCTCGCCGCGTGCGCGCATCTTCGCGAGCACGGCGTCGATGCCGTTCTTGTCGATCGTGCGCAGCGCCGCGTTGGTGAGGCGCAGGCTCACCCAGCGGTTCTCGCTCTCGACCCAGAAGCGGCGGCGCTGCAGGTTGGGCAGGAAGCGCCGCGGCGTCTTGTTGTTCGCGTGCGACACGTGGTGGCCCGTCATCGGGGCCTTGCCGGTGACTTGACAGACTCGAGCCATCGCTCGCTCCTTCGGAATGCCGGGGGTGGGGCAAAGGGCGCGATTATGGCAGTTTTTCGCCGCAGGATCAAGCGCTTGGGCTCTGCGGGGCCCGGGGCGCCGCGGCGCCGGCAGCGAACCGCGCACGCTTTTCCGTGCGGCATCAAGGCGTTAAGCGCCCCGCTCACAGGAGCCCCCGTTCGGCGAACGATGTGACGCGCGGGCCCGCGACGACCAGGTGGTCGAGCGTGCGCACGTCGACCAGCGCCAGCGCGTTGCGAAGCGCCTGCGTCAGGAGCTCGTCCGCCCGCGAAGGCTCCGCGACCCCGGACGGATGATTGTGCGCGAAGATCACGGCCGCGGCGTTGCGCGCGAGCGCCATCTTCACCACTTCGCGCGGATACACGCTGGTCTGCGCGAGCGTCCCGCGCGCGAGCTCCTCGGCGGCGATCAACCGATGCTGACTGTCGAGGAACAGCCCGACGAACACCTCGACGGTCTCGGGCGCGAGCGCGAGCCTCAGGTAGTCGCGCACCGCGTCGGGCGAGCCCAGCGCGTCGCCGCGCGCGAGGTCCGCGGCGATCGCGCGCCGCGCGATCTCGCCGGCGGCCGCGAAGCGCGCGGCCTTGCATGCGCCGACGCCCGGCAGGCGCGCGAGCGCGTCGGGCGCCGCGCGAGCGAGGCCGCGGAGGCCGCCGCAGCCGTCGAGCAGCGCGTGCGCGACGTCGACCGACGAGCGGCCGCGCGTCCCGGTGCCGAGCACCACGGCGACGAGCTCGGCGTCGGTGAGGCTCGCGACGCCGCGCGCGGCGAGCCGCTCGCGCGGCCGCTCGCCCGCGCGGCCTCGACGCCGGCCTTGCGCGCGCGGAGCCCCGCTCGTCGCTGCCGGAGGGGTGGCGTCCATCGCAAAGAGGGTAAACTCACGCGCCCGACTTCCGCGATCCGACCGATGGCCGATTCCGCAACGACGGCTGCCGCCCCCGAGGCGCTCGCACGCGTGGTGCTCGGCGTGACCGGCGGCATCGCCGCGTACAAGGCGGCGGAGATCGCGCGCCTGTTCGTCAAGGCGGGCGTGGCGGTCGACGTGGTGATGACGGACGCGGCGACGCGCTTCGTGTCGCCGATGACCTTCCAGGCGCTGACCGGCCGCGCGGTCGCGACCGACCTGTGGCATTCCGGCGCGTCGAACGCGATGGACCACATCGAGCTGTCGCGCGGCGCCGACCTGATCGTCGTCGCGCCGGCCTCCGCCGACTTCCTCGCGAAGCTCGCGCACGGCCATGCCGACGACCTGCTGTCGACGCTTTGCCTCGCGCGCGAATGCCCGCTCCTCGTCGCGCCCGCGATGAACGTCCAGATGTGGGCCAACGCGGCGACGCAACGCAACGTCGCCCAGCTCGCCGCCGACGGCGTCGCGATCCTCGGCCCGGGATCCGGTGATCAGGCGTGCGGCGAGTTCGGCGACGGGCGCATGCTGGAAGCGCAGGAGATCGTCGACGCGGTGGCCGCCTCGCGCGTCGCGAAGGTCCTCGCGGGCCGCCGCGTGCTCGTGACGGCCGGCCCCACGTTCGAGGCCATCGACCCGGTGCGCGGCATCACCAACGCGAGCTCGGGCAAGATGGGCTTCGCGGTGGCGCGCGCGGCCGCCGAGGCCGGCGCCGACGTGACGCTCGTCGCCGGGCCGACGGCGCTCGCCACGCCCGCGGGCGTCGACCGCGTCGACGTCGTCAGCGCGAAGGAGATGGCGGACGCGGTGCTCGCGCGCAGCGGCCGCCACGACGTGTTCGTCGCGGTCGCCGCGGTCGCCGACTACCGTCCGGCGCAGGTGCACGGGCAGAAGGTCAAGAAGCGCGAGGCGGCGATGTCGATCGCGCTCGAGCCGACGCTCGACATCCTCGCCACCGTCGCGGCGCGGGCCGACGCGCCGTACTGCGTGGGCTTCGCCGCCGAGAGCCACGACGTCGTCCGGCACGGCGAGGAGAAGCGCAAGCGCAAGAAGCTCGCGATGCTGGTCGCCAACCGCGCGCAGGATGCGCTCGGTGCCGACCACAACGAGGTGACGATCCTCGACGACACCGGTGCGCACCCGCTGCCGCGCATGGAGAAGCTCGCGCTCGCCCGCCGGCTGGTCGCGGAGATCGCCGCGCGGCTGAAGCCGCGATGAGCGGGACGGCCGACCCGCCGCTCCGTGTCGACGTCCGGATCCTCGACGAGCGCATCCGCGCGTCGCTGCCCGCGTACGCGACGCCGGGCGCGGCCGGCATGGACTTGCGCGCGTGCCTCGACGCGCCGCTGACGCTCGCCCCCGGCGACACCGAGCTCGTCTCGACCGGCATCGCCATTCACCTGGGCGATCCCGGCTACGCCGCGATCCTGCTGCCGCGGTCGGGGCTCGGCCACAAGCACGGCATCGTGCTCGGCAACCTGGTCGGCCTCATCGACTCGGACTACCAGGGCCCGCTGCTGGTGAGCTGCTGGAACCGAGGCCGCGAGGCTTTCACGCTCCAGCCGCTCGACCGGCTCGCCCAGCTGGTCGTCGTGCCGGTGGCGCGCGCGAGCTTCCGCCTCGTCGAAAGTTTCGACGCCTCCGCGCGCGCGGAAGGCGGCTTCGGCAGCACCGGGCGATGACTGCAGGCAAGGCGGCCGTCCTGCCCGCGACGCCGGCGAGCGCGACCGACGCCGCCCACGCCCCCCGCCTCGCCGCGATCGTCGAGCGCGGCATGGCGCATCTTCGCGCGAAGCGCCACGAGCAGGCACGCGCCGCGTTCGACGACGCCCTCACCCTCGATCCCGGCCACCTGGTCGCGCTCTACCAGCGCGCGAACACGGGCCTCGCGGCCAACGCGCTCGACGCCGCGCGCCGCGACTGCGACGCCGCGCTCGCGCGCCACCCGGGCCATCCCGACCTCGAGATGCTCTCGGGCGCGATCGCCGCCGCCGCGCACGATCCGCACGCCGCGCTCGACGCCTTCGAGCGCGCCCGCGCGGGGAGACCCGACCTGCCCGGCATCGACGAGCGCATCGGCGAGCAGCTCGCGTTCCTCGGCCGCGGCAGCGAGGCGATCGCCGCGTACGACCGGGAGATCGCGCGTCAGCCGGACAACTTCCCGCTCGGCAGCAGCCGCCTGTTCCTGCTCAACCACTTCGGCCTGCTCGACCGCGCCCGCGCCTTCGAGGAGCATCGCCGCTGGGGTGAGCGGCTCGAGCACGCGGTCGCCGACCGGCGGCGCCCGCACCGCAACGACCGCTCGCCCGACCGACGCCTGCGCGTGGGCTACGTGTCCCCGGACCTCCGCCACCACGCGATCGCCTTCTGGATCGAGGGCTACCTGTCGGCGCACGACGCCACGCGCTGCGAAGCGCACGCTTTCGATGTCTCGCCCTACGCGGAGGATGCGGTGTCCAGGCGGCTGCGCGGGCGCTTCGATCACTGGTATCGCTGCGGCGCGATGAGCGACGACGAGCTCGCCGACCTCGTGCGCGGCCAGCGCATCGACGTGCTCGTCGATCTCGCCGGGCACACGGCCCACCACCGGCTCGGCACGTTCGCGCGCAAGCCCGCGCCGGTGCAGGCGAGCTGGTTCGGCTACATGAACACCTCGGGGCTGACCACGATCGACTGGCGGCTCACCGACGCGCAGCACGACCCTCCGGGAAGCGAGGCGTACTACACCGAGAAGCTGTGGCGGCTCCCCTTCCTCGCCTGCTTCACGCCGGACCCGGCGAGCCCCGAGCCGGGCCCGCCACCGTTCGAGCGCCACGCCTACGCGACGTTCGCCAGCGTCAACAACTGGGCCAAGGTGTCGGAGGACGCGAAGGACGCCTGGGCCGCGATCCTGCGCGACGCCCCGGGCACGCGCCTCAAGGTGATCGCGCGAGGCGGCGAGGAGCCGCGCACGCGCGACGACGTGCGCGCGGCGTTCGCGCGACGCGGCGTCGACGCGGCGCGCATCGACGTGTCGCCGTTCCTGCCGCTCGCCGACTTCCTCGCGTTCTTCCGCGACGTCGACGTCGCGCTCGACCCGTTCCCCTACGGCGGCGGCACGACGACGCTGCACACGCTCTGGATGGGCGTGCCGGTCGTCGCGCTCGAGGGAGACTCGGAGCTCGCCCGCGCGACGCCGGCGTCGCTGCGCGGCATCGGCGAAAGCGGCTTCGTGGCGACGACGGTCGACGGCTACGTGGCGCTCGCCACGGCGCTGGGACGCGACCCTGCGCCGCTGGCCGCCGCGCGCGCGCGGCTTCGCGACGCGGTCCGCACCTCGGTCGCGATGGACTACCCGGGGCTCGCGCGCAACGTCGAGGCCGCGTTCCGCGGCATGTGGCGCGCGTGGTGCGAAGCGCCGCCTACTTGACGGCGACGCGCGTGACGATCGACGTGGTGGCGTGGTCGACGAACGCGTCGCTGTAGCCCAGGTCCTTGAGCTTCCACCGGAACACGTTGCCGAGCTTGGCTTTCTTGTAGAGTCCGAGCTGCTTCTCGTCGCGGAACCGCACGGCGCGCGTGCCGAGCCCCTCGAGGATGACGCCGAGCTGGTTCTTCGCGCCGGCGTCGGTTCGTTTCTCCGACGCGGGCGGAAAACGGCGGCCGAGGTCCTCCGCGAGCGTCGTCGCGAACGCCTCCACCTCCTTCGTGTCGACCAGTCCCAGGAACGCCATCGCGCCTCCCCGTCGCGCGCACGCGTAACGTGAGCTTGCGTGCGATCAGCGCAATTCTACACAGCCGCGCGGCGGCTCGCGAACGTCCGCCTCCTCGGGCAATGCCAGCAGGAAGCGCTCGCCGCGCGGCGGCGCCTCGACGGCCCACGTGCGGTAGCCGAAGGCGCGCACCCGCTCGACCGCGGACGACGCGTCGTCGAGCGCGACCAGGAGCCAGGGGCGGCAGCGCCACAGCGTCGCCTCGCTTCCCTCGAGGATGGCCGGCGCGTCGTCCGCGTCGTTGAGCTTCAGCCCGTCGAGCCGCTCGAGCGCGAGCGCGTCGACCGTTTCGACCGCCGCGTCCGCTGGTCCTCCCGACGCGTCCCCGAGGACGGTGATCGCCGCGACGCGGTTCGCCGCCACGTTGTGCGCGAGCATGCGTCGCGTGCGCGCGTCGCGCTCGGCCGCGAAGAAATCGCCGCGGCCGCCCAGCGCGCGGGCGAGGGGAAGCGCGTGCGCGCCGATGCCCGCGCCGGCCTCGAGCACGGCGTCGCCTTCGCGGGACAGCGCGGCGGCCAGCGCAAGGAGGTCCGGGCGCCACGACGGATCGCGCTCGACCGCGCGCGCCGCCCCGGCGCTGCCGACCATGAAGATCGCGCCGTTCGCCTCGACCACCGACGCGGTCGCGTCGGCTGGCGCATCCGATGCGACCTCCGCGGTCTGTGTCGACGCCGCCGCCGGCATGGCCTGCGGCGACCACGCGGCCGGGCCGCGCGAGAGCTCCTGCGCGACGCGCGCGATGACGGCGTCCCAGTCGCCGCTCGACGGCTGGCGAAACAGGCGCATCGTCGGGTACCACGGACTGTCGTCGCGCCCGGTGAGCCAGCGCAGGTCGGCCGGCTCCGCGATCATCGTCCACACCGGCTTGCCCATCGCGCCGGCGACGTGCGCGGGACCGGTGCACACGCTCAGCACGAGATCCATGCGATCGATCGCCCCGACGAGGTCGTCGAGGTCGTCGAAGCCGGCGCCGAGCGGCTCGACGCGGACGTCCGGTGGCAGCGTCGCGAGCTGCGCCTCCGCGTAGCCCTTCTGCAGAGAATGGAAGCGCACGCCCGGCACGCGCAGGATCGGCATCAGGCGCGCGAGGTCGAGCGAGCGGAAGCGATCGCGCGGCTGCTCGCGCTTGCCTGCCCACACCAGGCCGACGCGCGGTGCGCCGCCCGGCGGCAGCCGCTCGGCCCACCGTCGCGCGCACGCGGGGTCGGCGGCGAGGTAGGGCACGCCGCCGGGAATCGTCGCCAGCGTCGTGCCGAAACGCAGCGCCAGGCTCATCAGCTTGACGTGGTAGTCGAGCCTCGGCAACGGCTCGCCGTCGGCGAGCACGTGATCGACGCCGGGCAGTCGTCGCGAGAGCGCCTGCATGTCGGCGCGCGGCAGCAGCACGACACGAGCGCCGCGCTCCTTCAGGAGCGGCAGGTAGCGCGCGAACCAGACGATGTCGCCGATGCCCTGCTCGGCCTCGACGAGGACGGTCCTGCCGTCGAGCGCCTGGCCCGTCCACTCGGGCGCGGCGTAGGTGCGCCGCTCCGCCAGCGACGCGGCCTCGAAGCGACGGAACTCGTAGTAGTGCCACCCGGTCGCGTAGCGTCCCTGCACGAGCAGCGCCTCGGCGAGCATGAAGTACCCGGCCGGATGCGGGGCTGCGCGCAGCGCGCCGTCGAGCAGCGTCGCGGCGGCCCCGAAAGCGCCACGCTGGCGCGCGAGCTCGGCGCGCAGGAAGGCTTCGTCGAGCGGAATTCCCCGCGTGGCGGCCGCGACGACGGCGCGATCGAGCGCGACGCCGGCGTCGTCGGTGCGGCCCTGCGACGACAGCAGCTGGGCGAGCGCTTCCCATCGCGCGGGATCCCCGTCGTCCTCCGCGATCGCCTCGCGCCAGAGCGCCTCCGCCCGGTCCTCGTGACCGTCGCGCCGCTCGCAGCGCGCGAGGATCGCGAGCGCGGCGCCGCGCGATGCGTCGTGCGCCTGCGCGCGTTCCGCGAGGGCGCGGGCGTCGGCGATGCGCCCCGACGACACGAGCATCCGCGCCCGGGCGAGGGACAGCTCGGGGGGCGACGCAGCACGCGTCGACGCGACATCGAGCACCCGCTCCGCCTCGGCCGTCTCGCCCGCCTCCCAGGCCGCGACGCCGAGCGCGAGCGCGATGTCCGGCGACGCGTCGTCGCGGCGGTGCGCTTCGCGGAAGGCGCGCAGGGCTTCGCGGCGGCGACCGCGGTGCATCAGCGCCGCGCCGAGCCGATGCCAGGCGCGCGCATCGTCGGGTTGCGCCTCGACGCGTTGGCGCGCGGCGGCGACGCGCTCGGGACCGGATGGGCCGCCCTCCCGCGTCGTCGCCGGCGACGACGCCGGCGGATCCGCGCGCGCCTCGCGCGCGGTGAGCGATCTCACGAGGCCGGACAGCAGGCCCATCGCCCGGCTCGTCGCCTCAGGCCCACGGCGTGGCGCCGGGCAGATCGGCGCGCAGGTCGACCTCCTCGGGCAGCGCGAACAGCGCGTGGGCGCTCGCGCCCCCGAAGAGCCCGTCGTCGCGCCGGTTGAAGCTCGAGGGCGGATCGAGAGGCGTGTCGACGCGCCAGGCGCGGTAGCCGGCCTCGCGCAGCCCTTCGCGCAGGCGCGCGAGCGCGGCGACGTCGTCGGCACCGAGCATCAGCCACGGGCGGCAGCGCCACAGCGTCGCCTGCGCCCCGGCGACGATCGCCTCGGCGCCGGCGCTCTCGTGCACGACGATGCCGTCGCAACGCGCGAGCCCGAGGTCGTCGATCGTCTCGTGCCGCGCATCGAAGCCCGGCGATCCCGGGCCGACGAGGTCGCGCGTCATCACGGTCGCCTGCGACAGCGCGTGCGCGGCCAGGTTGCCGGCGAGCAGCCGTCGCAACGGCGCCCGCGCCTCCCAGGCGAGCACGACGCCGCTCGGGCCGACGGCGCGCGCGAGCGCCATCGTGTGGGCCCCCGCACCGCCGCCCGCCTCGAGGACCGTCATGCCGGGACGCGTGAGGCGCAGCGACAGCTCGAGCCGCGGCCACAGCCATTCGCCGAACGTCTCGAGCGACGGGCCGACGCGCGGCTCGCCGGGATCGAATTGCATGAAGCCGGTGCGCGTTTCCGCCGCGATCGCGAGCCCCGGCACCGGCGATTCCTGGGGCGGAGGCACCGCGAGTCGCGCGGGCGCGAAGCCGAGCCCCGCCTCGCCGGGCGACGCGCGCCACGCATCGCGAAATCGCGGGAGCGCCTCGACGACGCGCGCGATCTCGGGTCCCCAGTCGCGCGGCGTGCGTTGCCGGAACAGCCGGATCGTCGGATACCACGGCGTGTCCTCGCGACCGGCGAGCCACCGGTAGTCGGACGGCGTCGGCAGCAGCATCCACACGCTCTTGCCCATCGCGCCGGCGAGGTGCGCGAGCCCGGTGTCGACGCACACGAGGAGGTCGAGCTCGCCCAGGACCGCCGCCGCATCGTCGAGATCGTCGAGCTCGGCGCCCACGGCGCGCCAGTCCACCGCCTCGGGCACCGCCTCGGCCTGCACGGCCGCCGGCCCCTTCTGCAGCGACACGAACGTGACGCCTTCGATCGCGAGCAGCGGCGCCAGCGCGTCGAGCCGGATCGAGCGATGGCGATCCTGCCGATGCTCGGGTCGCCCGGCCCACGTGAGGCCCACGCGCGGGCGATCGTGCGCGCCGAGCCGCGCCGCCCACTTGGCGCGGTACGACGGCTCCGCCGACAGGTAGGGGACCGCCGCGGGGATCGTCGCGAGCGTCGTGCGAAACCCGAGCGGCAGGCTCATCAGGTTGACGAAATAGTCGAACGCCGGCAGCGCCTCGCCCTCGAGCACGACGTGGTCGACGCCCGGGAAGCGTCGTGCGATCACGTCGATGCCGCGAAGCGGCTGGAAGAGCACCCGCGCGCCGCGCGCCTTCAGCAGAGGCAGGTAGCGCACGAACTGGAACACGTCGCCCAGCCCCTGCTCGGCCCGCACGAGGATCGTGCGGCCGTCGAGCGGCTGGCCCGTCCACTGCGGCACGCCGTAGTCGGCGCGCACCGACGCCAGCGGCTCGACCAGCCAGCGATGCTCGTACTGGCGCCAGCCCTCGAGGAAGCGCCCCTGCGACAGGAGCGAGGGCCCGATCTGCAGGTACCCGTTCAGCGCCGGGTGATGCGGCAGGCTCGCGAGCAGCAGCTCGACGCCCGTGCCGACGTCGCCGAGCTCGCAGTGCCCGATCGCGATGTTCGCGGCGATGCCGCCGATCTCGTCGTCGGACGCGAGCGCCCGCGCGCGCTCGAGCGCCGCGATCGCCTCGCGCTGTCGATCGAGTGCGGCCAGCGCGACGCCGAGCGCCTCGTGGCCGCGCGCGTCGTCGGGCGCCGCCTCGACCGCGAGGCGGAACCACTGCTCCGCATCCTGCGCGCGTCGTCGAAGGAGATCGTTGTTGCCCAGCGCGAGCAGCAGCGCGGCGCGGCGCGGTTCGCGGGCGAGGGCCGCACGCAACGCGTCCGCAGCGGAGTCGTGGCGGCCGAGCGCCTGCAGCGCCTTCGCGAGGTCGACCACGTCGTCGTCCTGCGCGTCGGTCGCGACGACGCTGCGCAGGGCAGCAGCCGCTTCGTCGGCGCGCCCGGCGCGCATCGACGCCCAGGCGCGTGCACGGGCGAGCTCGACCCCGCCATCCGCGCTCGCGTCGAGGGCGCCAGCCTCGAGCGACGCCTCGTGGTCGCGCCCCCAGCGCCGCAGGACCGCGATACGCGCGAGGCGCTGCCCGTTCGCGCTCGAGCCCGCCGCCGCAGCATCGATGCGCGCCAGCGACTCAGGCAGCCGGCCGGCCTCCGCGAGACGGCGGCTCGCGGCGATCGCATCGTCGTCCGCGGCTGCGGCGCGCTCGCCGGATGCGTCCGCGCGCGGCTCGCGTTGGCGCAGCAGGGTGGCGACGGCGGAGCGAAGGATGCCCATGCGAGAGGGGAAGCCGGGCGATTCTAGCGCGGGCGGCCGCGCGCGGCCGGTCGCATCGGCCGGCGACGCGCGCGACTCTACGCCGCCCGGCGGCGGGTCAGGCGCAGGTGGAGGGCTTGCAGATCGCGGTGGACGAGCAGATCCAGCTCACCGCGAGATCCGGCATCGAGGGCGGCACCGGCGCCAGCGTAACCGAGGCGCCGATCACGCACGGCGACACGCCCGTCGATTTCATCGTCACGACGATCGCCCCGGACGCGACGACCAGCGAGTCGACGTAGCGCGCGGCGCTGCTGGTGACGTCGTCGGGGATGCCGCCGCCTCCGCCGTTGATGTCCGACATCGCGACGCCCATGATCAGCGCCTCGGCGATGGCCGACTTGCGCGCTTCGGTCAGGTGGATCGCCTCGGCGAGCTGCGCGCGGCCGGTGTAGATCTGGTACTGCGGGATAGCGATCGCCGAGAGGATGCCGACGATCGCCACGACGATCATCAGCTCGATGAGCGTGAAGCCCTGGGCGGCGCGTCTCGGCCACGACGCGCGGGGCCGGCGAGTGGAAGGCGAGGCGGGCGAGCGATCCACGGTGTCGGGGACAGCTTGTAGCGAACGTGGGACCGGGAAAGGAAAAGGGGCCTTGCGGCCCCCTTTCCGTGAGTGCTGCGATCTAGCGGGAACCGATCAGGTGCACGTCGACGGCTTGCAGCCCGCGGTCGCGTCCGAGTTGCAGGTCCACGAGATCGGCGCATCGCCGGTCGGGGACGACGGCGTCAGCGTGACGTGCGCGCTGGCGACGCAGGACGCCACGCCGCTGGCGTTCATCTGCAGCGTGATGACACCGTCCGCCACCGTGACGCTGTTCGCGTACTTGCCCGCGCCCGAGGCGACCGCGCCCGGGATGCCGCCGGAGCCGCTGTTGGCGCCGGTGTGCGAGCCGTTGATCTGGTAGTACTCGCCCACCGCCGTCTTCAGGCCGGAGGCGATGACGATCGCATCCGACAGCTGGGCGCGGCCGGTGTAGTTCTGGTACTGCGGGATCGCGATGGCGGCGAGGATGCCGATAATCGCCACCACGATCATCAGCTCGATGAGCGTGAAGCCTTGCTGAATGCGTTTCATGTTATCTCCTGATGATTGAGCGACGGATCGAAATCCCTGCGCTACCAGCGATGGCGGGACCAATGGAGCAACGGCTGTGCCAACGGGATGAAGGGCGGCTCCTACCGGGGAGTCGCCCGGCAAGCCATTGATTCGGCGAGCGTTCAACACGACGGACGGCGAACGGTCCGTCGTCATGACGTCGGCATTTCTCGTGTTCCGGAACGCGGGTTTCGCGGCTTCGACGTGCCGCGCCGCGTCAGGTGACGTCCCGCGTCACTCGGCCACGAGCTCGAGGCGCGTCCCCGCGACCTCCAGGCCATCGCCGGGCCCGATACGCCGTCCTTCCGGCGGGACCGGCTCGCCGTTGACGGAAGGAGGGGCCGAGCCTTCGCGCGGCCGCAGGTGGAGCGCGCCGTCCCGCCACTCGATCGCGGCCACCTGGAGGCCGACGCGCCCCAGCACGAACTCGTCGCGTGCGATGTCCACGAGCCGTCCGGCGGACGGACCGGTGAGCACCCGAAGCCGTCCGCGAGCGACCGGGGCGGCCATACTCGTCTCGTCGGGCTCGGGCTCGGGCGGGCGAGTCGATTCGAGCCGTCCCTGGCGGATCGCGGCGAGCTCCGCGTCGAACGTCGTTTCCTCGGCGACGCCCTCGGTCGGCACTCGGGCCGCTGGCGCGGCGCGCGGAGCCTCTCCCCCACGCAGCGCCGGTTCGGTCCGCCAGGTGCCCCGCTCGGCGGCGGGTGAATCCACCGCGAGGCCCAGGTCGTCGTCGATCGCCGCGGCCAGCGCCGGCTCGACGCGCTCGGCAGGGCGCGCGGACTCCGCCCGCCACACGAGCTCGCGAAGGTCGTCGCGCGCCGCCGATGCCGACGGCTCGGCCCGCGTCTCGCTGTCGGCAAGGTAGACGAGGAGCTGGCGGCCGATGTCGACCTGGTCGCGGTCGCGCAGGAAGTGCTTGGCGATCGGGCGCCCGTTGACGAGCGTCCCGTTGGTGCTGCCGAGGTCCTCGAGGAACGAATCCGCGAGGATCGTCACGATCGCCGCGTGCTCGCCCGAGACCGCCGGGTACGGGAGGCACACGTCGTTGTCGGCGCGCCGCCCGATCGTCACGCGCTCCTTGTCGAGCGGGATCTCGACCGGGTTCGCGTCCTTGAGGAACAGCACCAGCTTGCCCACGTTCGCCCTTACGCCCACCGCTGCCGCGACGATCGCATCGCACGCGGGCGGTGCGCCATCGGCTTTTCGGCCGAGACCGCCACCGCCGCGCCCATCGCTAGCCCGCCTTCTTCCGGGCCAGGAAGCGCTGCGCCCAGCCGGAAGCGGGCAGGAACTCGGGGGGCACGCGGACCAGGATCACCGAGACGTTGTCCCGGCCGCCGTTCTGGTTCGCGAGGTCGACGAGCTCGGCCGCCGCCTGCGCGAGCTCGGTGCGCTTGTCGTCGACGACCCCCTGCACGACGTCCGGGTCGACCATGTCGGTGAGGCCGTCCGAGCACAGCAGGTAGATGTCGTTGGGCTCGAGCCGGTACTCGGCGATGTCGGCCGGCACGATCGCCTCGATCCCCAGCGCGCGCGTGACCAGGTTCTTGTTGAGCGAGTACTTGGCCTGCTCGGCGGTGATCTGCCCGCTGTCGATCTGCTCCTGCAGCAGCGAGTGGTCGTGCGTGAGCTGCTCGAACTTCTCGCCGCGCAGCCGGTAGCAGCGCGAGTCGCCGATGTGGCCGATCGACACGCGGTTCGCGAAGAACACGGCGGCGACGATGGTCGTCCCCATGCCCGCGCATTCCGGGCGAGCCTGCGCGGCGTCGTAGATCCCCTTGTTGGCCGCGGCGATCTGCTGCTGCAGCAGGAGCGCGGCGTGCGACAGCCCGCTCTGCACGTCGACCTTGGACAGCTCGCGGCCCGACGAGAGCTCGGGCAGCATCCCGCTCGACACGACGTTCACCGCGATGCCGCTCGCCACCTCGCCGGCGTTGTAGCCGCCCATGCCGTCGGCGAGCACCGCGATGCCGGCCGTGGAATCGACGAAGACCGAGTCCTCGTTGTGCGAGCGCACCATGCCCGGGTGCGACAGGGAGGCGACGTCGAGTTCGACGCGGTCGTTCATCGGGACGGGAAGGGATGCGGGCGGGCCGAGCAGCGGGACGGGCGGAATCGGGGGCGGGTGGGGGGCGGGTCCGGGAAGCGAGTGTACGAGAGCGCGCGCCCGGACGCGAATCGAGCCCTTCGGCGGGCTCGCGGCGCCCGGCGCCCGGCGACGCCGCCGTGCCGGGACCCGCCCCGCCTCAGGCGGACGGCTCGCCCCCCCGGGCCGCGCGCGCCTGCAGCAGGCGGGCGACCCCGATGACCAGCGCGATGCAGGCCGTGGGCAGCACCCAGTGCAGCCAGTGGGCGTTCGCGTTGATCCAGTCGGCGATGGCCGTGTCGGTGACCGCCATCTCGCCGGCGACGTAGCCGAGCAGGCCGCCGCCCGCCATCACGAGGATCGGGAAGCGCTCGATCGCCTTCATGATCAGCTGGCTGCCGACGATCACCAGCGGGATCGACACGACCAGGCCGAAGATCAGCAGCACCAGGCTGCCCTTGGCCGCCGCGGCCACGCCGATCACGTTGTCGAGGCTCATCACCAAGTCGGCGATGATGATCGTGCGAACGGCAGAGAGGAGCTGGTCGCTCGCCTTGACCTCGTGGCCGTCGTCGTCGTCGTCGGCGATCAGCTTGACGCCGATCCACAGGAGCAGCAGCCCGCCGATGATCTTGAGCCACGGCAGGTTGAGGAGGCTGATCGCGAAGAACGTCAGGATGATCCGCAGCACGATCGCGCCGGTCGCGCCCCAGACGATGCCCCAGCGGCGCTGGTTGTGCGGGAGGTTGCGGCACGCGAGCGCGATCACCACCGCGTTGTCGCCCGACAACAGGATGTTGATGACGATGATCTCGAGACCCGCCAGCCAGAACTGGGGCGATCCGAATTCCACGCCTTCTTCCTCCTCGCCCGGCCGCCTGCGGCGGCCGCTAGAGCACCGACTTCAGGAGCTTCCCCATCTCCGCGGGGTTGCGCGTCACCTTGATCCCGCACGCTTCCATCACCGCGAGCTTCTCCTGCGCGGTGCCCTTCCCGCCCGACACGATCGCGCCGGCATGCCCCATGCGCTTGCCCGGCGGCGCGGTGACGCCGGCGATGAAGCCGACGATCGGCTTGCGCATGTGCGCCTTCGCCCACTGCGCGGCGGTCTCCTCGTCGTTGCCGCCGATCTCGCCGATCATCACGACCGCGTCGGTGTCCGGGTCGTCGTTGAAGAGCCTGAGCACGTCGAGGTGCTTGAGCCCGTTGACCGGATCGCCGCCGATGCCGACGGCCGACGACTGGCCGAGGCCCAGCTCGGTCAGCTGGCCCACCGCTTCGTAGGTGAGCGTGCCCGAGCGCGAGACGACGCCGATGCGCCCCTTGCGGTGGATGTGACCGGGCATGATGCCGATCTTGATCTCGTCGGGCGTGATGACGCCCGGGCAGTTGGGGCCCAGCAGCAGCGTGCGGCGGCCCTTCATGCGCTCGCGCGTGCGGATCATGTCTCGCACCGGGATGCCCTCGGTGATGCACACCACCAGGTCGAGCCCCGCGTCGACCGCCTCGTCGATCGCGGCCGCGGCGAACGGCGGCGGCACGTAGATCACGCTCACCGTCGCGCCGGTCGCCTCCTTCGCTTCCTTCACGGTCGCGTGGATCGGGATCCCCTCGAAGGTCTCGCCGGCCTTCTTCGGGTTGACGCCGGCGACGAAGCACGCCTTGCCGTTCGCGTAGTCGCGGCACATGCGCGTGTGGAACTGGCCGGTCTTGCCGGTGATCCCCTGCGTGATCACCTTCGAGTCGCGATTGACGAGGATCGACATGGGGAGCCCTTCAGTGCGCCTTCGCAGCGGCGACGACCTTCTCGGCGGCCTCCGCCATGTTGGCCGCCGAGATGATCGGCAGGCCCGACTCGGCCAGGATCCTGCGGCCGAGCTCCTCGTTGGTCCCCTTCATGCGCACGACCAGCGGCACCTTGAGCGCGACTGCGCGCGACGCGGCGACGACGCCTTCGGCGATCGTGTCGCACTTCATGATGCCGCCGAAGATGTTGACCAGGATCGCGCGCAGGCGCGGGTTCCGCAGCATGATCTTGAACGCCTCGGTCACCTTCTCGGCCGTCGCGCCGCCGCCGACGTCGAGGAAGTTGGCCGGCTCGCCGCCGTAGAGCTTGATCGTGTCCATCGTCGCCATCGCGAGCCCGGCGCCGTTGACGAGGCAGCCGATGTCGCCGTCGAGCGAGATGTACGACAGGTCGAACGTCGACGCCTCGATCTCGGCCGGATCCTCCTCGTCGAGGTCGCGCATCTCGACGATGTCGGGGTGGCGGAACAGCGCGTTGGCGTCGAAGTTGAGCTTCGCGTCGAGCGCGACGACGCGCCCGTCGCGCGTCAGGATCAGCGGGTTGATCTCGGCGAGCGACGCGTCGGTCTCGTCGAACGCGCGGTAGAGGCCCTGCAGCACCGTGCGCGCCAGCGGCACGCTCGCGTCGGGAATGCCGATCCTGCGGGCGACGTCGTCGGCCTGCGCATCGGTGAGGCCGGTGGTCGGGTCGACGAAGACCTTGTGGATCTTCTCGGGCGTGTGCGCGGCGACTTCCTCGATGTCCATGCCGCCCTCGGAGCTCGCCATCAGCACGACGCGCTGCGTGACGCGATCCACGACCATGCCGACGTAGAGCTCCTTCGCGATGTCCGCGCCCTCCTCGATCAGCAGCCGGCGCACCTTCTGGCCCGCGGGACCGGTCTGGTGCGTCTTCAGCTGCATGCCGAGGATCTGCCCGGCGAGCGTGCGCACGTCGTCGATCGATCGCGCGAGCTTCACGCCACCGCCCTTGCCGCGGCCGCCGGCGTGGATCTGGGCCTTCACGACGTACACCGGCCCGGGCAGCGCCTTGGCCGCGCGCACCGCGTCGTCGACCGAGAAGGCGGGTATGCCGCGCGGCACGGCGATCCCGTAGCGGCGGAAGATCTCCTTGCCCTGGTACTCGTGGATTTTCACGACGACACTCCTCCCGCCCGAACGGCACCGCGGTACCACTTCGGGTACCAGCGGCGCACGGTCTCGCTGTGGGTCTCGAGCGCGTGGCAGCGATCGAGCTGGAACGGCTTGTGGCGTCCGTCGTCCTCGGGGACGAGGCTCGCGAACATCTGGACCGCCGCGGTCGGCAGGTGCCCGACCAGCTCGGTCAGGTGCGAGCAGCCGAGCACGCCGCCGAGCCGCTCCTTGACCGCGCCGCGGAAGCCGTGCGCGAGGTTCGCGCCGACGAGCTTCGCGTACGCGGGCTCGATGCGATCGCATCCGCCCGGATAGGGCGCCGCCGGGATCGTCGCCTCGACCGCGTGGATCGTGAACGCGCGGTCGATCGTCACGCGGATCGACATGTCGTGCACCGGCTCGCCCGGCGCGCGGACGCCGGTCATCAGCGCGAACGGCCGCGGCTTGGTGTCGAGCAGGCGCGCCTCGAGGTCGAACAGCCCGTCCTCGCGCTGGAACCCTTCGCACACGACGCGACGCGTGTGCAGGGGCTCGCGCTTGACCGGCGGGGACAGTGGCATGGGGGACCGGGGGTGACGCGCGGGCGCGGGGCGGGGGGGCCGCCTGCCCGTGACGGCGCACTACAATAGGGCGCAAAACCGCGATTTTACGATGCGGCGCGAACGCGCCGCAACCGGAGGCTCCCGATGCCCTACGTGCTCGCCCTCGACCAGGGCACGACCAGCTCGCGCGCGATCGTCTTCGACGCGCGCGGCACCGTGCGCGCGACGGCCCAGCGGGAGTTCCGGCAGATCTTCCCGCGGGACGGCTGGGTCGAGCACGACGCGACCGAGATCTGGGCGACGCAGTCGGGCGTGATGCACGAGGCGATCGCGAAGGCCGGCATCGCGGCCCGCGAGCTGGCCGCGATCGGCATCACCAACCAGCGCGAGACCACGGTCCTGTGGGAGCGCGCGACCGGGCGGCCGGTCGCGAACGCGATCGTCTGGCAGGACCGGCGCACCGCGCCGACGTGCGACGCGTTGCGCGCGGCCGGCCACGAGGCGACGTTCGCCGCGAAGACAGGGCTCGTGCTCGACGCGTATTTCTCCGGGACCAAGCTCAAGTGGCTGCTCGACCACGTCCCGGGCGCACGCGAGCGCGCGGGGCGCGGCGAGCTCGCATTCGGGACCGTCGACACCTGGCTCGTCTTCAACCTGACGCAGGGGCGCGTGCACGCGACCGACCCGTCCAACGCCAGCCGGACGCTGCTGTTCGACATCCACCGCGGCGACTGGGACGACGCGCTGTGCGCGCTGCTCGACGTTCCGCGCGCGGTGCTGCCCGCGATCGTGCCGTCGTCGGGCGTGTGCGGCACCGCGACGATCGACGGCATCGACGTGCCGATCGCCGGCATCGCGGGCGACCAGCAGGCGGCCTTGTTCGGCCAGGCCTGCCACGCCCCGGGGCTGGCGAAGAACACCTACGGCACCGGCTGCTTCCTGCTGATGAACACCGGCACGAAGCCGGTCGCCTCGACCAATCGCATGCTCACCACCGTCGCCTGGAAGCGCGAAGGGCGCACCGACTACGCGCTCGAAGGCTCGGTGTTCATCGGCGGCGCGGTCGTGCAGTGGCTGCGCGACGGGCTCAAGATCATCCGCACGGCCGGCGAGGTCGAATCGCTCGCCGCGAGCGTCGACGACAACGGCGGCGTGTTCCTGGTGCCCGCGTTCGCGGGGCTCGGCGCCCCGCACTGGGATGCCTACGCGCGCGGGGCGATCTTCGGGCTGACGCGCGGCGCCACCGGCGCGCACCTCGCGCGCGCGGCGCTCGAGGCGATCGCGCTCCAGAGCCGCGACGTGCTCGCGGCGATGCAGAAGGACGCGGGCATCACGCTCGCGGGCCTTCGCGTCGACGGCGGCGCCGCCGCGAACGACCTCCTCATGCAGATCCAGGCCGACGTGCTCGGCGTCCCGGTCGTTCGTCCGAAGGTGCTCGAGACGACCGCGCTCGGCGCCGCCTACCTGGCCGGTCTCGCCGTGGGCTACTGGAAGGACAGCGCCGAGGTCGCGGCCAACTGGCAGGTCGACCGCACGTTCGAGCCGGCGATGCCGCGCGCGCGAGTCGAGGCTCTCGTCGCCGGGTGGGACAAGGCGGTCGGGCGGAGCAAGGGATGGGCCGGGCAGTGAGCGCCGAGCCCGATCGAGTCAAACCGCGATCAGCGCCCGGACGCCCTTCGCATCCATCTCGCCCGCCGGTCCCGACGCGACGATCTCGCCGCGACTCATCACGGCGTAGTGGTCGGCGAGGCGCTTCGCGAAGTCGTAGTACTGCTCGCACAGGAGGATCGCCAGGCCGCGCTCCTTCGCGAGGCGGCGAACGACGCGGCCGATCTCCTCGATGATCGACGGCTGGATGCCCTCGGTGGGCTCGTCGAGGATCAGGAGCTTCGGCGCCCCCATCAGCGCGCGGCCGAGGGCGAGCTGCTGCTGCTGGCCGCCCGACAGGTCGCCGCCGCGGCGCGCGCGCATCGTGCGCAGCACCGGGAAGAGCTCGTCGATCCACAGCGGCACCTCGTCGTTGCCGAGGCTCGCCGCGCCGATGCGAAGGTTCTCCCCGACGGTCAGTCGCGGGAAGATCTCGCGCCCCTGCGGCACGTAGCCGAAGCCGCGCGAGACGCGCTCGTCGGGGCGCCTCCCGTCGACACGCTCGCCCATCCACGCGATCGAGCCGCTGCGCAGCGGCAACAGGCCCATCAGGCAGCGCAGCAGCGTCGTCTTGCCCACGCCGTTGCGGCCGAGCAGCGCGGTCACCTCGCCGGGGCGCACCTGCAGCGAGACGCCGCGCAGGATGTGGCTGCCGCCGTAGTACTGGTGGATGTCGCCGACGTCGAGCATGGATCAGCGTCCCAGGTAGACCTCGACGACGGCGTCGTTCGCCTTGACCTCGTCGAGCGTCCCTTCGGCGAGCACGCTGCCCTCGTGCAGCACCGTCACGCGCTTCGCGATGCGCTTGACGAACTCCATGTCGTGCTCGACGACGACGATCGACTGGCGGCCCTCGAGCGTCGTCAGCAGGTCGGCGAGGCGCTCGCTCTCCTCGTCGGTCATGCCCGCGACCGGCTCGTCGAGCAGCAAAAGGCGCGGCTGCTGCGCGAGCAGGATGCCGATCTCGAGGCGCTGCTTCTGTCCGTGCGCGAGGAGCCCGGCCGGGCGGTGCGCCTCGTCCTCGAGCCGAATCGTCGCGAGCAGGTCGTCGATGCGCCGCGCCGCCTCGAGCGTCGTGCGCCACGACAGCCCGCGCCACCAGCGGCGGTCGCCCTTGAGCGCGAGCTCGAGGTTCTCCCACACCGTGTGCTGCTCGAACACGGTGGGCTTCTGGAACTTTCGCCCGATGCCGGCCTGCGCGATCGCGCTCTCGCTCATGCGCGTCAGGTCGATCGCCTGCCCGAAGAACACGCGGCCGGCATCCGGACGCGTGCGTCCGGTGATCACGTCCATCATCGTCGTCTTGCCCGCGCCGTTGGGGCCGATCACGCACCGCAGTTCGCCGTCGTCGATCGCGAGCGAGAGGTCGTCGAGCGCGCGGAACCCGTCGAAGCTCACGGTCACGCCCTCGAGGTACAGGATGACCTTGTGCGAGACGTCGACCTCGCCCGGGGTCACGGGATGACCGTAGCCGGCGAGCGAGCCGCCGCCGGCGCCCGCATCGGGCGTGGCGTGAAGGGCGGCGGCGCTCACGAGCGCCTCCGGCGCAGCAGGCCGGCGACGCCGTGCGGCAGGAACAGCGTCGCGGCAACGAACAGCGCGCCCAGGAAGAACAGCCAGAACTCGGGGAACGCCGCGGTGAAATAGCTCTTCGCGCCGTTCACGATCGCCGCGCCGGCCATCGGGCCGACCAGCGTGCCGCGGCCGCCGACGGCGACCCAGATCACCATCTCGATCGAGTTGGCCGGCGCCATCTCGCTCGGGTTGATGATGCCGACCTGCGGGACGTAGAGTGCGCCGGCGATCCCGCACAGGACCGCCGAGAACGTCCAGACCGCCAGCTTGTAGGGCAGCGGGTCGTAGCCGGTGGACATGACGCGCGACTCGGCATCGCGGATCGCCGTCACGACGCGCCCCATCCTCGAGCGGACGATCGCGCGGCACGCGACCAGCCCGCAGGCGAGCGCGATGCCGGTCGCGACGAACAGGGCGACACGCGTCTCGATCGCGGCCACCGGGAAGCCCAAGATCCGCTTGAAGTCGGTGAAGCCATTGTTGCCGCCGAAGCCGGTGTCGTTGCGGAAGAACAGCAGCATCGCCGCGTAGGTCAGCGCCTGCGTGATGATCGACAGGTAGACGCCCCTCACCCGCGAGCGGAAGGCGAACCAGCCGAACACGAACGCGACGACCCCGGGCACCAGCACGATCGTCGCGATCGCCCACAGGAACGAATCGGACCCGTGCCAGAACCACGGGAGGGCCTTCCAGTCCAGGAACACCATGAAATCCGGGAGATCGCTCTGGTAGACGCCTTCGCGGCCGATCTGGCGCATCAGGTACATGCCCATCGCGTAGCCGCCGAGCGCGAAGAACAGCCCGTGGCCGAGCGACAGCACGCCGCAGTATCCCCACACGAGGTCGAGCGCGACCGCACACAGCGCGTAGCACATGATCTTGCCGGCCAGCGTCAGCCCGTATGCCGACAGCGAGAACGGGCTGTCCGCCGGGACGACCAGCGCGGCGATCGGCACGAGCACGCAGTTGACGACGAGCGCGGCCACGAGGATCGCCCAGCCCGCGCGCGAGAAGATCGCCGTGCGCGGGGGCGCATCGACGCGCGGCGCGGACAGCGCGAGGTCGGTGAGCGCGTTCATCGCCTCACGCGTCCGCCGAGCGTCCCTTGAGCGCGAACAGCCCCTGCGGCCTGCGCTGGATGAACAGCACGATCATCACCAGCACCGCGATCTTCGCGAGCACGGCGCCCGAGAACGGCTCGAGGAACTTCGAGACGACGCCGAGGCCGAGCGAGCCGACGATGGTCCCCGCCAGCTGCCCGACGCCGCCCAGCACGACCGCCATGAACGAGTCGATGATGAACGACTGGCCGAGGTCCGGCCCGACGTTGCCGACCTGCGAGAGCGCGCAGCCGCCCAGCCCGGCGACGCCGCTGCCGAGCGCGAACGCCAGCGTGTCGATGCGGCGCGTCGGCACGCCGACGCACGAGGCCATCGCCCGGTTCTGGGTGACCGCGCGCACGAACAGGCCGAGCCGCGTCAGGTTGAGGATCGCCCACACGCCGGCGACGACCAGCGCCGAGAACGCGATGATGTAGAGGCGGTTCCACGGCAGCGTCAGGTTCGAGGCGAGCGCGATCCCGCCGCTCATCCACGACGGGTTCGCCACCTCGACGTTCTGCGCGCCGAACAGCGTGCGCACGAGCTGGATCAGCAGCAGGCTGATGCCGAACGTCGCGAGCAGCGTCTCGAGCGGCCGCCCGTACAGGAAGCGGATCACCGTGCGCTCGATGACGACGCCGACCAGCGCTGCGGAGAGGAACGCGACGGGAATCGCCGCGGCGAGGTACCAGTCGACCGCGCCGGGCAGATGGGTCCGGAAGACGCCCTGCACGAGCCAGGTCGCGTACGCGCCGATCATCAGGAGCTCGCCGTGCGCCATGTTGATGACGCCCATCAGGCCATAGGTGATCGCGAGCCCCAGCGCCGCGAGCAGGAGCACGCTGCCGAGACTCACGCCGGTGAAGACCGAGCCGGCGAGCGCGCTCGTCCGCTCGCGGCCGTCGATCGTCGAGATCGCCGACTGCGCGGCGGCGCGAAGCTCCGCGTCGGCCTCCCTGAGCGAGCCGTCCGCGCTCTTCTCGACGAACGGCAGCAAGAGCAGGCGCGTCGACGACGAGCGGCTCTCCGCGAGCGAGCGGATCGCGTCGAGCTTGCGCGCCCGGTCGTCGCCGGCGAGCGCCGCGGCCGCCTGCACGAGGCCCAGCCTCGCCTTGAGGTCGGCATCGGGCTCGCGCGCGATCGCCGCGTCGAGCAGCGTGGCGTCGACGCTCTGCGGATCCTTTTCGATCGCGGCAATCGCCTTGGCGCGCGAGCCGCGATCGGGATCGCCCAGCGCGAACGCGGCGAGGGCCGTCTCCAGCTCGCGTCGCAGCCGGTTGTTGACGACGACGTCCTCGGCATCCGCGGGGACCGCCGAGACGGCCTTGCCGGTGATCGCATCGGTCGCCTTGCCGTCCACGACGACGAGGACCGAGCGCGTGGCGGCCGACGCCTGGACCGAACCGGCGAGCACCGCGTCGATCAGCCCCCGCGCCGCGGGGTCCTGCGTCGCGGCGAGCGTACGCACCGCTTCGGCGCGCTGGTCGCCGTCGCCCAGGCCGAGCTTCAGCACGGCGTCCGCGGGGAGCGCGGACGCGAGCCGGGGAACGACCGCGAGCGCGAATGCCGCAAGGGTGAGGAACCTGTGCATGAAAGAGGACGGGCCGGCGCCAGGATGATTCGGGCCGGCCCGTCGCCAGGGTGTCGGGACGCCCGGATCACTTCTTCTCGGGCTCGTCCTTCTTCTTGTCGTTGCCATCGATGAACGGGCTCCACGGCTGCGCGCGGATCGGGCCCTTGGTCTTCCACACGACGTTGAACTGGCCGTCACCCTTCACCTCGCCGATGAACACCGGCTTGTGCAGGTGGTGGTTCTTCTCGTCCATCTTGACGGTAAAGCCGGACGGCGCCTTGAACGACTGCCCGCCCATCGCCGCGATCACCTTGTCCGGATCGAAGCTCTTGGCCTTTTCGACCGCCTGCTTCCACATGTAGATGCCGATGGAGGTGGCCTCCATCGGGTCGTTGGTGAGCGGCTTGTCGGCGCCCGGGAGCTTCTTCGCCTTCGTGTAGTCGGCCCACTTCTTCTTGAACGCGTCGTTCTCCGGATTCCTGAGCGACATGAAGTAGTTCCACGCCGCGAGGTGCCCGACCAGCGGCTTGGTGTCGACGCCGCGCAGCTCCTCTTCGCCGACCGAGAACGCGACCACCGGCACGTCGGTCGCCTTGAGCCCCTGGTTGCCGAGCTCCTTGTAGAACGGCACGTTGGAATCGCCGTTGATGGTCGAGATCACGGCCGTCTTGCCGCCGGCGGAGAACTTCTTGATGTCGGCGACGATCGTCTGATAGTCGGCATGGCCGAACGGCGTGTACTTCTCGTCGATGTCCGCCTCCTTGACGCCCTTGCTCTTCAGGAACGCGCGCAGGATCTTGTTGGTCGTGCGCGGATACACGTAGTCGGTGCCGAGCAGGACGAAGCGCTTCGCGCCGCCGCCGTCCTTGCTCATCAGGTACTCGACCGCCGGGATCGCCTGCTGGTTGGGCGCGGCACCGGTGTAGAACACGTTCTTCGACAGCTCCTCGCCTTCGTACTGCACCGGGTAGAACAGGAGGCCGTTGAGCTCCTCGAACACCGGCAGAACGGACTTGCGCGACACCGAGGTCCAGCAACCGAACACGGCCGCGACCTTGTCCTGCGTGAGGAGCCCGCGCGCCTTCTCGGCGAACAGCGGCCAGTTCGACGCGGGGTCGACGACGACGGGCTCGATCTTGTAGCCCATCACGCCGCCCTTGGCGTTGATTTCGTCGAATGCCATCAGGGCGACGTCCTTGAGGACGGTCTCGCTGATGGCCATCGTGCCGGACAGCGAATGCAGCACGCCGACCTTGACGGTCCTGGCCTGCGCCAGGGCCTGCGCCGGCGCCGCGCCGACGAGCGCGGCGACGATCGCGGCCTTGAGCAGCGAACGACGGGACGATTGCATGGGTTTCCTCGGGGAGCGAACGACGCGGGAGAGCCGCGCCACCGCCACTAAAGTCAGCAAGCGGTGTGCCATGCAGGGAACGACGCCGCTTTTCCTCGATGGAACATGGAATTGCAGAGGCTTTCGCGATGCGGCCTGCGATCGGCCTCGGGGGCGCGCGCACCACGCTGATGCACGGCGCGGCGCGCGGCGCCGAAACGGTGCGCAGCGTCGCCATCCCCTTGCGCAATGCCCGAAAGGTGCCTATGCTCCTTTTTGCGTGCATATGCACCTATCGGCACGGGAGCCCCGATGACGACGCCCAGCCTCACGTTCGACCGCGTGCGCGTGCGACCGGTGGTGATCCCGCTGCGCCGTCCCGTCGTCTCGAAGGTCGGGCGCTTCGACGCCTGGCCGATCGTGCTGATCGACCTCGCCACGCGCGAGGGCGTCGTCGGCCGCAGCTACCTCGAACCCTACCTGTCGAACGCGGCGCGCTACCTCGTCCCGCTGATCGAGGACCTCGTCGAGGCGCTTCGCGGGCAGCCGGTCGCACCGCTCGACGCGTATGCGCGCACGACCGGCTCGCAGCACCTGATCGGCCGCGAGGGCCTGACGCTGATCGCGGCGTCGGGCATCGACATGGCGGCGTGGGACGCCCTCGCGCAAGCGGCCGGCAAGCCGCTCGCCTGCTACCTCGGCGGAAGCGTGGGTCCGGTGCCCGCGTACAACAGCAACGGCCTGTGGCTCACGCCGCTCGAATCGCTCGGCGACGAGGCCGCGGCGCTGGTCGCCGAGGGCGGCTTCCGCGCGCTGAAGCTGCGCCTCGGGCGCCCGCGGCTCGACGACGACCTCGCGGCAATCGCGCGCGTGCGCGACGCCGTGGGCCCCGACGTGAAGCTGATGGTCGACTTCAACCAGGGCCTGTCGCTTTCCGATGCGCTGCTGCGCTGCCACGCGCTCGACGACCAGCGGCTCGACTGGTTCGAGGAGCCGATCCCCTACGACCTCCTCGACGGCTACGCGCAGCTCGCGCGCGAGCTCGACACGCCGGTCCAGCTCGGCGAGAACTTCTACGGTCCGCGCGCGATGGCCCGTGCGATCGCGGCGCGCGCCGGGGATTGCGTGATGCCCGACCTGATGCGGATCGGCGGCGTCACCGGATGGATGCGAGCGGCCGCCGTCGCCGGCGCGGCCGGCATCCCGGTGTCGACGCACCTCTACCCGGAAACCGCGGCGCATCTGCTCCGCGTCACGGAAACGGCTCACTGGCTCGAGTGGCAGGACTGGGCCGACCCGGTGATCGCCGAGCCGTTTGCCCTCGAGGACGGCCACCTCGTCGTCCCCGACCGGCCGGGCACCGGCCTCGCGTGGAACGAGGAGGCGGTGAAGCGCTACGCCGCCTGACGCCGGGCGCGCGCGTACCATTTCGGGCAAAGCGAAAGGCGGCGATGGGCGATGGGCGATGGGCGATGGGCGATACGCGATAGGCGATAGGCGATAGGGATGGTGGACCGACGCGCGCCGACACACGATGGGCGTCGAGTTGCGGTTGCGGTCCCGGCGTTTGCGCGAGTCCCTATCGCCCATCGCCCATCGCCTATCGCCTACTCCCATCGCCTATCGCCCATCGCCTATCGCCACTTCCCATGAGCCGATCCGCCTCCGCTCCAACCGCCGCGCGCGACGCCGCCTGCACCTGCAGCCGCCTGCGTCGCGCCACGCGCGCGATCACGCAGCTCTACGACGACGCCATGGCCGGCACCGGCCTGCGCGTCACGCAGTTCTCGCTCCTGCGCAACCTCGCGCGCGCAGGCCCGGTCCGCGTCACGGCGCTCGCCGGCCTGCTCCTGCTCGAACGCACCGCGCTGTCGCGCACGCTCGATCCGCTGGTCGACGCGGGCTACGTCGAGGTCACGCGCGGGCGCGACGCTCGCACTCGCGAGGTGTCGATCACCCGCGCGGGCCGCGAAGCGCTGGCGTCTGCGCTGGGACCGTGGAAGCGGGCGCAGGCCGAGGTCGCGCGCAAGGTGGGCGCCGCGAAGCTCGAGGGGCTGTACGCGACGCTCGTCGAGCTCGAAGCCCTTCATCCCGGTGCGGCGGAACGGCACGCCTCGAAGGACGAGGTCGCATGAACGCCTCTCCGCGCGCCGACTGGCGCACCCCGACCGCCGTGCTCGTGTGCGGGGGCATGATCCTCACGCTGTCGCTCGGGCTGCGCCACGGCTTCGGCCTGTTCCTGCAGCCGATGACCGCCGACCTGCACTGGGGCCGCGAGACCTTCGCGTTCGCGCTCGCCGTGCAGAATCTCGTGTGGGGCGCGTCGCAGCCGTTCGCCGGCATGTTCGCCGACAAGTACGGCGGCGGGCGCGTCGCCGGCGGCGGCGCCCTGCTCTACCTCGCCGGGCTGGCCCTGATGGCCTATCCGGTCGCGCCCTGGTTCTTCGTGCTGTCGAGCGGCGTGCTGGTGGGACTGGGGCTTTCCGGCGTCTCGTTCTCGGTGATCCAGGGCATCGTCGGGCGGCGCTACCCGCCCGAGAAGCGCAGCATGGCGCTCGGCATCTCCGCCGCCGCCGGCTCGTTCGGCCAGTTCGCGCTGTTGCCGCTCACGCAGTGGCTGATCACGCACGTCGGCTGGCACGGCGCGCTCCTGACGCTGGCCGCCGTCGGGCTCCTGATGATCCCGCTCGCGCTCGGCATGGTCGAGAAGGGCGCGCGCCACGCGACGCACGCGTTCAAGCAGTCGGCCGGCCAGGCGATGCGCGAGGCGCTCGGGCATCGCGGCTACGTGCTCCTGACGATCGGATTCTTCGTCTGCGGCTTCCAGCTCGTCTTCGTCGGCGTGCACCTGCCCGCCTACCTCGCCGATCGCGGCTTTCCGCCGAACGCCGCGGTGATCGCCCTCGCGCTGATCGGGCTGTTCAACATCTTCGGCACCTACACGACCGGCTGGCTCGGCGGCAGGATGCCGAAGCGCTGGATCCTGTCGGCGATCTATCTCGGCCGCGCCGCGGCGATCGCGCTGTTCCTGTGGCTGCCGATGTCGTTCGCGACGATCTACCTGTTCGCGATGGCGTTCGGGTTCCTGTGGCTGTCGACGGTGCCGCCGACCAACGGGATCGTGGCGGGCGTGTTCGGCACGCGCTACCTCGCGATGCTGTCCGGCTTCTCGTTCTTCAGCCACCAGATCGGCAGCTTCCTCGGTGCGTGGCTGGGCGGCTACCTGTTCGACCGCACCGGCAGCTACGACGTCGTGTGGTGGATCGCGATCGCGCTGGGCGTGCTCGCCGGCCTGATCAATCTGCCGATCGACGAGCGGCAGATACGGCGCACGCAGCCCGCCGAATCCGCCGCCTAGGCGTCGGAAGCGACGCGAGGCCGCCCGGCCGCGTCGCTTGCTGACATCACGCCGCCGACTGCCTGCCGCAGAAGCGGCCCGGGGCAGGTCGCGGGCGAAGCCCGCCGATGCTCCCGCGCCGAGACCCGAGCACCCCTCGTTACGTAATCACATCCACGGCGTCGGTGATGATCGTGTCGACGCCCCACGAGGCGAGCTCGGCGACGCGCATCGCGTCGTTCACCGTCCATGCCGCGACGCGCAGGCCCGCCCCGTGCGCGGCGGCGATCGTGTCGGCCTTCAGCAGCGTGTGCTTCGCGTCGAGCGCGACGCAGCCGAGCGCGACGCAGCGCTCGCGCCAGTCGGCGGGCAGCGTCTCGGTGAGCCAGGCGCGCGGCAGCGCGGGCGCCGCCTCGAGCGCCGCCTCGAGCGCGGTCGCCGAGAACGACGACAGCAGCGGCGGCACGTCGCTGCCTTTCCACAGCGCCACCGCGTCGAGCGCGACCGCGGCGCCCGTCTCGCGCTCGCGCCCGGGTGTCGGCTTGATCTCGATGTTGAGCGCCACCCCGTTGGCGCGGCACCAGCGCGCGACGGCCTGCAACGTCGGGATCGCCTCGCCCGCGTAGGGCGGCGAGTGCCAGCTCCCCGCGTCCAGGCGCGAGAGCTCGCGCCACGGCAGCGCGTCGGCACGCCCGCTGCCGCTGGTGGTGCGATCGAGCGTGTCGTCGTGCAGCAGGAACGCGACGCCGTCGGCGGAGAGCTTCACGTCGATCTCCGCCATCCGGTAGCCGTGCTCGCGCCCGAGCCGCAGCGACGCCAGCGTGTTCTCCGGCGCGAGCTTGCCGGCGCCGCGATGCGCGCAGCGCCTGGGCCACGGCCAAGGGGGCAAACCGCGCATCGCGCCTTGCCGCCCTCAGCGAATGCGCACGCCGCTCGCCGCGTCGAACAGGTAGACGCGGGCGGGATCGGCGGCGACGTGCATCGTGGCGCCGACGTCGGCGGGCAGGCCGTGCGGGCGACGCACGACCGCGGCGTCGGAGCCGTGCGACAGGTGGACGAGCGTGTCGGCGCCGAGCTGCTCGACCATCTCGATGGTTCCCGCGAACGACGCGTCCGCGGCCTCCGCGGCCGCGAGGTGCTCCGGGCGGATGCCGACGACCACGTCGCGGCCGGTCTCGACCTGCCCGGCCGCGTAGCGCACGATGCCGCCGTGCTCGAGCGCGACCTTGCCCGGGCCGGCGCCCTTGCCCGCGAGGAAGTTCATCGACGGCGAGCCGATGAAGCCGGCGACGAAGCGCGTCGCCGGGTCCTCGTAGACCTCCATCGGCGTGCCCACCTGCTCGGCGCGCCCCGCGTTCATCACGATCATCCGGTGCGCGAGCGTCATCGCCTCGACCTGGTCGTGCGTGACGTAGAGGCTCGTGGTGCCGAGCTGCCGGTGCAGCTTCTGGATCTCGAAACGCATCTGGACGCGAAGCTTGGCGTCGAGGTTCGACAGCGGCTCGTCGAACAGGAACACCTTGGGCTCGCGGACGATCGCGCGGCCCATCGCGACGCGCTGGCGCTGCCCTCCGGAGAGCTGGCGCGGCTTGCGCTGGAGCAGCGGGCCGAGCTCGAGGATCGTCGCCGCGCGATTCACGCGCTGGTCGATCTCCGGCTTGCCCATGCCGCGGATGCGGAGGCCGTAGGCCATGTTGTCGTACACGCTCATGTGCGGGTAGAGCGCGTAGTTCTGGAACACCATCGCGATGTCGCGGTCCTTCGGCTCGAGATCGTTGACGACGCGCTCGCCGATCGCGATCTCGCCGCCGGTGATCGCCTCCAGCCCGGCGACCATCCGCAGCAGCGTCGACTTGCCGCAGCCCGACGGGCCGACGATCACGATGAACTCGCCGTCGGCCACGCGCGCGTCGACGCCGTGGATGACCTCGAGCGGCCCGTAGCTCTTGTGCACGTTGCGGAGTTCGACCCTGGCCATCGCTATTTCTCGGTCTCCACCAGTCCCTTGACGAACCACTTCTGCATCGACACGACGACGACGGCGGGCGGCAGCAGCGCCAGCATCGCGGTCGCCATGATCAGCTGCCACTCGTTCGCGGCGTCGCCGCCCACGATCATCCGCCGGATCCCGATCACCGTCGTGTACATCGATTCCTGGCTCGTGACGAGCAGCGGCCACAGGTACTGGTTCCAGCCGTAGATGAACTGGATCACGAACAGCGCGGCGATGCTGGTCTTCGACAGCGGGATCACGACGTCGACGAAGAACCGCAACGGGCCGGCGCCGTCGATGCGCGCCGCCTCGGCGAGCTCCTCGGGGATCGTCAGGAAGAACTGCCGGAACAGGAACGTCGCCGTCGCCGACGCGATCAGCGGCAGCGTAAGGCCCGCGTAGGTGTCGAGCAGGCCGAGATCGGACGCGACCTTGAACGTCGGGATGATGCGGACCTCGACGGGCAGCATCAGCGTGACGAAGATCATCCAGAAGAAGAAGTTGCGCAGGGGAAAACGGAAGTAGACGATCGCGAACGACGCGATGATCGAGATCGCGATCTTCCCGAACGCGATGATTAGCGCCATGATCAGGCTGTTCTTGAGCATCGTCGACACCGCCGCGCTCGATCCCTTGGTGGATCCGGCGGTGAGCACCTGCGTATAGTTCGCGATGAACTGGTCGCCGGGAAGGAGCGGCATCGGCACCGTGAGGATCTGCTCGAGCGTGAGCGTGGAGGCGACGAAGGTCACGTAGACCGGGAACGCGATCACCACGACGCCGAGGATCAGCACCGCGTGCGCGAACACCGTCAGCCAGGGGCGGTTCTCGACCATCCCCTCGCGACGCCCCCGCATCAGCGTCCTCGGCAGCAGCAGCATGCGCGCGAGGAACGGCAGGCGCGTCGTCGGTTCGGGCGTCGTCGACGCTTCCATCAGTACTGCACCTTGCGCTCGACGTAGCGGAACTGGATGACGGTGAGCGCGATCACGATCGCCATCAGCACGACCGATTGCGCCGACGAGCCCCCGAGGTCGGCGGCCTTGACGCCGTCGTAGTAGACCTTGTAGACGAGGATCTGCGTCGCGCCCGCCGGGCCGCCCTGCGTCGTCGCGTCGATGACGCCGAACGTGTTGAAGAACGCGTAGACGATGTTCACCACGAGCAGGAAGAAGGTGGTGGGCGACAGCAGCGGGAAGACGATCGTCCAGAAGCGACGCGTCGGCCCGGCGCCGTCGATGGCCGCCGCCTCGATCAGCGACCGCGGGATCGACTGCAATCCGGCGAGGAAGAACAGGAAGTTGTAGCTGACCTGGTTCCACACCGATGCGATGACGACGAGCAGCATCGCCTGGTCGCCCTGGATGACCCAGTTCCAGTGGATCCCGAACCGCTTCAGCATGAACGTCAGGATGCCGATCGACGGGGCGAACAGGAACGCCCACAGCACGCCCGCCACCGCCGGCGCGACCGCGTACGGCCAGATCAGCAGCGTCTTGTAGGCGAGCGCGCCGCGCACCACGTGGTCCGCCATCGCCGCGAGCACGAGCGAGATGGCGAGGCCGAAGACCGCCACCAGCAGGCTGAAGAAGGCGGTGACCTTGAAGGAAGCGAGGTAGTGCGGATCCGTGAACAGCGAGACGAAATTCTGGAACCAGACGAACTGCAGGTTGAAGCCGAAGGCGTCCTGCAGCAGGAACGAGTAGCGCACCGCCTGCGCGGCGGGCCAGAAGAAAAAGAGGATCGTGATCGCGATCTG
>DASTCK010000109.1:0-23849 GCA_035711225.1 Casimicrobiaceae bacterium
CGAGGCGCGACTTGAGGATCTGCCGGCGGAGCTCGTCGACTTTCTGCTGCTGGTCGGCGACCGCGGAAGGATCCACCGTGTCGCCGCGAAGCAGCTCGCGCAGCTTGTATTGCTCGGCGTGGAGCCGACCCATCGTCTCCCAACTCCTGCTGCGGACCTGCTCGCGGAGGGCGGCGAGCTTCGTGCGCTGGTCGTCGGTCAGGTCGAGCGCGGCGAATCCGCCCCCGGAGCGGTCCCAGCCCGGCGCGCCATAGCCGCCCATCATTCCGGGTCCGCCGTACCCGCCCATCATGCCGGGCCCCTGGCCGTACCCGCCCATCATGCCGCCTGCTCCCCCGTCCGCCCATCCCCGGCCCGCGCCCGGGGGCGGGCCACCCTGGGACAGTGCGGAGCCGCTGGCGGCGGCGAGCGACGCCGCCATCAGGCTGGCGGCCCACAACGACGTTCTTTTCACAGGTCACCTCACGGCTCGAACGCGACGACCCATTAGACGCCCTCGACGTCGCGTCCGCGCTGACCGGGATCAACGGAACGCGAGGTCGGGCTGGGCCCCTGGGACCGACTCAGTCGACTTTCGCGCCGCGCTCGCGGATCACCTCGCCCCCGAGCTCGATCTCGCTCTTCGCGAAAGCCGATTCCCTTCGGGATCGGTCCGCGAATCCGACCGCGGGCTCGAGAACCAGGGTCAGGATCACGGGCCGACTCCCTTCGGGATCGGTCCGTGAACGCGACCCCGGATCACACCTCGTCCGGGCGCACCCGGACGGGGTCAGATCTTGGAATAGATCTCGGCGCCCTTCTTCACGAACTCGACCGCCTTCGCTTCCATCCCCTTTTCGAGCGCCTCGCTCTCGGCGAGACCCTGCTTCGCCGCGTAGTCGCGCACGTCCTGCGTGATCTTCATCGAGCAGAAGTGCGGCCCGCACATCGAGCAGAAATGCGCGAGCTTCGCGCCGTGCTGCGGCAGCGTCTCGTCGTGGAACTCGCGCGCCTTGTCCGGATCGAGGCCGAGGTTGAACTGGTCCTCCCAGCGGAATTCGAAACGGGCCTTCGACAGCGCGTTGTCGCGGATCTGCGCGCCCGGATGGCCCTTCGCGAGGTCGGCCGCGTGAGCCGCGACCTTGTACGCCATGATGCCGTCCTTGACGTCGGCCTTGTTGGGAAGTCCCAGGTGCTCCTTCGGCGTCACATAGCAGAGCATCGCGGTGCCGTACCAGCCGATCATCGCGGCGCCGATCGCGCTCGTGATGTGGTCGTAGCCGGGCGCGATGTCGGTGGTGAGCGGGCCCAGCGTGTAGAACGGAGCTTCGCCGCACAGGCGCAGCTGCTCGTCCATGTTGTGCTTGATCAGGTGCATCGGCACGTGGCCGGGGCCCTCGATCATCGTCTGCACGTCGTGCTTCCACGCGACCTGCGTGAGCTCGCCGAGCGTGGCGAGCTCCGCCATCTGCGCCTCGTCGTTCGCGTCGTGGCCCGAGCCCGGCCGCAGCCCGTCGCCGAGCGAGAACGCGACGTCGTACGCCTTCATGATCGCGCAGATGTCCTCGAAGTGCGTGTAGAGGAAGCTCTCGCGATGGTGCGCGAGGCACCACTTGGCCATGATCGAGCCGCCGCGCGACACGATGCCGGTCATGCGCTTCGCGGTCATCGGGATGTAGCGGAGCAGCACGCCGGCGTGGATCGTGAAGTAGTCGACGCCCTGCTCGGCCTGCTCGACCAGCGTGTCGCGGAAGATCTCCCAGGTGAGGTCCTCGGCCCTGCCGTCGACCTTCTCGAGCGCCTGGTAGATCGGCACCGTGCCGATCGGCACCGGCGAGTTGCGCACGATCCATTCACGCGTCTCGTGGATGTTCTTCCCGGTCGACAGGTCCATCACGGTGTCGGCGCCCCAGCGCGTCGCCCAGGTCATCTTCTCGACCTCCTCGCCGATCGACGAGGACACTGCCGAGTTGCCGATGTTCGCGTTGATCTTCACGAGGAAGTTGCGGCCGATGATCATCGGCTCGGTTTCCGGGTGGTTGACGTTGCACGGGATTATCGCGCGGCCGCGCGCGACCTCGTCGCGCACGAACTCGGGGGTGATCGTCGCCGGGATCGACGCGCCGAAGCCCTGGCCCGCGTGCTGGCGCGTGACGCTCGCCGGGAGCGCGCGCAGCATCTCGTCGCGGAGCAGGTTCTCGCGGATCGCGACGAACTCCATCTCCGGCGTCACCACGCCGCGCCGCGCGTAGTGCATCTGGCTCACGTTCGCGCCGGCCTTCGCGCGGCGCGGCTGGCGATGGAGGTCGAAGCGCAGGCCCGCGAGCGCGGGATCGGCGAGCCGCGCGCGGCCGTAGCTCGACGTCGGCCCGTCGAGCTCGACGGTGTCGCCGCGCTCGGCGATCCACGGCGCCCGCAGCGCCGGGAGGCCGCGGCGGACGTCGATGCGCATCTGCGGGTCGGTGTAGGGCCCCGACGTGTCGTAGACGACGATCGGCGGGTTCTTCTCGGCACCGAACGACGCCGGCGTGTCCGACTGCGCGATCTCGCGCATCGGCACGCGCAGGTCCGCTCGCGAGCCCTGCACGTGGATCTTGCGCGACGCGGGCAGCGGTGCGACGGCGGCCGCGTCGACGTGTGCGTCGCGGGCGTAGAACTGGTCGTTGGCGTTCATCACGGCTCCTCGCGGGTCGGCGGGAGGAGCGTGGGAGCCCGGGAGCCGGGCCACGCTTCCCTACGCCGGCATTACCCGGATCAGGTTCATGAGGGTTTGTCTCACCCGTCGCCGGCCTCGACCCGAGGCGGCGGACAGGACCCCTAGCGCATCGTGCGACGATACGCCGTTCGGTGGCGACGGACAACTGCCGCGCCGCGCGGTGACAGAATCGTCCCGGGCGCGGCGACGCCGCGCCGGAACGGAGCGGCACGATGAACGATGGACCCCCCAGCTGTGGCGACTGCGGCGCGGGCCTGCCCGCGGGGGCCCGCTTTTGCCCGCAGTGCGGCGCGCGCGCCGCCGCCGCCGCAGCGCCGGCGCCCGCTGCGCCGAGAGGCGAGCGGCGCCCGGTGGCGGTGCTGTTCGCGGACCTCGCGGGGTTCACGAAGCTGACGTCCGAGGCCGACGCGGAGGTCGTGCACGGCCTGCTCGGGCGCTTCTTCGAGCTCGTCGACGGCGCGATCGCGCGCCACGGCGGCAGCGTCGACAAGCACATCGGCGACGCGACGATGGGCGTGTTCGGCGCACCGGTCGCGCACGGCAACGACGTCGAGCGTGCCGTGAGCGCGGCGTGCGAGATCCACGAGGCGATCGCCGCGCTGTCGGCCGAGCTCGGCAAGCCGCTCGCCACGCACATCGGGATCGCGAGCGGCGAGGTCGTCGCGGCGTCGACCGGCAGCGCGGTGCGCGCCGACTACACGGTCACGGGCGACGCGGTGAATCTCGCGTCGCGGCTCGAGGAGCTCGCCGGCGCGGGCGAGACGATCGTGTCGGACGACGTGCGCGCGGCGCTCGGCCCGCGCCTGGACGCGGAGTCGCGGGGCAGCGTCGCCGTGCGCGGCTTCGCCCGCGAGATGCCGGTGTGGCGCGTGCGCGCGCTTCGCGGGCAGGCGGCGGCGCGCCATCGCATCGTCGGGCGCGCACGGGAGCTCGCGCGCTTCGCGGACGCGCTCGACGATGCGGTCGTCCGCAGGCGCGGAGCGACGCTCGTGCTGCGCGGCGACCCGGGCGTCGGCAAGTCGCGGCTCGCCGAGGCGATGCTCGAGCACGCCGCCGCGCGAGGCTGCGCGCGCCATGGCGCCGGCGTCCTCGACTTCGGCGCCTCGTCGCGCCGCGATGCCGCGAGCCTCCTCGCCCGTGCGCTGCTCGACCTCGCGCCGACGGCGGGACCCGACGCGTGCCGCGCGGCGCTCGACCGGGCGGTGTCGGGCGCGCGGATCGACGAGGCGCGCGAGCCGTTCGTCGCCGATCTCGTCGGCATCGAGCAGCGCGCGGGCAGTCGCTACGACGCGATGGATCACGCGGCGCGCGCCCGAGGGCGCATCGACGCGCTGGCGGCGCTCGTTGCGTCGGCCGCGAGCGAGCGCCCGGTCGCGATCCTCGTCGAGGATGTGCACTGGGCGGGCTCGGCGCTGCTCGACGCGCTGGCCGCGCTGCGCGATCGCGCTCGCTCGCTGCCGCTGGTGCTCGTGCTGACGACCAGGCGCGAGCCCGATCCGCTCGCGGCCGCGTGGCGCGCGACCGACGCCGCGGTGCTCGACCTCGCGCCGCTGTCGACCGACGAGGCGCTCGAGCTCGCCGCGGCATTCCTCGAAGCGCGCCCCGACGTCGCGCGGCGATGCGTCGAGCGCGCGCAGGGCAACCCGCTGTTCCTGACGCAGCTCCTGCAGAGCGGCGCGGACGACGGGGCGATCCCGGGGACGATCCGCAACGTCGTGCTCGCGCGCCTCGACCGGCTGCCGGCCGCCGAGCGCGCCGCCCTCCAGGCGGCCTCGATCGCCGGACAGCGCTTCGATCTCGCGCTGGTCGCGCATCTCACCGGCGCCCCGGCCCCGCTCACGCAGGCGCGGGCGCGCGACCTCGTGCGCGGCGGCGGCAGCGGCGACGAGCTCGTGTTCTCGCACGCGCTGATCCGCGACGCCGCCTACGCGTCGCTGCTGCACAGCGCCCGGCGCGACCTGCATGCGCGCGCCGCGGGCTGGTTCGCCGGTCGCGACCCGGTGCTGCGTGCCGAGCACCTGGAGCGCGCCGAGGACCCGCTTGCGCCGCAGGCGTTCCTCGAGGCGGCCCAGGCGATGGCGGCGGCGCTGCGACCGGACGACGCGCTGGCGCTGGCGCAACGCGGCAGCGTGCTCGCCAAGGACGGGGCGGTCGCCCATGCGCTCGCGCTCGTCGAAGGCGAGCTCGCCCGCGACCTGGGCGACCCTTCCACGGCCGTGGCCGCGTTCGGGCGGGCCACGGAGCTCGCCTGCGACGAGCGCGAGCGTTGCGTGGCGTGGATCGGCGTCGCTTCGGCGCACCGCCTGTCCAGCACCGCGGCCGAGGGCTTCGCGGCGCTCGACGCGGCGCAGGCGATCGCGGAGCGCCTCGGCCTCGCGCGCGAGCGCGCTCGCATCGCGTACCTGCGCGGGAGCCTCCATTTCCAGCGCGGCGACCTCGAGCGTTGCGCCTCCGAGCACGAACGCTCGCTCGCGCTCGCGCGCGAAGCCGGCGACGAGGCGTGCGAGGCGCAGGCGTTGTCCGGACTCGCGGACGCCTTGTATGCGAGCGGACGGCTGCGCTCCGCGCTTGCCGCCTTCGAACGCTGCGTCGCGCTGTGCGACCGCCGCGGCGACACCCGCTTCGCGTTGATGAACCGGCTGATGATCGGTCTCCTCGACTTCTACGAGGGGCGCGCCGATCGCGCGCTCGCGCGCTTCGATGGCGTGCGCGCGACCGCACGCGAGATCGGGCACCGCGTGGCCGAGGTCATGGCCGACGAGTGCGCGGGCATGGTGCTGAGCTGGTCGGGCAGCCTCGGCGACGCGGTCGACGCGCTCGAGCGCAGCCTCGGCCTCGCGCGAGCGATCTCGTCGCGCCGCTTCGTCGCGTTCGACCTCGCGTTCCTCGGCCGCCTCGGGCGCCATGACGACCGGGACCTGGCGCGCGCGCGGCTCGACGAGGCGTGGTCGGTGCTCGAGGACGTCGGTCCCGATCTCGCGGGCGCGGTGGTTTTCGCGGCGCGCGCGTGCCTCGCCGAGTCCGACGCCGGGCGCCGCGAGGCGCTGGCGCGAGGCGAGGCGCTGCTCAAGCCGAACGCGCTCTCGCACAACCACCTGTGGTTCCGCGCCGACGCGATCGACGCGACGCTCGACGCGGGCGACCTCGACGAGACGTTGCGCCACGCGCAGGCCCTCGAGGACTATTCAGCCCGCGAGCCGACGGCGTGGAGCGAGTTCGTCGTCGCGCGCGCCCGGGCGCTGGTCGCGGCGAAGCGGGGCGCCCGCGACGCCGCGGTGCTGCGGGAGTTGCGCGAGCGCGCGCTCGCGCTGCGCCTCGTCGCCGCGCTTCCATCGATCGAGGCCGCGCTCGCGGGCTAGCTCGATGTCGACACGGTGTCCGACACCGTGCCTGACGGCGCCTCCTACGCGTCGCCCTTGCCGCGCCGATCGGGGACGGAGGGTCTTCGCGCGACCAGCATCAGCGCGCCGATCACGATCAGGAGGATCGGAATCAGCAGGCTCCAGCGGTAGCGGTACTGGTCGTGCAGCCACCACATGATGCCCATCGTGATCAGCGTGGGGCCGAGCACGACCGACGACTTGGTGATGCCGTCCATCGCGAGCACGAGCACGCCCGCCGCGACGAGGCCGATCGCGGTGACCGCGTCGACGTCCGGGAACCAGCCGAAGTACCAGACGAGGCCGATCGCGCCCACGACGATCAGCGTCACGGGAAGGGCGGCGTTGCGCATGTCAGCTCCTTTTCGGGGTCGGGTCTGCAACCTGGCCCCGGTGTTGGGGTCGGGTTGCGAACCCGCCGCCTGAAGTCAGCGGTGCCACCTGGCGACCTGGCACGACGAAGCGAATGCCCTCACGTCGGCACCGCTCTCCACAACGCATGGAAATGATGCACCGGCCCGTGCCCCGTGCCGACGTCGAGCCGGTCCGCCGCCTCGAGCGCGGCGACGAGGTAGTCCTTCGCGCCGCGCACCGCCGTCGGAACGTCCGGCGATACCGGAAGCAGCGCCGCGATCGCGGCCGACAGCGTGCAACCGGTGCCGTGCGTGTTCTTCGTGTCGACGCGTTTCGCCGCGAGCTCGATCATCCGGTCGCCGTCGGTGAGCACGTCGATCGCCTCGCCGCCGGGCAGATGCCCGCCTTTCAGCATGACCCAGCGCGAGCCCGAGTGCGACATGCGCTCGCGCAAGCGCTCGGCCGCCCGGCGCATCTCCTTCAGCGACTCGGGCGCACGCTCGCCGAGCAGCACGCCCGCCTCCGGCAGGTTGGGCGTGAGCACGGTCGCGCAGGGCACGAGCGCCTCGACCAGCGTGCCGACGCTCTCCTTCGCGAGCAGCGCGTCCCCGCTCTTCGCGACCATCACCGGGTCGAGCACGACGTGCTGCGGCTTCCAGTGCAGCAGGCCGTCGGCGACCGCGCGGATCACCGGCGAGGCGCCGAGCATGCCGACCTTGACCGCGTCGATGCGCACGTCCGCGAACAGCGTGTCGATCTGCTCGCGCACGAACGCGGCGGGCACGGCGAAGACGCCGGTCACCGCGCGCGTGTTCTGCGCGGTCAGCGCCGCGATCACGGCGCAGGCATACGCCGACAGCGCGCTGATCGCCTTGACGTCGGCGAGCACGCCCGCGCCGCCGGAAGGATCGACGCCGGCGATGGTGAGGACGTTGGGCACCGCTCGGCGGCCGGTCATCGCATGGGCTCCGGCGCCCATTCTAGGGCTTGTTGGCGCTACCATCCGCGTACGCCCGTCGTCGCGCTACCCGATGAAGACCAGCGAACTGATGCTCGATGCCCGCCAGCGGACGCTGCGCGACGCGAACGGGCGGGTGTACGACCTTGCGACGCGCGAGTGGCGCGCCGACGACGCGACGGTGTCGGGCAGGCGCGTGAGCGCTCCCGACGCCTTGCGCTGGCTGCAGCGCGACAGCGGCCACCCGCGGCGCGAGCCGGTGTCGGTGATCGGCGGACGCCACGCGAGCCTCGACGAGCTCGACCGGGCGCACGCGCTCGGCGCCGCCCTGGCGACGATGGGTTGCGTCGTGCTGTGCGGCGGCCGCGGTGGCGTGATGCGCGCCGTTTGCGAGGGCGTGGCCTCGGAAGGCGGGATCAGCGTCGGTCTGCTGCCGGGCGACACGATCGCCGAGGCCAACGACGCGGTCACCATCCCGATCGCCACCGGCATCGGCTTCGCGCGCAACGCGATCATCGCGCGCGCCGCGCTGTGCATCGTCGCGATCGGCGGGAGCTACGGCACGCTGTCCGAGCTGGCCTACGGCATGCACTACGGGAAGCCCGTGTTCGCGCTCCGCGGGACGCCGGCGGTCGACGGCGTGGAGACGGTCGGTTCGGTCGAGGCGGTGGTCGACGCGGTCGCGCGTGTCGCGCTCGGGCTGCACCGTCGCGCGAAGGCGGCCGACGCATCCGCAGGCGACGGCTGAGCCCCGGCCCTGCCCCGTGGGCGGGGTGTAGAATCCGGCCCGCGCGGGTGTAGCTCAATGGTAGAGCAGAGGCTTCCCAAGCCTACGACGAGGGTTCGATTCCCTTCACCCGCTCCACTCCGGCCGCGGTGGACGTCGGCTCCGCGCACGGCGCCGGCCACGCAATTCAGATCTCCCTTCCGTCATCTCGCCCGTGACCTACGACATCGATCGCCTGGCGCGGCAACTCGTGCGTGCCCGCCGCGAGCACCGGCAGCTTGGCGCCGACGAGACCGGCGAGGGACCGCCGAGCGCCGACGACGCCTATCGCGTGCAGGATCGCGTCGCCGAAGCGCTCGGCTGGTTTCGCGGCGCGCACGTGTCGACGTGGAAGGTCGGCGCCGCCGCGCGCGACGCCACGCCGAGCGCCACCCCGCTTCCCCTGGAAGGTGTCGTGGCGAGCCCGGCGCAGTTCGACGCGGCACACTTTCACGGCATCGGTATCGAGGCGGAGGTTGCGTTCCGATTCGCCTCCGCACCGCCGGTGAGCGATCGGACCGAGGACGTGCTCGCTGCGGTAGGCGAGTTCGTGGTCACGATCGAGGTGGTCGACGCGCGCCTGGCCGATGCCGCGTCGGCGCCGCCGATGCTCAAGCTTGCCGACGCGCAGATGCATGGCGCGCTGGTCGTGGGCAGTGGCGTCCCTCGTCGCCACGTCGATTGGGCCACGCTGCCCGTCACCGTAACGCGCAACGGCGTGACGATCCGTGACGGGCGCGGCGGGCACCCGCTGGTCGACCCGACCGGGCTCCTGCCTTGGTTCGTGCGCCACGTGAGCGCAAGGAGCGGAGGCGTGCGCGCCGGCGATCTCGTCACCGCCGGCACCTGGGTGGGCATTCTGCCCGCGCGGGCCGGCGACACGATCGATGCCGCATTCGACGGAATCGGTCGCGCGGTCGTGCGCTTCGTCTAGCCCGTCAGAGTGGCGGACGGCGCGCCGCCCACGGCCCCGCGCGCTCGTAGGCGCGCGCGAGCTCGATGAGCGCCAGGTCGGCACCGAACGCCCCGACCATCTGCACGCCGATGGGCAGCCCGGCACGCGAGGGCGTCGACGGCACGGCGATCGCCGGATGGCCGCAGACGTTGACCCAGCCGGTGTAGACCGCATGTCCGCGCGGGCCGACCGGCCGGCCGTCGATCGTCGGCGGAAACGCTTCGTCAGCGGGCCAGGGAAGCGCAGCGGCCGCGGGTGTCAGCACCACGTCGACGCCCTCGAACAGCGTGGTCGTGGCGCGCCGGAACGCTGCGACGGCCTCGAGGCCTTCGAGGAATCGCGCCGCGGAAATGCGCTCGCCGTGCGAGGCCATCTCGACGTACTTCACCGACGCGTGCTCGCCGATCCCGGGCCACGCCGCGAAAAGGCGCGCGAGCGACACCTGGCCGACGATGGGCCAGAACGCGAGGATCGGCTCGAGGTCGAGCGGCAACGCACCGACGTCGACGCGGTGACCGAGCGTGGCGAGCGTGCGCACCGCGTCGTCGAAGCTCGCGGCGACCTCGGGGTCGAGCGGCGCGTCGCCGAACCGCGGCACCGCGAGGATCGACATCGTCCGCGTGTCCGCCTTCGCAGGCATGGCCGCGAGCGACGCGCGATCGAGTGCGTCGGGGCCGCGTATCGCATCGAAGAGCAATGCGGCATCGTCGACGCTTCGCGCCAGCGGCCCGACGACCTCGAAGTCGAGCAGGAGCGACGGAAAGCCGTTGGCTCGTGGCACCGCGCCGATCGACGGCTTGAAGCCGACCAGTCCCGTGTGCGACGCGGGCCGCCGGATCGACCCGCCGCCGTCGGTGCACAGCGCGAGCGGGAAGAGCCCGGCCGCGCATCCCGCGGCGGAGCCGCCGCTCGATCCGCCGGGGGTGAGGCGAACGTCCCAGGGATTGCGCGTCACGCCAAACACCGGGTTGCCGGTGTAGCCCTCGAGCGTGAACTCCGGGGCGTTGGTCTTGCCGACGATCACCGCGCCGGCCGCCCGCAGGCGCGCAACCGGCAGCTCGTCGTGATCGGGAACGTAGGCGGCGAGGCCGCGCGTGCCCCACGTCGCCGCCAGGCCGCGGACCAGCAGGTTGTCCTTGATCGCGACCGGCACGCCGTCGAGCGGGCCGAGCGGTGTTCCGGCCGCGTGCCGCCGCGCGCTCGCGTCGGCGTGCATGCGGGCCGTCGGATCGGCGGTGACCAGCGCGTTGATCTGCGGGTCGATGCGCGCGATGCGATCGGTGACGGCCTCGAGCACGTCGACGGGATCGAGCGCCCGCGCCGCGAACGCGCGCGCGAGCTCGACCGCAGACAGCGCCCAGGTCGGCGCGCTCACCCCATCTGGGCCGGCAGCCAGGTCGCTAGCCACGGCATCGCCATCAGCAGGAACGTGAACAGGATCATGATGACCGCGTAGGGGAGCGCGCCCCAGATCGCGTCGGCGATGCCGCCCTTGTCGGGGCGGATGCCGTGCACCACGAAGAGGTTCATGCCGACCGGCGGCGTGATCATGCCGAGCTCGCACATCAGCACGATGTAGATCCCGTACCAGATCGGGTCTACACCGAGCGCGGCGACGATCGGGTAGGTGATCGGGATCGTCGCGACCTGCATCGACAGCACGTCCATGAACATGCCGAGGATCAGGTAGAACAGCGTCAGCGCGAGCAGCATCGCCGTGGCCGAAAGGCCGTACGAGGTCACCCACTTGGTGATCGCGTCGGCGACGCCGGTGAGACCGATCGTGAGGTTCAGGATGAACGCGGCGACGATGATCAGCATGATCATGCCGCTGATCCTCGCGGTCTGCAGGAAGCAGGTCTCGAGCACCTCGCGCGTCAGTCGCCCGGCGCGCCAGACGAAGAACAGCGCGGCCACGACGCCGAGCGCTGCCGATTCGGTCGCGGTGGCGATGCCGAAGTAGAGGCTGCCCATCACAATGCCGAAGACGACCAGCGGCGGGAAAAGGAACGTGAGCGTGCGCACGCGGTCGGCCAGCGGCAGCGGCGCTTCCCGCTTGCCCGTCCCGGAGACGACCGAGTTGGCGTAGATGTAGCCCATGAAGCACAGCGTCAGCAGGATCCCGGGGATGATGCCCGCGATGAACAGCTTGCCGATCGAGTTGTTCGTCAGCGACCCGTAGACGATCATGTTGATCGACGGCGGAATCAGGATGCCGAGTGTGCCGCCCGCAGCCAGGCTGCCGAGGGAGGCGCGCATCGAATAGCCCCGCGCGTACAGAGGCGGCAGCGCGACGGTGCCGATCGTCGCTGCGGTTGCCACCGACGAGCCCGAGGTTGCCGCGAACAGGGCGCAGGCGCCGATGTTGGTGTGCAGGAGCCCGCCCGGGAGGCCGCCGAGCCATGCCGACAATGCGGTGTACATCCGGTCGGCGATGCCCGATCGCAGCAGCAGCTCGCCCAGGAGCACGAACAGCGGCACGCACGTGAGCAGGTTCTCGTTGAGCGTGCCCCAGACGACGGGAGCGATCGAGTCGACGAACGGCGCCCCGAACGCGGCCAGGCCTCCCCCGATGCCGACGAGGGCCATCGAGACGGCGATCGGCATGCCGACGAGCATCGTCGCCAGCATCAGCACGAACACGAGGACGGCGGAGGCGGCGAGCGTCATGCGGACTCCCGCGTCGCCGGTGCACGCGCTGCCGCCGCAAGCGGGGCAGCCGGGGTGCCGCTCCGCTGCGCGAAATCGTCGAGCTCCTCCTTGACCTCCTCCTTCGCGCTCTTCGGCGGGAACTCGTGGTTGACGCGGTCGAACTCGCCGCGCGCGTAGAGCCACACCGCGCGCGCCGCGTAGCCGGCCGTGATCAGCGCGAACACGACGAGCCCCGCGTACCAGACGCCCTGGGGCCAGATCAGGGGCGTCTGCCACGGCGTCGGCGCCGTGCTGCGATAGTCGAGCGTGTCGGCGAGGACCTTGAACGCGACGAATGCGAGCAGCACGGCGAACGCGGCGAGCAGGACGTATGACAGAACATTCAGCGCCGCCTGCAGGCGCGCGGGGAAGCGCTCGTGGAACACGTCGACGCGGATATGGTTGCGGCCGACCAGCGCGAGCGAAAACGCAATAACCGAGCCGGCGGCGAGCGCATAGCCGCCGAGCTCGTCGGCGCCCTGGATCGAGTAGTTGAAGAGCTTGCGGGCGATCGTCTCGACGGTGACGACGATCGACAGCGCGAGGAAGATGACGCCGAAGACCCAGGCGAGCAGGCGTTGGACGGCTTGCACGGGGCCTCCGGCGCGGTGGAGACGGTCTAGCGTACGCCGATCGCGGCGCCCACCGTCGACTTCCATTTCTGCGAGCAGCCCGGGTTCGACTGGTCGCAGACCTCGGCCCACGCCGGCAGCGAGATGTCGCGCACGGCGGCCTTGACGGCGTCGAGGTCGGCCTGCGACACCGGGACGTCGACCAGCTTGAACTTCTTGCCCGTCGTGCAGGGATCGCGCCCGACGTTGCAGTTGACGGCGTCGCGGAACAGCTCCTCCGAGTACTTCCACACGTCCTCGGTCTGCGCGTCGAACGCCGCCTTGAGCTTCGCCTGCTGGTCGGGCTTGAGCTGGTTCCAGGACTTCAGGGTGATCGCGTAGCCGTTCAGCGCGATCTGGAAGCCGATCGGCAGCTGGTGCGTGGACACCTCGGGCCAGCCCGCAGAGTTCGCCGAGCTGGGCCCGGTGATCGCGCAGTCGACGACGCCGAGCGACAGCGACTGGTGCGTCTCGGGGAAGGACAGCGCCACCGGCGTGCCGCCGAGCGACGAGATGAACTTCGCGAGGCTCTGGTCGTAGACGCGGACTTTGAGGCCCTTGACGTCGGCGAGCTTGGTGATCGGCTTCTTGCAGAACAGGACCTGCGGGCCGAAAGGCCACACGCCCAGCAGCTTCACGCCGAACTGCTGCTGCAGCCGCGCGTCGAGCGTCTCCGACCATGCGGCCACGGTCTTGCGCGCCGTCGCGTAGTCGGGATTCTGGCCGACCAGGTCGAGGCCGAGCAGCATCGGCTCGTCGCGCGAGTTCTGCGAGACGCGCAGCGACACGATCTCGAACAGTCCCGACTTCATCATGCGGAGTTGCTCGGTGTCCTTGACGCCGAGCGTGTCGATCGGCTTGTAGTCGACCTCGATCGGCAGGCCGGTCTTCTGCGCGAGGTTCTCGAAGAACGGCTGCTCCTTGTTCTTCTGCACGAGCCCGGTCGCGAGCGGCTGGCCGATCACCTTGAACTTGATCTTGTCCTGCGCGAGCGCCGGGGTGGCGACGCACGCTGCCGCGACGAGTGCTATGACGAAACGGGTCTTCATGGGAGCTCCGGTGGTGGGGCGTGACGGGGGGGCGTGCGTCAGGCGACGACGGCCGCGGGACGATTGTTCGCAGGCGCATGCGCCTCGGCGAGCCAGCCCAGCGCGGCCTGCACGCCGCGAGGATGGTGCGGCACTCCGGCGAGCGCCAGCCCCATCTCGACGCCGGCGAGCGTGCCTGCGAGCGTGAGGTCGTTGAGGTCGCCCAGGTGACCGATCCGGAACACGCGACCGGTGAGCTTGCCGAGCCCCTGGCCGAGCGACATGTCGTACGCGTCGAGCACGACGCGACGGAAGGCGTCGGCGTCGTGGCCCGCGGGCATGACGAGCGCGGTGAGCGTGCTCGAGTACTCGGCCGGATCGGCGCACAGGATCTCGAGCCCCCAGCCTCTGGCGGCGCGGCGCGTCGCCTCGGCGAAACGGTCGTGGCGAGCGAACACCGCGGGGAGCCCTTCGCCGAGCAGCAGGTCGAGCGCGGCCTGAAGCCCGTACAGCAGGTTGGTCGCGGGCGTGTACGGCCACATGCCCTTGCGGTTGGACTCGAGGATGTCGTCCCACGCCCAGTAGCTGCGCGGCAGGCGCGCGTGCTTGGACGCGGAGCGCGCCTTCTCGCTCACGGCGTTGAACGAGAGCCCGGGCGGAAGCATCAGTCCCTTCTGCGATCCGCCGATGGTGACGTCGACGACCCATTCGTCGTGGCGATAGTCGATCGAGCCGAGCGAGCTGATCGTGTCGACCATCAGCAGGGCCGGGTGGCGCGCGCGGTCGATCGCGCGGCGGACCTCCGGAATGCGGCTGGTCACGCCGGTCGACGTCTCGTTGTGCACGACGCACACCGCCTTGATCGCGTGCGCGCGGTCGTCGGCCAGCGCGGCGTGGATCGCCTCGGGATCGGCGCCGTGGCGCCAGTCGCCCGGCAGGAAGTCGGGCGCGAGCCCGAGTCGCTCGGCGAGGCGCTTCCACAGCGACGCGAAGTGGCCGGTCTCCGCCATCAGCACGCGGTCGCCCGGCGAGAGCGTGTTGACCAGCGCCGCTTCCCACGCGCCGGTGCCCGACGCGGGGTAGATCACCACGGGCTGCGTCGTCTGGAACACCTGGCGGACGCGGTCGAGGACGTCGAGCCCGAGTCGCGCGAACTCCGGCCCGCGGTGGTCGATCGTCGGGCGATCGATCGCGCGCAGCACGCGATCGGGGACGTTGGTCGGCCCCGGGATCTGCAGGAAATGCCGTCCGGCGCGAGGCGGGATCGAAGACATGGCGTAGCTCCCGGGAGCCGCAAGGCGGGACGCCCGCCGGAAGCCCGGCGTCGTCGTTCGCCCGCGTTTGGTATACAATGAACAATACGCCCGCCGTCCAAGACCTGTCAACCCCTGATCGTGTAGGATGCGGGGTGCGCGGATTGCCCGGAGGAAAACCGCATTGGTGGGCGTCCGTCGGTCAAGTATCGGCAAGACTACCTTTGTATACAATGCCATGAACGCGCCGGACTCCCCGATGGCAATCGCTTCCGAGCAGCGGACGCTGCCCGGCGTGATCGAGGCCCGCTTGCGCGAGTGGATCATCGAGGGGGTGCTCGAGCCCGGCGCGAGGCTCAACGAGCGCGTGCTGTGCGAGCAGCTCGAGGTGTCGCGTACGCCGCTGCGCGAAGCGTTGCGCCGGCTCGCGCACGACGGGCTCTGCGAAGTCATTCCCAACCGCGGCGCGTTCGTCGCGCGCATGTCACGCGAGGCGGTGCTCGAGAGCTTCCAGGTGATGGGCGCGCTCGAGGCGCTCGCCGCCGAGCTCGCGTGCGCGCGGATCACCGATCGCGAGGTCGACGAGATCGAGGCGCTGACCTTCGAGATGCGCGCGTGCCACGCACGCCGCGACCTGCCCGAGTACTACCGCCACAACCGCGCGATCCACGAGCGCATCTCGCGCGCCGCGCACAACCAGCTGCTGGCGGACCTGTCGCACCGGCTCAACCTGCGCATCCAGAACCTGCGCTTCCGCTCGAACCAGTCGCCGGGGAAATGGGAGGCGGCGGTAGGCGAGCACATCCGGATGGTCGAGCTCTTGCGCTCACGCGACGCCACGGCGCTCGCCGCGCTGATGCGCGAGCATCTCGCTCGCAAGGCCGATTCGGTGCTGGCGACGCTGGACTGACGCGGCCTCGGGAGCCGCACACTGCCGCGCGGCGCGGTCAGGGACGGAGGTAGGCCCAGCCCTGCTGCTGGCGCTGCATGATCTCGACGACGCCGGACGCCACGTAGCCGATGCCGGCGAGCATGTCGTCCTTGGCGAGCTTCGAGTTGCGCATCGTGTTCTCGCACGCGAGGACGTTGACGCCCGAGCCGCGCGCCTCGGCGATGCGGTTGCCGACGACCGAGTCGGCCTTGAGCATGCCGATGCCCGGACCGTAGGCCACGACCTCGATCGCGACGTTCGACGCGCCGAGGTCGGTCTGCAGGTTCTTCGCGTTGTTGAGCGCGAGGTGCCACTTCGCCGGGTCGGCGTCGCTCATCTGGATCACGACCTTGTTGGCGGGAGCGGGCGTTTGCGCCTGCACTCCAGCAACGGGAACGCAAGCCAGCAGGGCGGCGGCGAGCGAGGACAGGAACAGCGAGCGTCGGTGCATCGTCGTCTCCTCGATGCCCGCTCGGGGCGGGCGACGCCGGACATTATCCCCCGCCATGGACGGCTCGCGCCGGCGGCGGGGCCCCGAGGGGGGAGGGAAACGGCCCGCCGTGAACGCGAGGGCGTGGACGGCCGCCGTCGTCACGCGCGGCGCTGCGCGTCCGGAACGTCGCCCTCGATCCAGCGCGACTTCTTGAGCCGCCACACGACGATGAACAGCACGCCCCAGGCGGCCAGGAACACCGTCATCGCCCGGTGATCCGCCGACCACGGGAGCGTGCCGTCGATGCCGTAGTCGTGCCACCAGTCGAGCAGGACGATGCCGAGGATCGAGGCGAACACCGTGCTGTAGTCCTTGACCACGACGCGCCGCCAGTTGAAGCGCATCCCCTCGACCGAGCGGCGGAAGCCGGACAGCCGCGGGACGAGGCGGTTGACGCGCGCGCAGTAGTCGTCGAACCCGGCGCCGAATTTCTCGCGCAGGTAGGCCTCCTCGGCCGCGATGATCGACCCGTACATCAGCGCGGTCAGCGGAAGCGCCAGCAGGTAGAACACCGGCGCGTTGATCACCAGCGCGAGCCCCAGCAGGATGAGCGCGTTGCCGAGGTACATCGGATTGCGCGTGTGGGCGTAGATGCCGCCCTGCACCAGGTGATCGGCGTAGACCTGCTTGCCGCGCCCGCCGCGGACGATGTACTCGTAGCCGATCGTGATCGCCCGCACCGACAGCCCAAGCAGGACGACGAGGGTGCCCGCGAGGTCCATCCAGATGTCGTACGCCGGGTCGCCCAGCGGGTCGCGCGGCGTCGAGATCGCCAGCACGCCCACCAGGATCAGCGGGAACAGCAGGTTGCGGAACCGGAACGCGAATCGGCCGAGGGCGATCATCCGCGGCCCCTCACTGCTCGGTGACCACGCCGACCAGCCCGGCGAAGTTGTACCACTTGTAGAAGACGTCGACGCTCGCGAACCCGTTGCGCTTCAGGAGCTCGACGTTCTCGTCGATCCGGTAGGGAATGAGCACGTTCTCGAGCGCCTCGCGCTTTTGCGCGATCTCCATGTCGCTGTAGTCGTTGCGCCGCTTGAGGTCGTAGTAGAACTTGATGAACAGGCGGTTGAACAGCGAGTCGTTGCCGAGCACCTTCTCGATGAGGATCAGGCACCCGTTGGGGTTCAGCCCCTCCCGGATCGAGCGCACCAGCCGGTCGCGGAACAGCGGGCGGACGAACTGCAGCGTCAGGTTGAGCACGACCACCGACGCGTTCTCGATCCGGCAGCCCTCGTTCAGGTCGCCGTAGACGAATTCGGGGGCCTCTCCCTTGCCGCGCGCGGCGAAGCGCTGCGCCGCCTTCTCGAGCATCGGCCGCGAGTAATCGATGCCCACCAGGTGCACGCGCTTGTCGGCGGCGCGGATCGCGGTGTCGAGCGTCTCGAGCGTGATGCCGTTCGAGCAGCCGAGGTCGTAGACGTTGGTGCCGCTCACGGCGAATTCCGCCGCGAGCTCCCCCATCATTCGCTGCACCTCGCGGTACAGCGGGATCGAGCGGTCGAGCATGTCCTCGAAGACCTGGGCCGTCGACTCGCCGAAATTGAAATCGGCGACCGCCTGCGTCTTCTGCGCGAAAATCTTGTCCTTGTTCATGGAGTCGTCCCCTCCCGGGGCGATGGCCGGTCGTGGAGGCACCGGCGAGGTGCGGCGCGTGGCGCGTGGCGGTCGAAGCGACGCCCGGGCGACGGCCTTGCGACGTCGCTGCGGCGTCGCCATTCGCCATGCCGCGGGCGCCCGCCAGCGGATTCGCGCGACGATACCACGGCGCGAAGGGCGCCTCAATGCGGCGCCGCGCGCGGCGCCGCGTCGCGATTGCGCCGGCGGTCGGCCCTGTCGACGTGGCGCGCGACCTCGTCCGCTCGCCGCCGCGGGCCGCCGGCATTCGCCGACGGACACCACCGCGCAACGGGCGCGCGCGGGATCGCGATCCAGTAAGATCGCGCCGATTCGCGTGCCGGCGCCGGCGCGTTCCGCATGCAGCGTCCCCGCCCACTTTCCGTTCGCCTGCCGGTTCATCCCGGCGCCGCGGGCCGCGCGTGAAGCACGAGCACGTCCCGGTGCGCGCGGTGCTGCTGATCTGCGCGGCGACGCTGTGCTTCGCGTCGCTCGACACCGCGGTCAAGTACCTGTCGGCGCGCTATCCGGTGCCGCTGCTCGTCTGGGCGCGCTGGACGATCCAGGCGCTGGCCATCGTCGCGTGGCTGGCGCCGCGCAGCGGGGCGTCGTTCGTCCGCACCGCGCACCTCGCGCACAACCTGGTGCGCGGCGCGGTGCTGATCGGCTCGTCGATCTGCTTCGTGTACGCGCTGCGCGACCTGCCGCTCGCCAACGTCACCGCGCTCAACTATTCGACGCCGATGATGGTCGTGGTGCTGGCGGTCGTCGTGCTGCGCGAGCGGCTCACTCCCACGCGCGTCGCGTTCGTCGTCGCCGGCGTCGTCGGCATGCTGCTGATCGTGAAGCCCGGCACCGACGTGTTCCGCGGCGCCTCGCTGCTCGCGCTCGCGTCGGCCGCGTTCTACGCGACGTTCCAGATCATGACGCGCCGGATGGCGAGCGAGGACGCCGGCGTGCTGCTGTTCTACCCGGCGCTGGTCGGCACGCTCGCGATGAGCGTCGCGCTCGCGTTCTCGCTCGACTCGATCGTCGCGATGCCGTGGACGCACGTGGCGATGCTCGTGGTCGGCGGGATGGTCGGGACGCTCGGCCACTTCCTGTTCATCCTCGCGTTCCAGCGCGGCGCCGCCTCGGCGCTGACGCCGTTCACCTACGTCCACCTGGTCTGGGCGACGCTGATCGGCTGGCTCGTCTTCGACACGTTTCCCGACGGCTGGTCGCTCGCCGGGATGGCGATCATCGCGGGCAGCGGCCTGTGGATCACGCTGCACGAGCGGTGGCGCAGCGCCGCCGACGCCGCCCGGGCCGGGCCGGTGACCGTCGATTGACGTAGAATCGGGCGCCCGTCCCCGTCCCGCGACCTCCGCGCGCACGACCTCCGCGCACGGGGATCCCCTCATCCTGAAACGGAAACTTCCATGAGCGCGAAACAACGCATCGGCATCGTCGGCGCCGGCCTGATGGGCCACGGCATCGCGAAGAACCTGGTCGAGAAGGGCTTCCCGCTGGTCGTGCGCGGCCACCGCAACCGCGCGCCGATCGACGACCTCGTGAAGCGCGGCGCGAAGGAGGTCAAGACCAACGCCGACCTCGCGCGGAACGCCGACATCGTGATCCTGTGCGTCACCGGCGCGCCGCAGGTGGAGGAAGTCGTCTTCGGGCCGGACGGCGTCGCGAGCGCGGCGCGGCCCGGGCTCATCGTCGTCGACACGTCGACCAGCGAGCCCGCGACCACCACGAAGATGCGCGAGGCGCTCGCGAAGCAGGACGTCCGATTCGTCGACGCGCCGCTCGCACGGACGCCGGTCGAGGCCGAGCAGGGGCGCCTCAACACGATGATCGGCGCCGACGACGCGACGTTCGCCGAGCTCAAGCCCGTGTTCGCGGCCTACTGCGAGAACATCATCCACGCCGGCCCGCCGGGACACGGCATCATCCTGAAGCTCATCAACAACTTCATCGCGCAGGCGATCTGCACCGCGACGGCGGAAGGCGTCGCCGCGGCGGCGAAGTCGGGGCTGTCGATCCGCAAGCTGCACGAGGTGATCTCGGCGGGCGCGGTGAACTCGGGCCTGTTCCAGATGATCGTGGGCAAGATGCTGGAGAGCGGCGACCTGACGGGGCTCAAGTTCACGCTGTCGAATGCCGCGAAGGACCTCCGCTACTACACGCACTTCACCGAATCGATGATGCTGCCGTCGGTGATCGGCGAGGCGGTGCACCAGAGCCTCGTGATGGCCAACGCGCTCGGCTTCGGCGACAAGTACGTGCCCTCGCTCGTGGAGGCGCAGGAGAAGCTCGGCAACGTGTCGATCGTCCGCCAGGGCTGACGCCTTCGACTCCGGGGTCAGATCCCACCGACACCGGGGCCAGACCCCGCTCCGACCCCGATCGAGCCGGAGCGCGAGCGGGGTCAGATCCCCGGGAGCGGGGTCCGACCGCAACCCACCCCGATGACGCCCGCCGCCTTCCTCGACTTCGCGCACCGTACGGTGGTCGCCGCGGGCGCGGTGACGCTGCCGCACTTCCGCGTCCCGATCACCGTCCACGACAAGGGGGACGCCGGCTACGACCCGGTCACGGCGGCGGACCGCGACGCGGAGGCGGTGATCCGCGCGGCGATCGCGCAGGCGTTCCCCGACCACGGCATCCGCGGCGAGGAGCACGGGTTCGAGCGCGGGCGATCGCGCTACACCTGGGTGATCGACCCGGTCGACGGCACGCGGAGCTTCATCACCGGCCAGCTGCACTGGGGGATGCTCGTCGCGCTCAACGACGGCGAGCGCGTCGTGTGCGGCGTCATGCACCAACCCTACGTCGGCGAATCGTTCCTCGCGGTCGCCGGCGAGGCGGCGCATTGGCGTCGCGGCAACGTGACGCGAGCGCTCGCGACCCGGCGCTGCCCGGACCTCGCGAATGCGATCGTCGCGTGCACGACCCCCGACATGTTCACCACGGCGCGCACGCGCGAGGGCTTCGAGCGGGTGCGCGCGGCGGCGAAGCTCACGCGCTTCGGCGGCGATTGCTACGCGTATTGCCTGCTCGCGATGGGGCTCATCGACGTCGTGGTCGAGTCCGGCCTCCACGCCTGGGACATCCAGGCGCTGATGCCGATCATCGAAGGCGCCGGCGGAACGGTGACGGCGTGGGATGGCGGTCGCTGCGACGAGGGCGGCGATGTCGTCGCGTGCGGCGACCCGTCCCTCGCGCCGAAGGTGCGCGCGCTGCTCCAGGGGTCGGGCTCGTAACGCCGCCCCGAACCCGACCCGATGCGCTTCCTCGTCCTCGGGGGCACCCGCTTCCTCGGCCGCCACCTGGTCGAGGCCGCGGTCGAGCGCGGCCACACGGTGACGACGTTCACGCGCGGGCAGGCGCCGACGCACGAGCACGCCGCCGTGCTGCCGCTCGGCGGCGACCGCGACCCGGCGAAGGGCGCGGGTCTCGCGGCGATCGCGTCGGGGACCTGGGACGCCGTGTTCGACACCAGCGGCTACGTGCCGCGCATCGTCGGCGCGTCGTGCGACCTGCTCGAATCGCGCGTGCGGCGCTACCTGTTCGTGTCGTCGCTCTCGGTGTACGCGGATACGAGCCGGCCCGGCGTCACCGAGGACGCGCCGCGCGCGAGGCTCGAGGACCCCGACACCGAGGACGTCGCCGAGCACTACGGCGCGCTCAAGGCGGCGTGCGAGGACCGGGTCGCCGCCACCTTCGGCCCGCGCGCGACGGTGATCCGCCCCGGCCTCATCGTCGGGCCGCACGATCCGACCGACCGCTTCACCTACTGGGTCGCGCGCTTCACGCAGCCGCAGGTGCTGGGCGAGCGCGACGACGAAGCCGCGGTGCCCGCGCCGCCCGATCGGCCGATCCAGCTCATCGACGCGCGCGACCTCGCGCAGTGGATGGTCACGCTCGCCGAGCGCGACATCGCCGGCACCTACAACGCGATCAGCCCCCCGCGCCGCTGGACGATGGCCGACCTGGTCGAGACGCTGCTGAGCCGCGTCCCGCGCGACGCGTCGGTGCCGACCCCGGTGTGGATCGACCTGCCGGTGCTGAAGAACGCCGGGATCGAGCCGTGGACCGAATTGCCGCTGTGGCTCCCGCAGGACGATGCGCAGTTCGCCGGCTTCTTCCTCGCCGACGACGCGCGTGCGCGCGAGACCGGGCTCGTCGCGCGCCCCCTCGGGAGCACCGTCGCCGACGTCTCGTCGTGGCTCGCGGGCAAGTGGCGCCCCGATGCGTGGCAGCGCGTGCTAACCGTCGAGCGCGAGCGGCGTCTGGTCGCGCTCCAGGCCGAGCGCGCCTGAGCCGTCGCGGCGCGGTCGTTCGCCGCGTCGATCACGGCGCTTCCTGCACGACCCTCAGAACATCGTGTTGCCGTGCGCCTGTTGCGCCGGCACCTTCTGCAGCACGTCCCAGTGCTCGACGATCTTGCCGGCCGCGTCGAGCCGGAAGATGTCGATTCCGGCCCAGTCGTCGTCGCCCGGCCATTCCTGCCGGCAATGCAGCACGACGTAGTCGCCCTCGGCGATCACCCGCACGACGTGCACGCGCTTGCCGGGATGCTCGCGCGCCATCCGCTCGAAGTAGGCGATGAACGGCGCGGTGCCGTCCGCGACGTGCGGGTTGTGCTGCGTGTAGCGGCGGCCGACGAACTTGCGCACCGCCTCGGCCGGCCGGCACTGGTTGAACATCAGGTCGTAGAACGCCCTGGCGTTCGCCTTGTTGCGCTCGAGCCTGGCGCTCATCACGGCCCCGGAGCGGGCGCGTCAGCTCGCGCGCCGGGCGGCGTCGCGGTACAGGAACGCGACGACGAGGCCGAGGGCGAGCAGCAGCAGGCCGTCGAACACGATCTGCTTGGCCACGAGGATGCCGGGCATCGGCTGGACGGCGTAGTAGATCAGGTAGGTCGGCACGATCGTCAGGAGCGCGATCGTGACGCCGTAGCGCAACCCTTGCGCGAACCAGTCGCGCGCCTCGAGGCCCTTGCGGTAGATCCAGACGAAAGCGCCCGAGACCAGCAGGTGCGCGAACAGCATCACCGGCAGGTAGCGCTGCCCGTCGGCCTCGTCGCGGAACATCGCCGGGAACTGCCGGTAGTCGGGGCCGAGCAGGACGCCGTGCACGACGACGCTGCCCGCCATCCAGGCGACGAACAGCACGATCCAGGCGATGAAGAACTTGCGGTTCATGGCTCCTCCCGGTGGTGACCCCTCGGCGCCTGGCGCGGCGCGCTCGCGCGGCGAGGGACGGCGCGTCGGTGCGTGAGCCGCGCCGCGGCCCTCACCGCGCCGCCGTCGCCTTTTCGCGCCGCTCGTGCACCCCTTCCGCTTCGCGCTTGAGTGCCTCGTTCATCGCGATGAAGCCGGCCCTCGTCGACGTGTCCAGCCTGGGCTTGAAGCGCGGCACCAGCATGCCGGTGAAGAGCTCGCCCTGCTCGAAGACGACGTGGCCGTGCGCGGCGTGGCGCACCTTGAACCAATGCTCTCCGTCGAACAGCCCGGGGATCAGGAGCTTCCCTTTCCACCGGAGCTCGCGCTCGGGCTCGACGGCGAGCACGACCGGATGGAAGCGCATCGAGCGCCCTCCCGGCGGCTCCATCGTGACGTCGAGCGTGCGGCCGGGCTCGAGCGCGCCGTCGATCGAGCGGACGAACGGGTTCCAGCGCGGATAGTCGCCGAACGCGGTGAGGATCGCCCACACGCGTCCCGCGGGGGCGGCGATCTCGATCGACGTGTCGAGGCGATGCGTGCGGGACGCCGACGAGAACAGGGCCATGGCGGAGTCGCTAGGAGCGGTCGACGCCGAATCCGCGCTGCACGGTGGACGTCCCCGGGCCCCGGATGCCGGCGAACGGGATCAGCGCAGCGACGACGACAGCGCGCCGCGCCATTCGTGGACGGGAGGGATGCCGCCCGCCGCGATCACGACGAGGTAGACGACCGCCGCCAACGCGACGACGGCCGCGATGGCGCGAAGCCATCCCGTCGCGGCCTGTGCGCGCTCGCCGTGCCCGCGCGCGAACGCCCACGCCGGTGCCGGCGAGAGGAAGAAGCAGGCGAGCGCGAGCGGCCATGCGCCGCGCAGCGCGAGCAGCAGCGCGGCCAGCGT
>DASTCK010000110.1:0-3749 GCA_035711225.1 Casimicrobiaceae bacterium
AAGCGAAGCGACCTCCTGCCCCACCTCCGTCGACCAGCCCTTGACGATCGGGATCATCAGGTCGACGAACGCCTGGTGCTGCTTGCGCACCGTGGCATCGGGATGGCGCGCGGCGTTGTCCATCGCCGCGCCGGTCACGTACGCGACCGCGCGCGTCGCCTCGGTCCACGCGCGCATCGTCATCAGCATCCGGCGCACGTCGGGATGCTCGATGATCGCGCCCGCCTTGGCGCCCTTGTCGAGGCCCACCGCCCGGCCCTGCACGCGGTCGCGCGCGTAGGCGACCGCGCGCTGGTAGGCGCGCTCGGCGATGCCCACGCCCTCGAGGCCGACCGAGTAGCGCGCGAGGTTCATCATGATGAACATGTACTCGAGGCCGCGGTTCGCCTCGCCGATGATCCAGCCGGTCGCGCCGCCGTGATCGCCGTAGCTCATCACGCAGGTGGGGCTCGCGTGGATGCCGAGCTTGTGCTCGATCGAGACGCAGCGAACGTCGTTGCGCTTGCCGGGCTTGCCGTCGGCGTCCGGGATGAACTTGGGCACCAGGAACAGCGAGATGCCCTTGACGCCTTCGGGCGCGTCGGGCAGCCGCGCGAGCACCATGTGCACGATGTTGTCGGTGTAGTCGTGCTCGCCGTAGGTGATGAAGATCTTCTGGCCCGAGAGCAGGTAGCTGCCGTCCTCCTGCGGCACGGCGCGCGTGCGCACCGCGGCGAGGTCGGAGCCCGCCTGCGGCTCGGTCAGGTTCATCGTGCCGGTCCACTCGCCGGCGACCATCTTGGGCAAGTAGCGCGCCTTGAGCTCGTCGGAGCCGTTGAGCTCGATCGCCTCGATCGCGCCCTGCGTCAGCAGCGGGCACAGATCGAACGCCATGTTCGACGCGTGCCACATCTCCTCCACCGCGGAAGCGACGAGCTGCGGCAGCCCCTGCCCGCCGAACTCGCGGCTCTTCGCGAGCCCGTTCCAGCCGTTGTCGACGAACTTCCAGTACGCGTCGCGGAAGCCGGGAGGCGTCCTGACCGAGCCGTCCTCGAGCAGCCTCGCGCCGCGCTGGTCGCCCGCGCGGTTGAGCGGATCGAGCACGTCGGTCGCGAAGCGCGACGCCTCCTCGAGGATCGCGGCGACCGTCTCGGGATCGGCGTCCTCGAACCCGGGGAGCGTCGCGACCTGCGAAAGCCCGGCGAGCTCGTTCAACACGAACTGCATCTCGTCCAGCGGGGCGCGGTAGGTGCTCATCGGCGTGGGGGTCGGAAGTCGGGAAGGCGAAGCGTAGCGCGGCCGCCCTAGAGTACGGCCTCTAGAGGCGCGCCGCCTTGATGCAGCGCAGCCGCACGGCCGGCGACGGCACGCCGGCCCGGAGCCGCCGGCGCCTCAGCGCGCCGGCAGGGCCGCGACCAGGGCGGGCAGGACCTCGAAGAGATCGCCGACGAGGCCGTAGTCGGCGATCTGGAAGATCGGCGCCTCGGCGTCCTTGTTGATCGCGACGATCACCTTGCTGTCCTTCATCCCGGCCAGGTGCTGGATCGCGCCGGAGATGCCGACGGCGATGTAGAGGTCGGGGGCGACGATCTTGCCGGTCTGACCGACCTGATAGTCGTTGGGCACGAAACCCGCGTCCACCGCGGCGCGCGAGGCGCCCAGCGCCGCGTTGAGCCGGTCGGCGAGCGGTTCGAGGAGCTTGCGGAAGTTCTCGCCGTTGCCCAGCCCGCGGCCGCCCGAGATGACGATGCGCGCGCTCGTGAGCTCGGGGCGCTCCGACTTGGTGAGCTCCTGGCCGGTCACGGTGGCTCCGCCCGCGGGCGGTGCTGCGTCGATCCGTTCCACGGGCGCCGCGCCGCCGCCGGGCGCGGCGTCGAACGCGGTCGTGCGCACCGTGACGACCTTCACCTGGTCGGTCGCCTGCACCGTCGCGAAAGCGTTGCCCGCGTAGATCGGGCGCACGAACGTGTCGGGCGACTCGATGCCGGTGATCTCGGAGACCTGCGCGACGTCGAGCTTCGCCGCCACGCGCGGCATCACGTTCTTGCCGGCGCCGGTCGCGGCCGCGACGAGGTGCGTGTAGCCGTTCTTCGCGAGGGCGAGCAGTTGGGCCGCGACGTTCTCGGCGGTCGGCTGGGCGAGGTGCGGGGCGTCGGCGTGCAGCACCTTCGCGACGCCGCCGATGGCGGACGCGGCCTTCGCCGCGCCGGCGGCGTCGTGGCCGGCCACCAGCACGTGGACCTCGCCGCCTAGCTTCGACGCGGCGGCGACGGCGTGGAGCGTCGCGGACTTGACGCTGGCGTGGTCGTGCTCGGCGAGGACGAGGATCATCGGGGATCGGGGATCGGGATTCGGGAATCGGTCGCTCGCTTCAGGGAAGCACCTTCGCCTCGTTGCGCAGCTTCGCGACGAGCTCGGCGACGTCGGCGACGCGGCCGCCGCCCTTGCGCTTCGGCGGCTCGACGACCTTGATGGTGCGGAGCCGCGGCGCGACGTCGACGCCGAGCGCGCCGGGGTCGAGCGTGTCGAGGGGCTTCTTCTTGGCCTTCATGATGTTCGGCAGCGTCGCGTAGCGCGGCTCGTTCAGCCGCAGGTCGGTCGTGACGACCGCCGGGAGCGCCATCTCGACGGTCTCGAGGCCGCCGTCGACCTCGCGCTTGACGGTCGCGCGCCCGCCGGCGACCTCGACCTTCGAGGCGAACGTCGCCTGCGGCCAGTCGAGCAGCGCGGCGAGCATCTGGCCGACCTGGTTGGCGTCGTCGTCGATCGCCTGCTTGCCCAGGATCACGAGCTGCGGCGACTCGCGCGCGACGACGGCCGCGAGCAGCTTCGCCACCGCGAGCGGCTGCAGGTCGGCGTCGCTCTGGACGAGGATCGCCCGGTCCGCGCCGATCGCGAGCGCGGTGCGCAGCGTCTCCTGGCACGACGCGGCGCCGCAGGACACGGCGACGACCTCGGTCGCGATGCCCTTCTCCTTGAGCCGCACCGACTCCTCGACCGCGATCTCGTCGAACGGGTTCATCGACATCTTGACGTTGGCGGTGTCGACGCCCGAGCCGTCGGACTTCACGCGGACCTTGACGTTATAGTCGACGACGCGCTTGACCGGGACCAGGATCTTCATGGGGGGAAGCAACACGGGTGGGCCTGCCATGATAGCGCACCGCGTCGCCGGCATCGCCGCGCCGGCGGCCGCCGCGGGAGCGCCGGGCCGCGTGGTATAAGGTCGGTGCGCCGTGGCCACGGGGCGCCGCATCGGGACGGCGGCGCCGGGGCGTGGCGCCGACGATGCCCGCGATCCCGCCGACCGACATCCAGGAGGTGTTCCGCCACCTCCCGCACCGCTACCCGTTCGTCCTGGTCGACGCCGTCGAGGGCGGCGAGACCGGCGAATGGGTCCGCGCGGTCAAGCACGTTTCGGTCGACGAGCCGTTCTTCACGATGGTCGGACGCGAGAAGCCCGCCATGCCCGCGACGCTCATCGTCGAGGCGCTCGCGCAGGCCGGCGGCATCCTCTGCTTCTATTCCGGGATCCTGAAGCCGCACGGCGGCTCGACCACCTACCTCGCCGCCATCGATCGCACGCGCGTCGAGCGCGAGGCCTACGCCGGCGAGACGCTGGTGCTGGAATGCCGCCTCAAGCGCGCGCTGCGCGGCGTCGTGCGGATCACGGGTCGCGCGTCGGTCGGCGATGCGCTGGTCGCCGAGACCGAGCTGACGATGGTCGTCCACGACACCGACGACGGGCACGCGCACGCCGACCCGCGCAC
>DASTCK010000111.1:0-19255 GCA_035711225.1 Casimicrobiaceae bacterium
GCTCACGCCCCCTTGAGGTTCAGCGCGACCTCGCCGCCGAGGTACGCGGAGATCACCGCGGGGTTTTTCTGCACCTCGGCGGCCGGCCCCTCGGCGATCTTGCGGCCGTAGTCGAGCACCAGCACGCGGTCGCACACGCCCATGACGAGCTTCATGTCGTGCTCGATCAGCAGGATCGTGATCCCGTCGCGCCGGATGTCGTGCAGCAGTCGCTCGAGCGAGTGCGTCTCGGTGGCGTTCATGCCGGCGGCGGGCTCGTCGAGGGCCAGGAGCTTCGGCTCGGTCGCGAGCGCCCGGGCGATCTCGAGGCGGCGCTGGAAGCCGTACGGCAGGTTCTTCGCGAGGTCGTTGGCGCGCGAGGCGACGCCGACGTACTCGAGGAGCTCGAGCGCGCGCCGCTCGATGCCGTGCTCCTCGGCGCGCGTGCGCCGGTTGCGCGCGATCGCCCCCCAGACGCCGGCCTTCGTGCGCACGTGGCGGCCGACCATCACGTTCTCGAGCGCCGAGAGGTTGGCGAACAGCCGGATGTTCTGGAACGTGCGCGCGATGCCGCGCACCGCGACCTCGTGCGGCTTCAGACCCACGAGGGGCTGGCCGTCGAACGTGAAGGTGCCGCCGTCCGGCGCGTAGATGCCGGTCAGCACGTTGAAGAGCGTCGTCTTGCCGGCGCCGTTGGGCCCGATGAGCCCGTAGATCTCGCCGTGGCGGATCGTGAACGAGACCTCGGAGAGCGCCTGCACGCCGCCGAACCGCTTGCCGATGCCTTCGGCGGAAAGGAGCGTGAGTTGCTCGCTCATCATCGGATCGCGCCCGTCAGCCGGGTGCGCGCCTCGACTCGAGCTCGCGCTTGCGCAGCGCCGAGGGCAGGATGCCGGCCGGCCGGAACAGCATCATCAGCACCAGCGCCAGCCCGAACAGCAGCATCCGGATCACCTCGGGGTCGATGAGCATGCGGCCGAACAGCGCGCGCTGCGCCGGCTCGACCGTGTAGCGCAGGATCTCGGGCACGAACGACAGCAGCACCGCGCCGATCACCACGCCCCAGACGTTGCCCATCCCGCCCAGCACGACCATCGACAGCACCATGATGCTCTCGACCAGGATGAAGCTCTCGGGGCTGATGAACCCCTGGATCGCGCTGAACATGCCGCCCGAAATGCCGCCGAACGAGGCGCCCATCGCGAAGGCGAGGAGCTTCATGTTGCGCGTGTTGATGCCCATCGCGCGCGCCGCGATCTCGTCCTCGCGGATCGCCTCCCAAGCGCGCCCGATGCGCGAGTCCTGCAGCCGCAGGTTGATCCCGATGATGACGATCAGCACGATCAGCAGCAGGTAGTAGTACTTGATCGGCCCGGTGAAGGTCAGCCCGCCGATCGCCTGCGTCGTCGAGAAGTCGAACGCGCCGATCCGGAACGGGTCGATGCGGGCGATCCCCTGCGGGCCGTTGGTGATGTTGACCGGCTGCGACAGGTTGTTCATGAAGATGCGGATGATCTCGCCGAAGCCCAGCGTGACGATCGCGAGGTAGTCGCCGCGCAGCTTGAGCGTCGGCGCGCCGAGGATCACGCCGAAGAAGCACGCGACGATGCCGCCGATCGGCAGGATGATCCAGAACGGCAGGTGGAGGTTGAAGTGCGGGCTCGCGAGCAGCGCGTAGACGTACGCGCCCACCGCGTAGAACGCGATGTAGCCGAGGTCGAGCAGGCCCGCGAAGCCGACGACGATGTTGAGCCCCAGCGCGAGCAGGCAGAAGAGGATCGCCAGGTTGGTGATCCGGACCCAGAAGGTGCCGATGCCGGTCAGCACGAACGGGAGCACCAGCAGCGCGACCGCGACGAGCGCGAGGCCGATGAGCGCGCCCGACGGGCGGTGGCGCAGGTCGAGGATCGGGTGCATGGCGGCGTGCGGTCGTCGCGGTGCGCGCTTCGGCCTACGCCCGGTCGGACACGCGCTCGCCGAGCAGGCCCGAGGGCCGGAACACGAGCACGAGGATCAGCACGATGAACGCGAACACGTCCTGGTAGTTCGACCCGAACAGCGTCACGTTCGGGTCGGACGCGCAGCGCTCGGCGAGCGCGTCGAACCAGCCCGCGAGCTGGCACAGGTTGGTGAGGTCGCCGACGTAGCCCGCGCCGAGCGCCTCGATGATGCCGAGCAGCATGCCGCCGAGCATCGCGCCGGCGAGGTTGCCGATGCCGCCGAGCACGGCGGCGGAGAACGCCTTCAGGCCCAGCAGCGCGCCCATCTGGTAGTGCGCGATGCCGTAATAGCTGCCGACCATCACGCCCGCGACCGCGCCGAGCGCCGCGCCGATGACGAAGGTGAGCGAGATCACGCGGTTGATGTCGATCCCCATCAGCCCGGCGATCGAGGGGTTCTGCGCGGTCGCGCGCATCGCGACGCCGAGCTTGGTCCGGTACACCAGCGCGAGCAGGCCGCCCATCATCGCGAGCGACGTGACGATGATCGCGACCTGCACGTTGGTGATCGTCGCGCCGTTGGGGTTGTCGCTCAGGTGGTAGGAGACCGTATGGATGATCTGCGGGTAGGACAGCGGGTTGCGGCTCCAGACGATCATCGCGAGGTGCTGCAGGATGATCGACAGGCCGATCGCGGTGATCAGGGGCGCGAGGCGCGGGGCGTTGCGCAGCGGCCGGTACGCCGTGCGCTCGAGCGTGTAGCCGATCGCCATGCAGACCGGGATCGCCACGAGCGCGCCGATCATCACGATGGCGACGGCGGGCAGCGGGACGTGCGCGCCGGTCAGCGCGACGATGACCGAGTACGCGGTGAGCGCGCCGATCATCACGACCTCGCCGTGCGCGAAGTTGATGAGCTGGATGATGCCGTAGACCATCGTGTAGCCGAGCGCGACGACCGCGTAGACGCTGCCGAGCGTCAGGCCGTTCACGATCTGCTGCAGGAAGGTGTCCATCCGGGGATCAGCGATCGGCGCGGGGCGAGGCGGCGCGGCGCGGCGGTGAGGCGGGGATGCGAGTGCGAAGAAGGCGCGCGACGGGGCGGGTCGGCATAGCGCCCGGATTGTGCGGTCCCGGCCCGAAAACGCCAACACCCGCCGGGGCGCACAAATGGAAACGGCGTCCCGAGGGACGCCGTTTCCGGTGCAGCGCTGCCTTGGCGAGGCTTACTTCTTCGGCGCCTCGGGGGCCGGGGCCGCGGGGGTGGTCGGGGCCGCCATCGGCGCGGACGGGGCCGGGGCCGCCGCCATCGGGGCCGGCGACGACGCCTTCAGGAAGTCCTCGAACGTCATGCTCTTGCCGCCCTGCACGACCGCGATCGGCTCGACCTTGCCGCCCTTCAGCGTGAAGATCGTGATCTCGGCGTTCTTGCGGTCGCCCTTCTCGTCGAACTCGATCTTGCCGGTCGCGCCCTGGTAGCTGATCTTCTGGAGCTCGGGCAGGTACTTCGCCGGGTCGGTCGAATCGGCCTTCTGCATCGCGGCGATCATCAGGTTGACCGCGTCGTAGAAGAACGGCGCGTACTGCTTGACCTCGCCGTACTTCGCCTTGAACGCGTCGTTGAAGCTCTTGCTGGCCGCCGACGCCGGCAGGCCCGCCTGCGAGCAGATCAGCCCTTCGGCCGCCGCGCCCGCGAGCTTGCCCATCTCGTCGGTGCACGCGCCGTCGCCGAACGCGAACGCCGCCTTGATGCCCAGCTCGCGCGCCTGCTTGATCATCGGCCCGCCGGTGGCGTCCATGCCGCCGTAGAACACCGCGTCGGGCGCCCGGCCCTTGATCTTGGTGAGGATCGCCTTGAAGTCGGTCGTCTTGTCGGTGGCCTTCTCACGCGCCACGACCTGCACGCCCGCCGCCTTCAGCGTCTTCTCGACCTCGTTCGCGAGGCCCTCGCCGTACGCGGTCGCGTCGTCCGCGATCGCGATCTTCTTGATCTTCTGCGCGGCGAGGTACTGCGCGACCGCCGGGCCCTGCTGGTCGTCGCGGCCGACCGTGCGGAAGATGTTCTTGAAGCCCTGCTCGGTCAGCTTCGGGTTCGTCGCCGAGCCGGAGATCATCGGGATGCCGGCCTGGTTGTAGACGGCCGAGGCGGGGATCGTGACGCCCGAGTTCAGGTGACCCGCGACGCCGGCGACCTTCGCGTCGACGAACTTCTGCGCGATCGTGGGGCCCATCTTCGGGTCGGCCTGATCGTCCTCGCTCATCAGCTCGAACTTCACGGTCTTGCCGCCGATCTTCATCTTCTTGGCGGTCGCTTCCTCGACCGCGAGGCGCGCGCCGTTCTCGTCGTCCTTGCCGAGGTGCGCGATGCCGCCGGTCAGCGGGCCGGCGTGGCCGATCCTGACGGTGACGGTGTCGTCGGCCTTCGGCGCTTCGGCGGCTTTCTTCGGCTCTTCCTTGCCGCAACCGTACACGGTGATGAGCGCGGCGGCGACCAGCGTCACGCCGAGCTTCTTCGGGATGTTCATTCGGGGGGCTCCTCCGGACGGGTCCGGATGTCGATGAAGGGGAGAAAACAGTAAATTATTGCCGCCCCCCGGGGGGGTGTCAATTCGACCGCCAGGGCGGCCGGTGGCCCGACCAGCCGCCGGCGCCCGCGGCCGGTCCCGCCGGCGGGCGGCTCGTCCGCCGCCGCGACACTTCGTCGCCCCCCATGGCACCGGCGGTCCGGAAGTGTCAACCTTTACAATGCGCGGTCGCGAATCCGGGCGGCCGCCCGGGCGCATCCAACCGCCACACCGACGGGCGGCGCGGCCGACGGGCGGGACGATCCAGCCGGGGGAAGGGACCTTCCATGGGAGTTCGCATCACGCGGCGTCGCCTCGTCGGCGCCTTGGTCGTCGTGGCGGTGGCCGCCGTCGGCGGCGCGGTCGCGATGAGGCAGGGATTCCGCGCGCCCGACGCCGCGGCGAAGGGCCCGGGCGGCGCCCCGCCGGTGGCGCTCGAGTTCGGCGCGACCGACCTCGCCTATGTCGCGCAGACCCCGATGTCGCGCTGGCTGCCGGTGTCCGGGACGCTCACGCCGGTCAACCAGGCGACCGTCAAGGCGAAGGTGTCCGGCGACGTGCGGCAGATGCTGGTCCGCGAGGGCGAGTCGGTGCGCGCCGGGCAGCTCCTCGGCCGCATCGACACCGCCGACCTCGAGGCCAAGCTGATCGAGCGCCAGGGTGCGCTCGAGAGCGCGCGCGCGCAGATGGCGCTGGCCGAGAAGACGCGCGCGAACAACCTGAAGCTCCTGAACGAGAAGTTCATCTCGCAGACCGCGTTCGACAGCTCGCAGTCCGGCTACGACGTCGCGAAAGGCAACGTCAAGAGCATCGAGGCGCAGGTCAGGATCGCGGAGAACGCGCTGCGCGACGCCGAGGTCGTCGCGCCGATCGCCGGGATGGTCGGCAAGCGCCACGCCCAGCCGGGCGAGAAGGTCGCGTTCGACGCGCCGATCGTCACCGTCGTCGACCTCTCGGACCTCGAGCTGCAGGCGCTGGTCCCGGCCATCGACATTCCGGGGCTCGCCGCCGGGATGCCGGTCGAGCTGTCGGTCGACGGGTTCGGCGACCGCAAGTTCACCGGGCGCATCGGCCGCATCAACCCGTCCACGGAGCCCGGCACGCGCGCGATCCTGGTCTACGTCGGCCTCCGCAACCCCGACGCGGCGCTGCGCAGCGGCATGTTCGCGAACGGCCGCATCGCGCTCGCCGCGAGCGAGCCGATCACCGCGCTGCCGCAGGCCGCGGTGCGCACCGAGGCGGGCCAGAGCTACGTGTGGGTGATCGACAAGGGCAAGCTGTCGCGGCGCATCGTCACGCTCGGCCGGCGCGACGAGGTCAGCGGCTACGTCGAGGTGAAGACCGCGCTGCCGAAGGACCTGCCGGTGCTCGCGACGCGCTTCGAGAACCTGAAGGAAGGCGCCCCCGCGCTCGTCAAGGGGCCGTCGCCGACGTCGGAAGCGTCGCAGTCGAAGCGGGGACCGGCGGGCTGACAAGTGACCGGGAACGGGAACAGGGATCTGATGCGACACGATGAGCGGTGGCGGCGCATCGAACGGGGGCGACCGGAGCGCTCGAGCGCCTCCTGATCGGACGCCTCCGGTCGTCGCGCACAAGACGCACGCCTTCGGACCTACGTCCCCCTGCGGCCGCGCTGAATGCGCGGCCCCCGGCGACTCGACGGACCTGACCCCTAACCCCTGACCGCTGACGCCTGACTCCTGCCATGTGGATCACCAAGACCTCGATCCGTAACCCGGTGTTCGCCACCATGGTGATGGTCGGCATCACCGTGCTCGGCGTGTTCTCGTACAACCGGCTGCGCGTCGAGCAGATGCCCGACGTGAGCCTGCCGTTCGTCATGATCCTGACGAGCTACCCGGGCGCGGCGCCCGAGGCGGTCGAGGCGGACGTCACCAAGCCGATCGAGTACGCGGTCAACCAGGTGTCCGGCGTCAAGCGCATGTTCTCGAACTCGCGCGAGGGGTCGAGCCAGGTGTTCGTCGAGTTCCGCCTGTCGACCAACGTGCCGCAGGCGATCCAGGACGTGCGCGACAAGATCGCGACGGTGCGGCCGGGCTTCCCGCGCGACGTCAAGGACCCTCTGGTCGTGCGCGCCGACAACGAGAACGACGCGCCGATCGTGTCGCTCGCCGTGCTCTCGCCGACCACCGAGCTTCGCGAGCTGACCTCGCTCACCGACCAGACGATCGTCAAGGCGCTCGAGAACCTGCCCGGCGTCGCGCGCATCGACGTCAACGGGCGCCTCACCCGGCAGATCCTCATCCAGATCAAGCCCCACGCGCTGACCGCGCTCGGCATCGGCGTCGACCAGGTCGTCAGCGCGATCCGCGACGCGAACCAGGACGTGCCGGCCGGGCGGCTCACGCGCGGCCAGAGCGACTCGGTCGTGCGCGTCGAGGGCAAGATCAAGGATCCCGAGCAGTTCGGCCGCATCATCGTCACGCAGCAGGGCGGCGGCCCGGTGTACCTGTCGCAGGTCGCCGACATCATCGACGGCGAGAAGGAGTTCACGAGCTACGCGCGCATCAACGGCCGCCCGGCGATCACGATCGACGTGCGCAAGGCGCAGGACGCCAACATCGTCGAGACGGGGCGCAGCGTGCGCGCGGCCGTGGACGGCCTCAAGGACCGGCTGCCCTCCGACGTCGAGGTGCGGCTGGTCAACTCGACCAGCGACCAGGTCGAGAAGAGCGTCGACCGCGTCAAGTCGACGATCGTCGAGGGGGCGCTGCTCACCGTCCTGATCGTGTTCCTGTTCCTGCACAGCTGGCGCAGCACGATCATCACCGGTCTCACGCTGCCGCTCGCGGTGGTCGCGACCTTCATCGCGCTCTACGCGTTCGGCTTCACGCTCAACTTCCTGACGCTGATGGCGCTGTCGCTGTGCATCGGCCTCCTGATCGACGACGCGATCGTGGTGCGCGAGAACATCGTGCGCCACCTGTCGATGGGCAAGGACCACCGCAAGGCGGCGCTCGAGGGCACCGAGGAGATCGGGCTCGCGGTGATGGCGACGACGTTCGCGATCGTCGCCGTGTTCGTGCCCATCGCCTTCATGAGCGGCGTCATCGGCCGCTTCTTCTTCCAGTTCGGCCTCACCGTCGCGGTCGCGGTGATGGTGTCGCTGTTCATCAGCTTCACGCTGGACCCGATGCTCTCCGCGGTCTGGCACGACCCGCCCGAGTCGCGCTTCCGCCGCGTGCCGTGGCTCGGCCGCTTCATGGCGTGGGTCGAGCGCGGCATCGACGCGGTGCACGCGATCTACGGCCGCGTGCTCGGCTGGGCGCTCGGCCACCGCAAGAGCGTGCTCGCGATCGCGGTGGTGTCGTTCTTCGGCAGCTTCCTGATCGTCCCGATGGTCGGCACCGAGTTCGTGCCGCAGACCGACCAGGGCTTCATCTCGCTGCGCCTCAACACGCCGGTCGGGTCGAGCCTCGAGTACACCGACTCGAAGGTCCGCGAGGTCGAGGCGAAGCTCAAGGCCTTCCCCGAGATCGATCTCGCGATGACGACGGTCGGCACCGAGGACGGCCGCAACTACTCGCGCGTCAACCTGAAGCTGGTCGACCGCGCGAAGCGCAAGCGGTCGCAGAAGGAGCTCGAGAACGCGTTCCGCGACGTGATCCGGCCGATCCCGGGGATCGAGCTCGCGATCGGCTACGACCGCCCGATCTGGTTCAACCTGCTCGGCCCCGATCCCGACACGCTCGCGAGCATCTCGAAGGCGTTCGCCGAGCGCGTCGCGAAGGTGCCCGGCATCGTCGATCTCGAGACCTCCGACAAGGCGGCGAACCCGGCGCTCTCGGTGCGGCTGTACAACGACATCGCGTCCGACCTCGGCATCACGGTGCAGCAGGTCGGCGCGACGATCCGGCCGCTGATCGCCGGTGACACGGTGAGCTACTGGCTCGGCCCCGACGGCCAGAACTACGAGGTGAACGTGCAGCTGCCGAAGGAGAGCCGCCGGCTCGCCTCCGACCTCGGCAACCTCTACCTGTCGACCAGCCGCCGCGGGCCCGACGGCCAGCTGCGCATGGTGCCGCTGCGGCAGGTGGCCGAGCTGGTCGAGACGCAGAGCCCGCAGATCATCAAGCGCCAGGACCTGCAGCGGCGCATCGGCATCTACGCAGGTGTCGAGGGGCGCCCGTCCGGCGACGTCGGGACCGACGTGCAGAAGATCGCGAGCGCCATGCAGCTTCCGCCGGGCTACCGATTGGCGGCGGCGGGCCAGCAGGAGGACATGCAGGAGTCGTTCAAGGCGGCGCTCGCCGCGCTCGGGCTGGCGGTGATCTTCATCTACCTGATCCTCGCGTCGCAGTTCGCGAGCTTCACGCAGCCGGCCGCGATCATGGCCTCGCTGCCGTTCTCGCTGATCGGCGTGCTGCTGGCGCTCCTGGTCACGCGCACCACGCTCAACATCTTCTCGATCATCGGATTCATCATGCTGATGGGGCTGGTGACCAAGAACGCGATCCTGCTCGTCGACTTCGCGAACCGCGCGCGGCGCGCCGGTGCGACGCTCGAGGACGCGCTCAAGGACGCGGGCCAGGTACGCCTGCGCCCGATCCTGATGACGACCGCAGCGATGATCGGCGGGATGCTGCCGCTGGCGCTGGGCCTGGGCGAGAGCGGCGAGGTGCAGGCGCCGATGGGCCGCGCGATCATCGGCGGGGTCATCACCTCGACGCTTCTGACGCTGGTCGTCGTGCCGGTGCTCTACACCTACCTCGACCGCTGGCACGAGGCCCGGCGCGCGCGCCGGGCGCAGCGCGCGGCGCGGCGCGAGGCGCTTCGTGCCGCGGCGGCCGGGGGCGCGCACGCGGATTGACGCGGACGCCCGCGAATTGACACCGGCGGACCCGAAACGGCATAATAACTGACCGCTGGTCAGTTGTCGGGCAGGACGTTCGCCCGCACGACCCGCGACCCGCCTGGCGCCCTCCGGCGCCGTCCACCGACCCCCGAGCGCCCCATGGACTTCGAGCAGGCCCGCTTCAACATGGTCGAGCAGCAGATCCGCCCGTGGGAGGTCCTCGACCCCGTCGTGCTCGACCTGCTGTTCACGGTGCGGCGCGAGGAGTACGTGCCGCACGCGCATCGCGCGCTCGCCTTCGCCGACCTCGAGATCCCGCTCGGCCACGGCGAATCGATGTGGCCACCCAAGCTCGAGGCGCGGGCGCTCCAGGAGCTCAGGCTCGCCTCGACCGACACGGTGCTGGAGATCGGGACGGGCAGCGGCTACCTGACGGCGCTGCTGGCGAGCCTCGCCGCCCGCGTCACCAGCGTCGAGATCGTCGAAGCGTTCGCGCGCGACGCTCGCGCGAAGCTCGCGGCCGGCGGTTTCTCCAACGTCGACGTCGCCGTGGGCGACGGCGCGCGCGGCTGGGGGACGGGCAGCTACGACGCCATCGTGCTGACCGGATCGACGCCCGTGCTGCACGACACGTTCTGCAAGCAGCTGAAGCCCGGCGGCCGGGTGTTCGCGATCGTCGGCGACGCGCCGGCGATGACCGCGAAGCTCTTCCGCTGGACCGCGCCGGGGGCCTGCGTCGTCGCGCCGATCTTCGAGACCGTCGTGAAGCCGCTCGTGAACGCCCCCGCGCCCGCGCGGTTCGAGTTTTGATCCGGGAGCTCGCGCCCACGGAGCTGTCGCGCTGGCTGGCGGACCCCGGCCGGGCGCCGCCGCTGGTCCTCGACGTGCGCGAGGGCTGGGAACTCGAGCGCTGCGCGCTGTCCGACTCGGTGCACCTGCCCATGCACGAGCTGCCCGCGCGGCTGGGCGAGCTGCCCCGCGGGCGCGACGTGGTGGTCGTGTGCCACCATGGCGTGCGCAGCCGCCTGGCGGCGCGCTTCCTCGAGCGCGCCGGCTTCGCGCCGGTATGGAACCTGTCGGGGGGCGTCGAGGCCTGGGCGGCCGACGTCGACCCGTCGCTGCCGCGCTACTGACCGTACGATCGAGAGCACCACGATGAAACGACGATTGCTCGCCCTCGCCGTTCCCTTCCTGCTCGCCGCGCTGCCGGCCGCCGGCGAGGACCTGATGGACATCTACCGCGAGGCGCAGCGCAACGACCCGGCGCTCGCGACCGCGCGCGCCACCTGGCTCGCGACGCAGGAACGTGCTCCGCAGGCGCGCGCGCAGCTGCTCCCCAACGTCGCGCTCACCGGGTCGGTGAACGCGAACGACATCTACAGCAACACGCGCACCTCGCCGCCGATCGTCCAGTCCGGCAACTTCCAGGACTTCGGCGTGGCGATCAGCGCGACGCAGCCGATCTTCCGCGTGCAGACGGCCGTCGCGTACGACCAGGCCAGGCGCCAGGTCGAGCAGGCCGACTACAACCTCGCCGCCGCGCAGCAGGACCTGATCATCCGCGTCGCGGTCACCTACTTCGACGTGCTGCTCGCGCAGTTCAACGTCGAGCTCGCGGTCGCGCAGAAGGCCGCGGTGTCCGAGCAGCTCGCTCAGGCGAAACGCAACTTCGAGGTCGGCGTCGCGACGATCACCGACACCAACGAGGCGCAGGCCAACTACGACCAGATCGTCGCGCAGGAGATCTCGGCGAGGAACGAGCTGGACAACCGGCTCGCGGCGCTCCGCGCGATCATCGGCCGCATGCCGCGCGACCTGAAGAAGCTCGGCGCGAACTTCGAGCCGCAGCCGCCCGAGCCCGACGCGCTCGAGCCGTGGCTCGACCGCGCGCTCAAGGAGAACCTGGCGGTCCGCGTCTCGCAGTTCGCCTACGACATCGCGGTGCTCGAGGTCGACAAGCAGCGCGCAGGCCACCTCCCGACGCTCGACCTCATTGGCAGCCTGCGGGCGGCCGGCAGCACCGGAGGCTCGTCGTCGGACGCCGACGGCAACACGCGCAACGTGGCGATCGGCGTGGCGCTCACGCTGCCGCTCTACCAGGGCGGCTTCGTCGACTCGCGCATCCGCGAGGCGGTGGCGCTGCAGGATGCCGCTCGCGAGTCGCTCGAGCTCGCGCGGCGCAACGCGCTGTTCAACGCGCAGGTCGGCTACACAGGCGTGAACAGCTCGGTCGCCTCGGTGCGCGCCTTCACGGCCGCGGTCCAGTCGGCCGAGGTCGCCCTGCAGTCGAACCGCCTCGGGCAGGAAGTCGGCGTGCGGACCAACCTCGACGTGCTCAACGTGCAGCAGACGGTGTTCACGCAGAGGCGCAACCTCGCGCAGGCCTACTTCGCGTACCTCGTCAACACGCTGCGCCTCAAGGCGGCGGTCGGCACGCTCGACGAGCAGGACCTCGAGGCGCTCAACCGCCGCCTCGCGGGCTAGGGCCCCTCGGCCCGGCTTCGGCCGGGCGCCGTTGCGCGCGCACGGCGGGACCCCGTCGGGCTGAAGCCCGATCCACACCTCAAGGCCGGGCGGCCGCCGGTTCCAGTCGCCCGGCCACGAACCGCCACGTGCGATCCGTCGCCCCGCGATGCGCGGCGAGGAACGCCGACGCGCCCGCACGCATCGCCTCGCGTCGCCCGGCATCGCCGATCAGCGCGCTCGCCGCGGCGAGCATCGCGTCCGCATCCTGGACGCGCAGGGCGGCGCCGGCCTCGATCGCCCGGTCCGCCACGTCGGCGAAGTTGAACGTGTGCGGGCCCACCAGCACCGGCACCCCGAGCGCGAGCGCCTCGATCAGGTTCTGGCCGCCGAGCGGCACGAGGCTCCCGCCGACGAAGGCGACGTCCGCCGCGGCGTAGTAGCCGGCCAGCTCGCCCATCGAATCGCCCAGCAGCACCGCCGTGCCGCGGGGCACCGCTCGCTCCGCCGAGCGACGCTCGTGCGCGACGCCGCGCGAGTCGAGCAGGGCCGCGACCTCGTCGAAGCGCTGCGGATGGCGCGGCACGACGACCAGCAGCGCGCCGCTCTGGAGCGGCTTCCGCTCGAGGGCGTCGAGGATCAGCGCTTCCTCGCCGTCGCGCGTCGAGGCGGCCAGCACGACCGGCCGCGCGCCGATCCGCGCGCGCAGGCGCGCCGCGAGCGCGTGCGCGTCGTCCGGAACCGACGCGTCGAACTTGAGGTTGCCGGTCACCGCGACGTCGCGCGCGCCGAGCGAGGCGAGGCGGTCGGCATCGGCGCGCGTCTGCGCGGCGACGCCCGCGAGCGAGCCCAGCAACGGGCGCACGAGCGAGACGATGCGCGCGTAGCCGCGCGCCGAGCGCTCGGACAGGCGCGCGTTGACGAGGAACAGCGGCACGCCCGCGCGCGCGGACTCGGCGGCGAGGTTGGGCCACAGCTCCGTCTCCATCAGGAGCCCCGCGGAGGGATGGAAGTGGGCGAGGAAGCGCCGCGTCGCCCCGGGCAGGTCGTAAGGCAGCCAGGCCTGCATCACGCGCGGTCCCGCGAGCGCGCGCCCGGCCTCGCGCCCGGTGGCGGTCATCGACGTCAGGAGCACGGTGCAGTGCGGGCGCTCGTCGAGGATGCGCGCCACCAGCGGCGCCGCCGCGCGCGTCTCGCCGAGCGAAACGGCGTGGATCCACACGACGTCGCCGGCGGGTGCGGGCGCGGCATAGCGTCCGTAGCGCTCGCCGACGCGCTCGCGGTAGCCCGGCTCGCGCCGCCCGCGCCACCACAGCCGCAGCGGTGCGAGCGGCGCGACCGCGCGCCACGCGAGCGTGTAGAGCGCGCGGCTCAGCATCGCGGCGCGTGGCGCAGCCGCTCGCCGAGCGCGGCGCGCGCGTCGTCCACGCCCGGGACGACGCCGTTGCCGCCGATGTCGCGCGCGTGGGGGCCGGCGATCGCGACGCCGGCGAGCTCGGCGTCGGTCGACGTGAACAGCGCGACCGTCGGCGTTCCCAGCGCGGCGGCGAGGTGCGTGAGGCCGGTGTCGACACCGACGACGACGTGCGCACGGGCGAGCAGCGCGGCCATCGCGGCGAGCGGCAGGCGCGGGGGCACGATCGCACGCTCGATCTTCGCGGCGAGCGCGCGGCTCATCGCCTCCTCGGCGGCCGAGCCGTGCGGCAGCACGACGTGGAATCCGATCGCGGCGAGGCCGGAAAGCAGCCCGCGCCAGCTCTCCGCCGGCCAGCGCTTGTCGTCGCGCGAGGTCGCATGCACGGCGACCGCGAACGGGCCGGCCGGCAGCCCGGCCGGCGGCGGCGGCACGTTCCATCGCCAGCGCGGCGGGCCGTCGACGGCGTAGCCCAGCGCCGCGGCCGTCACGGTGCGCACCCGCGTCGCGAAATGCAGGTCGCGCCGCACGGTGTGGTGCACGTCGTCGAACCAGGTCGCGATCGGCTCGCGGATGCTCGCGCGGTCGAAGCCGTGGCGCGTGCCGCGCGCGAGCCGCGAGAGCACGGCCCCCTTGACCTGCTCCTGAAGGTCGAGCACCGCGTCGTAGCGCTCGGCGCGCAGCGCGACGCGGAAGGCGCGCATCTCGCGCCAGGTCGACGGCTCGACCGGATGGCGCCACCAGCGCCTCAGCGCGACCGGCACCGCGCGACGCACGCCGTCGCACAGGGCGGGCAGCGCCGCGAAGGCCTCCTCGATGACCCAGTCCACGGTGATTCCCGGGCGCGCGCGCTCGATGTCGTGCACGATGGCGAGCGCCCAGACGACGTCGCCGAGCGACGAGGGGCGGACGACCAGGACGGAGCTCATCGACAGGGGAGGCGGCGCAGGGGCCGGCGGACGATCGTCGCCGCGCTGGCGGCCGGCAGCGCCCGGCGGCGAGGGGAGCATCGCGCCGCGCGCGTGCGCGTCGCGCGGGCTCGATCACGTAGAATCGCGGCGTCCCCGACGAACGGGCCCTGGGCCCCGCGCGACCGAGGCGACCTCCGCATGGCCGGCACGCTGCCCCTCTCGTTGGTGGTGATCACGCGCGACGCCGCGAAGGATCTGGCGGCCTGCCTCGCGTCCGCCCCGTTCGCCTCGGAGATCGTGGTGGTCGACTCGGGCAGCCGCGATGATACCGTGGAAATCGCGCGCCGCTTCGACGCGCGCGTGCTCGCGAGCGACTGGCGCGGGTTCGGTCCGCAGAAGAACTTCGCGGTCTCGGCGGCGATGCACGACTGGGTGCTGTGCCTCGACGCGGACGAGCGCGCGACGCCCGAGCTCGAGCGCTCGATCCGCGCGGCGTTCGCCGCCGGCGAGCCCGCCGCGCCGGCCTACGCGATCGCGCGGCGCAACCGCTTCCTCGGCCGCTGGCTCGCGCACGGCGAGGGCTACCCCGACTGGAAGGTGCGCCTGTTCGACCGGCGGCGCGCGCGCTGGTCCGACGAGGTGGTGCACGAGCGCGTCGTCGTGGACGGCGCGGCGAGGCGCCTCGAGGGCGACCTCCTGCACGCGTCCGCCGAATCGATCGACGACTACGTGGCGAAGCAGAACCGCTACACGTCGCTGCAGGCGGAGGCGATGCACGCGCGCGGCGAGCGGGCCGGGTTCGCGCGGCTGGCGCTGTCGCCGCTCGCGCGCTTCCTGCGCTTCTACGTCGTGAAGCTGGGCTTCCTCGATGGCGCCGCCGGCTTCGCGCACATCGCGATCGGCGCGTTCGCGAGCTTCCTCAAGTACGTGAAGCTCCGCGCCCTCGGCGCGGGCGGGCGGGAACCGTGAGCGCGACCGCTTCGCGGCCGGCGCCATGAGCGCGGAGCGCGCGCGGCGCCGCGTGCTCGTCACCGGCGCGGCCGGCTTCATCGGCATGCACGCGGCCGCCGCGCTGCTCGCGCGCGGCGACGCCGTCGTCGGCGTCGACAACCTCGATCCCTACTACGACGTCGCGCTGAAGGAGGCGCGGCTCGCCGAGCTCGCGGGCCGTCACGGCTTCGCGTTCGAGCGCGTCGACCTCGCCGACGCGGAGGCGACGGCGCGCCTGTTCCGCGACGGGCACTTCGACGGCGTCGTCCACCTGGCGGCGCAGCCGGGCGTCCGCTATTCGATCGTCAATCCCGCGGCCTATCTCCGCGCGAACGTCGTGGCGTTCGGCAACGTGCTCGAGGGCTGCCGCCACGCCGGGGTCGCGCACCTCGTCTACGCGTCGAGCTCGTCGGTGTACGGCGCGAACCACGTGCTGCCGTTCTCCGAGGACCAGCCGACCGACCACCCGGTGAGCCTCTACGCGGCGACCAAGAAGGCCGACGAGGTCATGGCGCACAGCTACGCTCACCTGTACCGGATGCCGGCGACGGGCCTGCGCTTCTTCACGGTCTACGGGCCGTGGGGCCGGCCCGACATGGCGCCGATGCTGTTCACCCGTGCGATCCTCGCCGGGGAGCCGATCCGCGTGTACAACCACGGCAGGATGCGACGCGACTTCACGTACGTCGACGACATCGTCGAGGGCGTGGTGCGCGTGCTCGACCGTCCGCCGCCGGCCGACGCGGCGAGCGGCGCGCCGCACGCGATCTACAACATCGGCAACCACGAGGCGGTCGAGCTCGGCGTGTTCATCGCGACGCTCGAGCGGCTGCTCGGCCGCAAGGCGAAGCGCGACGACCAGCCGATGCAGCCGGGGGACGTGCCGGCGACCTATGCGTCGATCGACCGGCTGCGCGCGCTGACCGGATTCGCGCCGCGCACGCCGCTCGCGGAGGGTCTCGCGCGCTTCGTCGAGTGGTACCGGCGCTACCACGCCGTCGCCGATTGACGACAGCGGGCGGCGGGCGTCCGCCGCCGTCGCGATGCTAGAATTCGCGCCTCCCCTCGGTGTCCCCGGCGCGCTCGAGCGCATTCCCCCATGATCCTCGTCACCGGCGGCGCCGGCTTCATCGGCGCCAACTTCGTGCTCGACTGGCTCGCCGCCACCGGCGAGCCGGTGGTGAACCTCGACAAGCTCACCTACTCGGGCAACCTCGGCAACCTCGCCTCGCTGCGCGACGACGCGCGCCACGTGTTCCTGCGCGGCGACATCGGCGATCGCGCGGGCGTCGTGCGCCTGCTCGCGCAGCACCGGCCGCGTGCGATCGTAAACTTCGCCGCCGAGACGCACGTCGACCGCTCGATCCTCGGGCCCGACGCGTTCGTGCAGACCAACGTGCTCGGCACCTTCGAGCTGCTCGAGGCGGTGCGCACGCACCACGCGACGCTGCCCGCCGCCGAGCGCGACGCGTTCCGCTTCCTGCACGTGTCGACCGACGAGGTGTACGGGACGCTCGCGCCCGACGCGCCGGGCTTCTCGGAGACGACGCCCTACGCACCGAACAGCCCGTACTCGGCGTCGAAGGCCGCGTCCGACCATTTCGTGCGCGTCGCGTTCCACACCTACGGGGTGCCGACGCTCACGACCAACTGCTCGAACAACTACGGCCCGCGCCAGTTTCCCGAGAAGCTGATCCCGCTGATGATCGCCAATGCGATCGCCGGCAAGCCGCTGCCGGTCTACGGCGACGGCAGGCAGGTGCGCGACTGGCTCTACGTGGCCGACCACTGCGCGGCGATCCGCGCCGTGCTCGCGAGCGGCCGGCCGGGCGAGGTCTACAACGTCGGCGGCAACGCCGAGAAGCGGAACATCGACGTCGTGCACGCGATCTGCGCGGTCCTCGCACGCGAGCGGCCGGGCCGCGACTACGCGGCGCTGGTCACGCACGTGAAGGACCGCCCGGGCCACGACCGCCGCTACGCGATCGACGCGACGAAGATTCGCGGCGAGATCGGCTGGCAGCCGGCGGAGACCTTCGAGAGCGGCATCGCGAAGACCGTGCGCTGGTACCTCGACAACGCCGCGTGGCTCGACAGCGTGCAGACGCGCGAGTACCAGAACTGGATCTCGCTGCAGTACGCGCCGGCGTGAGCGGCTGAAGCGATGGCGCGAAAGGGGATCATCCTGGCGGGCGGGTCGGGCACGCGGCTCTACCCGGTGACGCAGGTCGTCAGCAAGCAGCTGCTGCCGGTCTACGACAAGCCGATGATCTACTACCCGCTGTCGACGCTGATGCTCGCGGGCATCCGCGACATCCTGCTGATCAGCACGCCCGCGGACACGCCGCGCTTCGCGCAACTGCTCGGCGATGGCGCGCGCTGGGGGCTCTCGCTCTCGTACGCGGTGCAGCCCTCGCCGGACGGGCTCGCGCAGGCGTTCATCATCGGCCGCGACTTCGTCGGCCGCGACGCGTCCGCGCTGGTGCTCGGCGACAACATCTTCTACGGGCACGACCTCACCGTGCAGCTCGAGCGGGCCACTGCGCACGAGCGCGGCGCGACGGTGTTCGCCTACCCGGTCGCCGACCCGGAGCGCTACGGTGTCGCGGAGTTCGACGCGACCGGCCGCGTCGTGAGCCTGGAGGAGAAGCCGAAGGTCCCGAAGTCGCGCTACGCCGTCACGGGGCTCTATTTCTACGACAACCGCGTGCTCGAGGTTGCGCGCGACCTCGAGCCCTCGGCGCGCGGCGAGCTAGAGATCACCGACGTCAATCGCCAGTACCTCGCGTGGAACGAGCTGTCGTGCGAGGTGATGGGGCGCGGGATGGCGTGGCTCGACACGGGCACGCACGAGTCGCTGCTCGAGGCCTCGCACTACATCGAGACGATCGAGCGGCGCCAGGGGCTCAAGATCGCGTGCCCCGAGGAGATCGCCTGGCGCCTCAAGTGGATCGACGACGCGAAGCTCGAGGCGCTCGGGCAGGGGCTCGCGAAGAGCGGCTACGGCCGCTACCTGCTGGGCCTGCTGCGCGAGCCCTCGCTGCGCTGAGGGCGGCGGCCGGACGATGCGGGTCACCCCGACCGAGATCCCCGACGTCCTGCTCGTCGAGCCGCGCGTCTTCGGGGACGACCGCGGGTTCTTCTTCGAGAGCTGGAACCGGCGCGCGCTCGCCGAGGCGGGCCTCGACGCCGAGTTCGTGCAGGACAACCACTCGCGCTCGGCGCGCGGCGTGCTGCGCGGACTCCACTACCAGATCCGCCATGCGCAGGGGAAGCTCGTGCGCGTCGTGGCCGGCGAGGTGCTCGACGTCGTGGTCGACCTCCGTCGCCGCTCGCCGACGTTCGGGCGCCACGTCGCGCTCACGCTCTCGGCCGACAACCGCCGGATGCTCTGGGTGCCGCCGGGATTCGCGCACGGCTTCTGCGTCACGTCGGCGTCCGCGGATTTCCTCTACAAGACGACCGACTACTGGCATCCGGAGCACGAGCGCACGCTCCTGTGGAACGACCCGGCGCTCGCGATCGCGTGGCCCGTCGACGCGCCGGTGCTCGCGGCGAAGGACGCGGCGGGCGCACCGCTCGCGCGCGCCGAAACCTACGACTGACCGGATGCGGCCGATCCTCGTGACCGGCGCGGCCGGCCAGCTCGGCGCGGAGCTCGTCCACGCGCTCGCGCCGCACGGCCGCGTCGTGGCGACCGGCCACGCCGATCTCGACCTCGCCGACCCGTCGGCGATCGTCGCGACGCTGCGGCGAATCGATCCGTCGCTGATCGTCAACGCCGCCGCCTACACGGCGGTCGACCTGGCGGAGCAGGAGACCGACCGGGCCGAGGCGGTGAACGGTGTCGCGCCGGGGGTCATGGCCGAGGAAGCGAAGCGCCTGGGGGCGCTCCTCGTTCACTACTCGACCGATTACGTTTTCGACGGTCGTGCAAACGTCCCTTACGACGAGGACGCGCCCGCGCGTCCGCTTTCCGCCTACGGGCGATCGAAGCTCGCGGGCGAGCGCGCGATCGCGGCGAGCGGCGCCCCCGCGCTCGTGTTCCGAACGAGCTGGGTCTACGGCAGGCGCGGCCGGAACTTCCTCACCACGATGCAGCGCCTCGCGCGCGAGCGTCCGGAGATCCGCGTCGTGGACGACCAGCGGGGCGTGCCGAACTGGGCGCGCGAGCTCGC
>DASTCK010000112.1:0-2523 GCA_035711225.1 Casimicrobiaceae bacterium
GTGGACGTCGCGCTCGCCGCGCGCCTCCTGCTCGCGGCCGACCGCAACCTCGAGGCCTACCAGCGCGACGGCATCGCTGCGTTCGTCGCCGCGCAGGAGGCGCGCGACGCGACGCGCATCGCCGCGGGCTACAGCGACCGCGACGAGGGGTTCGAGCGGTTCCGCGCGCGCGTGCTCGACGCGCCGGGCAGCCGCTAGCCCACCCGGTGCGAGTCGTCGGCGTCGACTTCACGAGCGCGCCTTCGCGGCGCAAGCCGATCACGGCGGCGCACGGGCGCCTCGACGGCGACCGCGTGGCGATCGAGCGCGTCGACCGGCTCGCCGACTGGGCGTCGTTCGAGTCGCTGCTCGCCGCGCCCGGCCCCTGGGTCGCAGCGTTCGATTTTCCCTTCGGCCTGGCCCGTGAGCTGGTCGACACGCTGCGCTGGCCCGGCGCCCGCGCGCGCTCGCAGCGCGGATGGCGCGCGATGATCGCGCACTACGCGTCGCTCGACCGCGAGGCCGTCGAGCGCGCGTTCGCGCGGTTTCGCGCGCGCCGGCCCGCCGGCCGCAAGTACGCGTCGCGCGCCACCGAGGCCCGCGCGCTCGCGCATCCGTCGATGAAGCTCGCGAACCCGCCGGTCGGGTGGATGCTGCACGAAGGCGCGCCGCGGCTCGTCGCGGCGGGGGTCCACATGCCCGGCGTGGCGCGAGGCGACCCGTCGCGCGTCGCGCTCGAGGCCTATCCGGGTCTCCTGATGCGCCGCATCGCGGTCGCGCGCGGCGAGCGGCGCGCGCCGTCCTACAAGAACGACGCGCGAGCGAAGCAGACGGCCGCGCAGCGCGACGCGCGCGTCGGGCTGCTGTGGGGCCTGGTCGAAGGCGCGCATGCCTACGCGCTGCGGGCCGACCTCCCGATCGCGCTCGCGAAGGCGGCGATCGACGACGCGAGCGGCGATACGCTCGACGCGATCGCGTGCGCGGTGCAGGCGGGCTGGGGGGCGCAGCGCGCCAGGGCGCGCTACGGACTGCCTGCGCGCATCGACCCGGTCGAAGGCTGGATCGTCGGCGCCTGACGGCCGGGGCGCGCTTCACCCTTCGCGGCCGCTCCTGCCGGCCACCCTCAGACGATCCCGACCTCGGGATAGGGCGCGTCGTCGGTCACGCGGCGGTACGCGAAGCGCGTGAGGTCGATCGTCTCGAAGCGCCCGTGCACGATCAGCTCGGCGATCGCGCGACCGGCCGCCGGCGCGTGCATCATTCCGTGCCCGGAGAAGCCGCCGATCACGAAGAAGTTCGGCAGGCGTCCCGTCCACGGGCCGATGACCGGGTTGCCGTCGAGCTCGTTCTGCTCGTAGAGCCCCGACCACGTGCGCCTGCAGCGGCACGCCTCGAACGCCGGGAAGCGCTGCGCGAGCGCGGGCCACACGACACGCTCGAAGTACCCGTGGTCGACGTCGAAGTTGTAGCCGCGCGGCTCGTCGCCGTCGACGAGCCCGCCCGAGTAACCGCGCCCCTCCGGCCGGAACGCGAGCCGCGCGGCGTCCTTGATGTAGGGCAGCGGCTCGATCGCGTTCGGCGTCTCGAAATAGTGCTCGAAGCGGCGCAGCGGCTCGATCGGCAGCGGCATGCCCACCATCGCGGCGACCTCCTTGGCCCACGGGCCTGCGGCATCGACGACATGGGTCGCCGCCAGCGCCCTGCCGGAGGCGAGCCGCACCGCGCGCACCGCGGTTCCATCATGGTCGATCGCGACCACGCGGTCGGCGACGTACTCGGCGCCGAGCGCGCGCGCCTTGCGATGTAAGGCGGCGAGCAGGCCGGTCGGGTCGCACCAGCCGTCGTCGGGCGTGTGCACGCCCAGCGCGATGTCCTCGACGTTCATCGACGGGAACCGCGCGCCCAGCGCGTCCGCGTCGAGCAGGTCGGCGCGCACGCCGAGCGAGCGTTGCCGCTCGGCGTTGCGGCGGAGGACGTCGGCGTGCGCCGGCCCGACGATGAACAGGTAGCCGCCGGGCCGCCACTCGACGTGGGCGGGCTCGCCGTCGACCGCGAGCTCGGTGTCGGCGCGCGCGATGAACGGCAGGCTGAACTGCGACATCTCGATGTTCTCGGGGCACGAGAACTGCCGGCGCGCGCCGCCGGACGCGCGCGGCGTCGACGCCAGCGCGTAGGTGCGGTCCGGCTCGACGACGGCCACGCGGATCGACGGGGCCGCGAGCTTCAGGAACAGGGCGACCGCCGAGCCCATGATCGCGCCGCCGACGATCACGACATCGTGCGCAGGCATCGGGCGGCGAGGGGCGGGCGGTGAAGGGACTGGCCGGCGCGGTCGGAATCGCGTAACATAGACCCTTTCGGCGGCCGGGTTGCCCGGCGCCGCGTCGATTCCGGAGACCGCACCATGGCCGATGTGAAGCGTACCCGCCGCAACACGCTGGAGCGCCGCTGCCTGCCCAAGACGTTCAAGCGCATGTTCGTCGGCAGCCAGAAGGGCATCTTCAAGATGCTCGAGAAGGTCAAGAAGGCCTAGCAGCGCAAGCG
>DASTCK010000113.1:0-3036 GCA_035711225.1 Casimicrobiaceae bacterium
TGGAGAGCGATCGCGGCCCGCAAGCGGGCGGCGCGATCCACCGAAGGGGCACCCGGCCGGACGTCGGCCGGCAATCTCTCAGGTAAAAGGACAGACGGGGCGTGGCGGCGGATGTCGACGCCTCGCCCATCGCCTTGCGCCTTCGCCGGGGAACGACGTGCCGAAGACCACCCCCCTCAACGCGACGCACCGCGCGTCCGGCGCCCGCATGGTCGATTTCGGCGGCTTCGACATGCCGCTGCACTACGGCTCGCAGGTCGAGGAGCACCATGCGGTGCGGCGCGACGCGGGCATGTTCGACGTGTCGCACATGCGCGTCGTCGACCTCGAGGGCGCGGACGCGCGCGCGTTCCTCCGCGGCGCGCTCGCCAACAACGTCGACAAGCTGACGGCGCCAGGCAAGGCGCTCTACACCTGCATGCTCGCCGACGACGGCGGGGTGCGCGACGACCTGATCGTCTATTTCCTGCGCGAGGACTTCTTCCGGCTCGTCGTGAACGCGGCTACGGCCGACGCCGACATCGCGTGGCTGGAACGCCTGCGTGACCAGCGCGCCCCGCAGCTCGCCATCCGGCCGCGGACGGATCTCGCCATGATCGCGGTGCAGGGTCCCAACGCGCGCGCGAAGGCCTGGCGCGCGTTGCCGGGCACCGAGGCGGCGACGTCCGCGCTCAAGCCGTTCTCGGCGACCGCCACCGGCGACCTGTTCATCGCGCGCACCGGCTACACCGGCGAGGACGGGTTCGAGCTCGTCGTCCCGGCGGACCGCGTCGTGGAGGTGTGGTCGGCGCTCGCGAAGGCGGGCGTCAAGCCCTGCGGCCTCGGCGCGCGGGACACGCTGCGCCTCGAGGCGGGAATGAACCTGTACGGTCAGGACATGGACGAGCGCACGTCGCCGCTCGATGCGGGCCTCGCGTGGACCGTCGACCTCGCGAGCCCGCGCGATTTCGTCGGCAAGGCCGCGCTCGCCGCCTCGCCGCCCACGCGCCAGCTCGCGGGCCTCGTGCTGCTCGACGGCGGCGGCGTGCTGCGCGCCCACCAGACGGTCCGCACGAAGCACGGCGACGGCGAGATCACGAGCGGGACCTTCGGCCCGACGATCGCGCGCTCGATCGCGCTCGCGCGGCTGCCGCTGGCCGTTGCGGCCGGCGACGTCGTCGAGGTCGAGGTGCGCGACAAGCGCCTGCGCGCGCGCGTCGTGAAGCCGCCGTTCGTGCGCAACGGCGCGGTGAAGGTGGCGCTCGCATGACCGGGGCATCGGCAGGCGGCGTTGCGTTGCGCGTCCTCGGTCCCGGCGACATCGACACCTACCACGCGCTGCGCCAGCGCGGCCTCGCCGAGCACCCCGAGGCATTCACGTCGAGCGTCGCCGACGAGGCGGGCCAGTCTCGCGAGGCGCTCGCACGCCGGCTCGCGAGCGATGCCGCGCGGCCGCACGACGTCGTGATCGGCGCCTTCGACGGCGAAGCGCTCATCGGCGTGTGCGGGCTCGACGTCGACATGCGCGAGAAGGTGCGCCACAAGGGCCACGTGTTCGGCATGTACGTGCCCGTCGAGCGCCGCGGCGAGAGCGTCGGGTTCGCGCTGATCGAGCGCATCGTCGCGCACGCGCGCGAGCGCGGCCTGCGGCAGCTCACGCTCACCGTCACCGCCGACAACCTCGCCGCGCGCCGCGTGTACGAGCGCGCCGGCTTCGCCGTGTGCGGCCGGGAGCCGCACGCGATCCGCGTGAACGACCGCTTCCACGACAAGATGTCGATGATCCTGTTCCTGCCCGCCGCGCGCGCGCCGCGCGGCTGACCGCCACGACCCGGAGACCCCGATGAACATCCCCGCCCAGCTGCGCTACACGTCCAGCCACGAATGGCTGCGCCGCGAGAGCGACGGCACGATCACCGTCGGCATCACCGACCACGCGCAGGGCCAGCTCGGCGACCTCGTGTTCGTCGAGCTGCCCGCGGTCGGCCGCAAGGTCGGCGCCGGCGAGGCCTGCGCGGTGGTGGAATCGGTGAAGGCGGCGTCGGACGTCTACGCGCCGATCGCCGGCGAGATCGTCGCGGTGAACGACGGCGTGGCGTCGACGCCCGAAGCGGTGAACCAGGACGCCTACGCGGCGTGGCTCTTCCGCCTCAAGCCGGCCGATCCGGCGGCGATGGACGCGCTGCTCGACGCGCGCGGCTACCAGGCCGTCATCGGCGAGTGACGCGCTTTCCGCCGACCGGAGCCTTCGCGATGCCCGACACTCCCCCGTCCGCGTCGCCGCCTCGCGCGAGCCTCGCCGACCTCGAGCGGCGCGGCGCGTTCGCGACGCGCCACGTCGGCACGTCGGAAGCCGACCAGCGCGAGATGCTCGCGGCGCTCGGCTATCCGACGCGCGCGGCGCTGATCGACGCGATCGTCCCGCCCGCGATCCGGGACCGCAAGCCGCTCGCCCTCCCGGGTCCGGTGCCCGAGCACGAGGCGCTCGAGCGGCTCGCGGCGATCGCGGCGAAGAACCGCGTGCTTACGTCGTTCATCGGGCAGGGCTACTACGGCACGATCACGCCGGGCGTCATCCTGCGCAACGTGCTCGAGAACCCGGCCTGGTACACGGCCTACACGCCCTACCAGCCGGAGATCTCGCAGGGCCGGCTCGAAGCGCTGGTCAATTTCCAGACGATGGTCTGCGACCTGACCGGCATGGCGATCGCGAACGCGTCGATGCTCGACGAGGCGACCGCCGCCGCGGAAGCGATGGCGCTCGCGCTGCGCGTCACGAAGTCGCCGAGCCGGACCGTGTTCGTCGCCGACGACGTGTTCGCGCAGACGCGCGACGTGCTCGCCACGCGCGCGGGCCCGATGGGCGTAACGCTGGCCACGGGACCGGCTTCGGCCGCGGCCGGGAGCGACGCATTCGCCGTCGTGCTCCAGTACCCGGGCGCCGACGGCGAGGTCCGCGACCTCGCCTCGGTGGCCCGCGACGTCCACGCGCGCGGCGGCCTGGTCGTCGTCGCCGCCGACCTCCTCGCGCTCGCGCTCCTCGTCCCGCCCGGCGAA
>DASTCK010000114.1:0-6646 GCA_035711225.1 Casimicrobiaceae bacterium
GCCCAGTCGGGCGTCGCGGTGAACTGCTGGTAGAGCGCGAGGTCGGTCGTGAACCGGTGGTTCGGCGCGCCCGTGTGGCCGTTGTTGAACATCCGGTACACCGGCACGGTCCCCGTCGCGCACACCCCGCCGGCCGGCACGCCGATGTGGAACGCGATCTTCTCGTACTGCCAGTCCGGGTAGTGCTTGACGCCTTCGCACTCGACCGGGTCCGCCGTGTAGAAGTGCGAGCTCCTGGTGCCGAAATGCCCCGGCGTGGTGACGAACCGGCACACCGGCACCGTGCCCGCGCCCGGCGCGTCGAACACGTTGAACTGGCGCCCGGTGCGCACGAACGCGAAGTTGTACGCGCCCGCGTCGAGCCCGCCGATCTCGTCGGCGTCCGCCGTCATGAAGTAGTGGCCGAAGCCGGCGTTGAAGTATTCGACGGCGATGGGGCCGCTCGGCGGCACGACCGGCATGTATTTGTCGACAAACGCGATCGTCGCGGCCAGCCATTCCGCGTCGAGGCCGGTGAGCGCGTGATAGGCTCCACCGCAGTCGGTCGTGCCGCCGCTGAAGCCGAGGATCTCGCGCGCGCTCGCCGACGTCAGCGCGTCGTACAACGCGGGAGCGGGCGCGCTGGCGAGCGGATCGTTGACGTGATAGATGATCTGCACCGGCCTCTTGATCGTCGCCGCCACGCCCAGGTCGATCCCCCAGGGTCCCCAGAGGAGCGCGCCGAGCGGAACCGTGGCAGGCGTGCCCGCCGCGCGGTCGAGCACGATCTGCGACCCCGAGCTCCCGCCGTGCATCCAGATCGGCAGGTGGTCGCGGTTCCACAGGTACTCGATCACGGCCGCGACGTCCGAGTACTGGTTGTCGACCATGACGATCGCCAGGCCGTGATCGGTCAAGCCCGTGGCGCTGCGCCCGATCGGAATGCACACCGCGCCCGCGGGAAGCGCGGGGCCGGTGATGCCGGCCTGGCCGGTGGGGCCGCCGGAGACCGCGACGATGTTCGCGACCGCGTTGGGCGGCCGCATGTCGAGAATGCGCGTAGGCACCTGCGTGGGCAGGTCGATCACGGTCGTCGTGACGGCGGCGTGGCCGTGCGCGCACGCCAGCGCGAACGCTGCAAGAGCGGCGATCCGTTTCACGTGGGCCTCCCCGCCTGCGACCCGGACGATCCAGCATACACCCGCCGGTGACGTGCGGTATCGGCTGTCGCCAACTGCGAATCGGGCCCTATCGGCCCGCGCAGGACATCCAGGGAGCCGCGCACAGCCCGATGCCCTCGGCGGACCCGTCGAGCGAGGTCATGAACTGCTGGTAGAGCGCCAGGGGGTGGTGAGCGATGGTTCGGCGCACGGGCCTGGCCGTAGTCGAACCTGCGATACACGGGCGAAGGCCCGCGGGGCAGGCCCCTGCCGCGGGCTTACGCGTGACTGGACGCCTTGCGAGGCAGTTGCGGATCCTCCCGCGCCGTATTCGCGCCGCGACGCTGCGCGCCCGCGCGACTGTCGAGAGACGCAGACGCGCCCGGACGTGGCGTCAGCGTCCCGATCGCCAGCGGTCGATCTCCCGCTCGATCGCTTCCGCGACGTAGGCGCGCAGGATCTCCCCAACGTGCTGGTTGATCGCGGCGACGAGGTCGGCGCTCGCGCGATCGACGATCGGCTTCAGTCGCTCGCCGAGGCGCTCGCGAAGGCCGGTGTCGGTGAACATGTCGATCCGCTGGAGCACCTGCATGCGGATTTCCTCGGCGAGCGCCTCGAACTCGTCGCCGGCGGGGAGCGATCGCGGCCCGCTCGCGGGCTCCGCCTCGGCGCGCGACGCCGCGGCCGTTTCCTGCGCCACCGGTAGCGACACGCGCGGCGCCGTGACCGGCGCGACGGTGCTGCCCTGGATCGGACGCGTCCACGTGACGTCGGGATCGAGGTCCGCGAGGCCGGGAGCGGCGAGGTCCTCGATGTCGGGAGGCGGACGGACGACCGGGGCGCCGAGCGTCGGCATCGGGCGACGCACGGTGACGTCGGCGTCCTGGTCCGCGTACACGCGCTGGGAAAGGTCCTCGATCTCGGGCGCGGCTCGCTGCGGCGCCTCGTTCGCCGGCGGCGGGACCACGGCGAGCGTGGCCGGCGGGACGACCGCCACGGACGGCGGCGAGGGCCCGAGGATGCTCTCGTCCTCGGCGCGTGGCCCGAGCCAGTCGGAGGGCTCACCTTCGTCCACGACGGGGGCCGCGACCTCGATCTCGTCGACCGCGTCGGTCAGCACGGGCACGTCGTCGTCCGCCGCGAGGGCGGAGGGCGCGACGGCTTCGTCGAGGACCGGGATCTCCGCGTCGTCGGGGACCTTTGCCGCCGCGTGGTCGGCGACCTGCGCCGGCACGATCGTCGCCGGTTTCGGCGCCGGCGGCAGCCTGGGTTCGACGGGCATTGCCGGAACGGGCGCGATGCTGCGGGGGCCCTGCGCGCCGGACTCGCGCGCCCCGCGCGTCCCCTCCGCCCGATTCCTCCGCATCAGCGCATCGGCCTGCTCGAGCAATTCGCGCGCGGTAGGCATGGTCAGGCGCGCTCGTCGAGCGCGTGGTGCTGCATCGCGTAGCCGTGGTCGCGGTAGAACTTCCAGCGGCGGCGCCCGGCATCGGCGGAAGCCGCCTCGCGCCCCACGATGTCGGCGAGGCGCTCGAAGCGGCTGAAGAACGGCGGCGGATCCGGATGGAGGTTGACGAGCACGCACGCCGGTCCTTGGTGGTCGAGCGCGTCGTCGACGATCACCGGCGTCTCCGGTGCGAGCGGGCTCGCGAGCCGGCAGTGCGGCAGGAATCCCGTCGCCGGCATCATCCACAGGCGCCGGTCGAGCGCATCGGTCGTCCCCGGATCGGGCGTCAGCACGCGAACGCTCCCGTACTGCTGCCACGCCTTGGTCGCGATGCGCGCGGCCACGTCGAGCGGATCCTCCGCGCCCGTGTAGAAATCGATCGACGTCATCGCGGGTCGGCGCCCTCACCGCTCACGCGGGGCCCGCCTCCTCGGTGAGCAGCCAGGCGACCAGCAGCGGCACCGGCCGACCGGTCGCGCCCTTCTCCTTGCCCTCGCGCCACGCGACGCCGGCGATGTCGAGGTGCGCCCAATCGTACTTCTTCGTGAACTTCGACAGGAAGCAGGCGGCGACGATGCTTCCGCCCGCGCGCCCCGCGACGTTCGCGAAATCGGCGAAATTGCTCTCGAGCCCCTCGTGGTAGTCGTCCCACAGGGGCATCGGCCACGCGCGATCGTAGGCCTCGTCGCCCGCCGCGACGAGCGCGCGCGACAGCGCATCGTTGTTGCTGAACACGCCGCAGGCGGCGTGCCCGAGCGCGATCACCATCGCGCCGGTGAGCGTCGCGATGTCGACCACCGCCTCGGGCTCGAAGCGCTCGGCGTAGGTGAGCGCGTCGGCGAGGATCAGCCGCCCCTCGGCGTCCGTGTTGAGCACCTCGATCGTCTGACCGGACATGCTCTTGACGATGTCGCCGGGCTTGGTCGCCTTGCCCGACGGCATGTTCTCGCAGGTGGGGATGAGCCCGACCAGGTTGACGGTGGCCTTGAGCTCGGCCATCGCGCGGAACGTGCCGAGCACGCTGGCCGCGCCTCCCATGTCGAACTTCATGTGGTCCATGTCGGCGGCCGGCTTGATCGAGATGCCGCCGGTGTCGAAGGTGATGCCCTTGCCGACCAGCACGACCGGCTTCGCCTTCCTGGGCGCGTTGCGGAACTCGAGGACGATGAAGCGCGGCGGCTCGTCGCTGCCGCGCGTGACCGACAGGAACGAGCCCATGCCGAGCGACTCGATCTCGTCGCGCTCGAGGATCTGCACCTTGACGTCGGGATAGGACGCGGCGAGCTGCGTCGCCTGCTGCGCGAGGTAGGTCGGCGTGCAGACATTGCCCGGCAGGTTGCCGAGATCGCGCGCGAGCTCGACGCCATGCGCGATCGCGAGCCCCCGCGCGGCCGCCCGCTCGCCGGCGGCGAGGTCGGAGCGCTGCGGCACCGACAGCGTGAGCTTGCGCAGCGGCCGGCGAACCTCGGCCGGCTCGCTCTTCATCTGGTCGAAGCGGTAGACGGTCTCCATCGCGACGGCGACCGCGTGCTCGACGCGCCACGCGACCTCGCGCCGCTTGACCTTCTCCTCGGTCAGGTAGACGACCGCCTCGTAGGAGCCGGTCTCGTTCAGGAGCTTGACCGCCGCGCGCACCGCCTTGCGGAACTCGCGGTCGCGGAAGTCGCGCTCCTTGCCGAGGCCGACGAGCAGCACGCGGTCGGCGAGGGTCCCGCGGACGTTGTGCAGCAGCAGCGTCGACCCGAGCTTCCCCTCCATGTCGCCGCGGCGGATGATCTCGCCGACGTAGCCGTTGCTCGCCCGGTCGATCAGCTCCGCGGAGAGCGACAGCTTGCGGTTGTCGAACACGCCGACGACCACGCACGCGCTGCGCTGCTTCTCGGGACTGCCGCTTTTTATGGTAAATTCCATCGAGTGTCTCTCCCGCCGCCCCGGCGCTCCCTTCCCGTACATTATTAGCGTTAGGGCCGGTTCCGGGCATTGTCGGCAAAAGATGGCCAAAAAGTCAAATCTTTTCCCGGCGTCATGATCTTCCGCCGCACGCTCGTCCGCGAGCTCACGGCCACGGCGATCGGCCTGTTCGTCGTCCTCACCGCGATCCTGTTCACCAACCTGGTGCTGCGCCTGCTGGCCCGGGCGGCGGGCGGCGCGGTCGCGCCGGACGGGATCCTCGCGCTGCTCGGCTTCAACGCGCTGTTCTACCTGAACGTGCTGCTCGCGGTCGCGCTGTTCCTGACGGTGCTGCTCACGCTGTCGCGCTGGTACCGCGACAGCGAGATGATCGTGTGGATGACGTCGGGGCAGTCGCTGACGGCGCTCCTGAAGCCGATCCTCTGGTTCTCGGCGCCGTTCCTGGTCGCGATCGTCGCGCTGTCGCTGTTCCTGTCGCCGTGGGCCGAGCGACGCAAGATCGAGTTCGAGCGCCAGCTCGAGTCGCGCGACGAGATCTCGTTCATCACGCCGGGGCTGTTCCGCGAGTTCAAGCGCGCGCACCTGGTCGTGTTCATCGACAGCATCAACACGTTCGACGGCACGATCCGCAACGTCTTCCTGCACTCGATCGACGACGAGAAGGACGCCACCACGCTCGCGCGCATCGCGCGCCTCGAGGAGGGTCCCGACGGCGCGCGCTACGTCGTGCTCGAGGACGGGCGCCGCTACGAGGGATCGCCCGGCAGCGCCGACTTCCGGATCATCGAGTTCGAGAAGCTCGGTCGCGTGATCGAGCCGGCGGCCGCGCGGGCGCTCCCGGCCTCGCGCAAGGCGATCCCGACCGAGATCCTCGCGATCACCGACGGCGACGCGGAGCGCGCCGAGCTGTTCTGGCGGCTCTCGGTGCCGATCCTCGCGTTCGTGCTGACGCTGCTCGCGATCCCGCTCTCGCACGTGAACCCGCGGCTCGGGCGGTCGTTCAACCTCGTGTCGGCGGCGTTCCTCTACCTGCTCTACACCAACTGCCTCAACATCGTGCAGAGCCTGATCGCCCAGGGGAAGCTGGACTTCTGGGTCGGCCTCGTCGCCCCGCACGCGACCGCGCTCGTCGTCGTGTTCATCCTGTTCCGCCACCAGCTCTCGGTCTTCGGCCTGTTTCGCCGGCCGCCGCGCGGAGGCCCGGCGGAGCCCGCGGCCGGGAGCGCTGCGTGAGGACGCTGACCCGCTACGTCGGACGCGACGTCCTGTTCGCGACGCTGGCGATCTTCGCGGCGCTGCTGTCGCTGTTCGCGTTCTTCGACCTGATCAACGAGCTCTCGGACGTCGGCAAGGGCGGCTACACGATCTCGACCGCCATGCTCTACGTCGCACTGCACCTGCCGTCGCGCATCTACGAGCTGTTCCCCGTCGCCGCGCTGATCGGCACGCTGTTCGCGCTCGCGCAGCTGGTCGCCAACTCGGAGTACACGGTGATGCGCGCTTCGGGCACGTCGCTGTGGCAGGTCGGCTGGTCGGTCGTCCGCGTCGGCATTCCGCTCGCCGTCGCGACCTTCCTAGCCGGCGAGTTCGTCGCGCCGCCCGCCGAGCGGCTCGCGCAGACGCTGCGCAGCGCCAGCCGGGGCGACGGCTCGAGCGTCGTCGCGCAGCAGTTCACGTCGGGCTTCTGGTTCAAGCAGGATCGCCAGTTCGTCAACATCCGCACCGTGCTCGCGGACCTGACGCTCGTCGGCGTGCGCATCTACGAGTTCGACGGCGACATGCGGCTGGTGGCGTCGCGCGCCGCCGAGAGCGGCCGCTTCGTCGGCGAGGGTCGCTGGGAGCTCGTCAACGTCAAGGCCACCGAGATCGCCGGTGACGTCGCCCGCGTGAGCACGGCGGCGACCTGGACGTGGAACACGGTGCTGCGCCCGTCGATCCTGACCGTCTACCAGGTGGCGCCGGAGCGCCTCGAGCTCGCGACGCTGTGGGACAACATCCGCGTGCTCGGCGCGGGCGGCTCGACCAAGACGAACCGCTTCGAGATCGCGTTCTGGAACAAGATCTTCTACCCGCTCGCCGTCCTCGCGATGATGATCGTCGCGCTGCCGTTCGCGCATTTCCAGCGCCGGCAGGGAGGCGTCGGGTTCCG
>DASTCK010000115.1:0-4342 GCA_035711225.1 Casimicrobiaceae bacterium
CCGATGAAACCGGGGTCTGACCCCCAAGGTCCCAATCCGCGATGTCACTCCTTAGGTCAGGCCCCGACGAAGCCGGGGTCTGACCTAGGATCGGAACAATCGCGAGTACTGCGTTTCGTGGTGCGCCGAGAAGATCGCGAGCCCTGGCGCGGACGACCAGAGGTCGTCGTCGTCGATCGTCGTCGCGATGCGCGCCCCCGCCTCGATCGCGTCGTGCGCGGCGAGCAGGATGCGCTGGCCGGCGAGCTGGCCGAACGGGCCCGCCTTCAACGCCGCGGCGACCAGGTTCTCGGCCGCGCCCCACAGGAAGGCGACGACGGCGTCCTCGGTGGCGATCCCGAGCGCGACGGCAGCAGCCGCATACGCTGCGGGGAAGCTCGGCTCGTCGAGCGACGCCACCGCCGCGCGCCACGCAGGGGTGCCCCGCTCCCACGCCGCGACGAGCTTCGCGAGCGATGCGCCCATCTGCACGGTCTCGGCGCGGAGCTCAGCCGTCTCGCGCGTCGCGAGCACGCGCTCGTTCCAGCGCGTGACCGCGTCGACGTCGCCCGCGGTCCAGGCGGCGTGCATGCGCACCAGCGCAGGCGCGTCGAAGTGCGCGAGCGGGCCGCGCACGAGATCGACGACCCAGGCCGTCGCCGCCGCTTCGTCGCCGACCGCGCCGTCGTGGATCGCGCGCTCCAGTCCCTGCGAATACGAGTACGCGCCCACCGGCAGCGCCGGGCTCGCGAGTTGCAGCAACGCGGCGAGCGTGCGCGCGTCAGCCATGGCGGGGACGATGCGTCGCCGATCCGGCGATCCGTGACGCCAGCGGCCCGGGGGACTCGCCGACGCGACCGTGCCCGTGGCCGTGCGAATAGGCCCCCGCCTCCGGCTCGAACGGCAGCGTCGCACTCTCGACCGACACGCCCAGGCCCACGAGCATCTCGCGCAGGACATGATCCGCTTCGAGCTTGAGCCAGCCCTCGCCGACTTCGACCGGGACGTGCCGGTTGCCGAGGTGATAGGCGGCCCGCGCGAGCGCCGCCGGCGTCGACGCGCGCACGACGATCACCGGCTGCGGCGCTGCCACGATCGCGACCACCTCGCCGCTGGCGGTCGCGAGGCGGTCGCCGCCGCGCAGGATCTCGCCTCGCGCGAGGAAGATGCCCGCCTCGCGCCCGTCGTCGAGCCGCACGCGCTGGCGCGTCACGCCGCGGCGTTCCCACGGCAGCGTCAGCGTCGCGGACGGTGGCGCGTCGCGCGGCGCGCGCTCGACGAGCTCGATCATCAGAACAGGAAGTAGCGCTGCGCCATCGGCAGCACCTGGGCGGGCTCGCACAGCAGCGCCTGCCCGTCGGCGACGACGATGTAGGTGGACGGGTCGACGGTGATCCTCGGCGCGTAGCCGTTGTGGATCATGTCGGCCTTGCGAAGGTCGCGCACGCCGCCGATCGGCACGACGTTCTTCGCGAGCCCGTAGCGCTCGGCGACGCCGCTCTCGTGCGCCATGCGCGACACGAACGTGAGCGAGCCGCGCGCTGTCGCGCCGCCGAACGCGCCGAACATCGGGCGCCCGTGCACGGGCTGCGGCGTCGGGATCGAGGCGTTGGGGTCGCCCATCTGCGCCCAGGCGATCGAGCCACCCTTGAGCACCAGCGACGGCTTGACCGCGAAGAACGCGGGCTTCCACAGCACGAGGTCCGCCCACTTGCCGACCTCCACCGAGCCGACCTCGCCGGCGATGCCGTGCGTGAGCGCCGGGTTGATCGTGAGCTTCGCGATGTAGCGCTTGGCGCGGAAGTTGTCGTGCCTCGCGGGATCCTCGCCAAGGGAGCCGCGCTGCACCTTCATCTTGTGCGCGGTCTGGAAGCAGCGCGTGACCGACTCGCCGACGCGCCCCATCGCCTGCGAATCCGACGAGATCATCGAGAACGCGCCGAGGTCGTGCAGGATGTCCTCGGCGGCGATCGTCTCGCGCCGGATGCGCGACTCGGCGAACGCCACGTCCTCGGCGATGCCCGGGTCGAGGTGGTGGCACACCATCAGCATGTCGAGGTGCTCGTCGAGCGTGTTGACGGTGAACGGCCGCGTCGGGTTGGTCGACGACGGCAGCACGTTGGGCTCCCCGCAGACCCGAATGATGTCCGGCGCGTGCCCGCCTCCCGCGCCCTCGGTGTGGTAGGTGTGGATCGTGCGGCCCTTGAACGCCGCGATCGACGCCTCGACGAAGCCCGACTCGTTCAGCGTGTCGGTGTGGATCGCGACCTGCGTGTCGGTCGCGTCGGCCACCGTCAGGCAGCAGTCGATCGCCGCGGGCGTCGTGCCCCAGTCCTCGTGCAGCTTGAGCCCGATCGCGCCGGCGGCGATCTGCTCGACCAGCGCCTCGGGCAGGCTCGCGTTCCCCTTGCCGGTGAAGCCCAGGTTCATCGGGAACGCGTCGGCCGCCTGGAGCATGCGCTCGAGGTGCCAGGGCCCCGGCGTGCAGGTCGTCGCCGACGTGCCCGTCGCCGGCCCGGTGCCGCCGCCGATCATCGTCGTAATGCCCGACGCGAGCGCCTCCTCGATCTGCTGCGGGCAGATGAAATGGATGTGCGTGTCGATCGCGCCGGCCGTCAGGATCATGCCTTCGCCCGCGATGACCTCGGTGCCCGGCCCGATGATGATCGTCACGCCCGGCTGGATGTCGGGATTGCCGGCCTTGCCGATGCCGGCGATGCGGCCGTGCTTCACGCCGATGTCGCACTTGACGACGCCCCAGTGGTCGAGCACGAGCGCATTGGTGATGACGGTGTCGACGGCATCGCGCGAGGTTCGCTGCGACTGGCCCATGCCGTCGCGGATCACCTTGCCGCCGCCGAACTTCACCTCCTCTCCGTAGGTGGTGAAGTCGCGCTCGACCTCGATCACCAGCGCCGAATCGGCGAGTCGGATGCGGTCGCCCGTCGTCGGGCCGAACATCTCGGCATAAGCGCGCCGCCCGATGCGTGTCGCCATCGTCACGTCCCCAGCGGGCCCGCGACGCGGCCGTTGAACCCGTGCACGATGCGATCGCCGGCGAGCGAGCATAGCGTCACCGTGCGCGTCTGGCCCGGCTCGAAGCGAACGGCGGTGCCCGCCGCGATGTCGAGCCGGAAGCCGCGAGAGCGCTCGCGCTCGAACGCGAGCGCCTCGTTCACCTCGAAGAAATGGTAGTGCGAGCCGACCTGGATCGGCCGGTCGCCGGTGTTCGCGACCGCGAGCGTCACGCGCTCCCGCCCCGCGTTGATCTCGATGTCGCCATCGCCGACCAGGATCTCGCCCGGAATCATCACGCGTCTCTCACGCCGCGAGCCCGACGGCGAACCATGCGCCCGCCGCCATGACGAGCGCCCCGGCGATGCGCAAGCCCCAGCGCGAGGCGATGCGCAGCATGAGCCCGACCCCCATGCCGGCCAGGTGCAGGAGCGCCGTTGCGATGACCAGCCCGCCGAGGTACGCGTTGTAATCGCCGCTGCTGCCCGCCTCGTTGCCGTGCGCATAGCCGTGGAAGGCGCCGAACAGCAGGCAGATCGCCGCGGCGGCATACACCGAGAACGCGCTCGCGCGCATGATCATCGCTCCCAGGATGATCAGTGACGCGACGATCATCGTCTCTCCGGCGGCCAACGCGGTGTGGCCCAGGCCGACCCACGCGCCGGCCAGCATCGCGGTCACGAACGCGACGGGAAGGATCCATGCGCGCCGCCACGGGTAGGCCATCGCCCACACGCCCACCGCGAACGCAGCCAACATGTGGTCGAGGCCCGAGGTGACGTGCAGGATGCCGTCGCCGAGCCCGGCGATGTCACCGTGGCCGGCGTGGGCGAGCGCCGCGACGGGCGCGCACGTCGCGGCGAGGGCGAGGCTGCGAAGGTGGCAGAGACGGAAGGGCTTCATGCTTTCACCTCACGGAATCGGGTGGTGCACGGTCACGAGCTTGGTGCCGTCGGGGAACGTCGCTTCGACCTGGATGTCGGCGATCATCTCGGGCACACCGTCCATCACGTCGTCGCGCGAGAGCAGCGTCGTGCCGTGGTGCATCAGCTCGGCGACGGTGCGGCCGTCGCGCGCGCCTTCGAGGATCGCGGCGCTGATGAACGCCACCGCCTCGGGATGGTTGAGCTTGACGCCGCGCGCCTTGCGCCGCTCGGCGACGAGCGCAGCGGTGAAGATCAGGAGCTTGTCCTTCTCGCGCGGCGTGAGGTCCATGGCGGCGTCCTTCAGGTGGCCCAGAGGCGAAGCGCTCGCGCCTCGCGCGCGGCGATCGCGGGACGCAGGCACGCCCACAGCGCGAGGAACGGCTCGCGAACCGCCTCCGCCTCGTCGGCGAGGCAGCGCGCGA